>CAZQVC010000094.1:0-8832 GCA_964596625.1 uncultured bacterium | reverse complement strand
AACCTCGAGGACCCCGGCCAGTTCGCCGACTACGTCGCCTACCACCTCGACTTCAAGCTGGCGGACAAGCAGGCGGTGCTCGAGGCGGCCAGCGTCTCCGAGCGCCTGCGCAAGGTCCTCGTCCTCATCGACACCGAGATCGAGCTGCAGGAGACCCAGCGTCGCCTCCAGCGCGAGGTCAAGGACGAGATCGACCGCAACCAGCGCGAGTACTTCCTGCGCGAGCAGATCAAGGCGCTGCAGAAGGAGCTCTCCGGCTCCGACGACGAGGAGGACGAGGTCGAGGCCTTCCGCGAGAAGCTCGAGGCGCTCGAGCTGCCGGAGGCCACGATGAAGGAGGCGCAGCGCGAGCTGAACCGGCTGGCGCGCATGCACCCCGACTCGGCCGAGGCCTCGGTGATCCGCACCTACCTCACGACCATCACCGAGCTGCCGTGGAACGTCCGCACCGAGGACCGGCTCGACCTCAAGGAGGCCGAGGAGATCCTCGACGAGGACCACTACGGCCTCGAGAAGGTCAAGGACCGCGTGCTCGAGTACCTCGCGGTGCGCAAGCTCAAGGCCGAGCGCGCCAGCAAGGGCGAGCTCGACGCGTTCGAGGTGAACAAGGGCCCCATCCTGCTGTTCGCCGGACCTCCCGGCGTCGGCAAGACGAGCATCGCGCAGTCGATCGCCAAGGCCCTGGGGCGCGAGTACGTGCGCATCAGCCTCGGCGGGGCGCGCGACGAGTCCGACATCCGCGGCCACCGCCGCACCTACATCGGCTCGATGCCCGGCCGCATCATCCAGGGCATCCGCCAGGCCGGCGCCAAGAACCCGGTGTTCCTGCTCGACGAGGTCGACAAGCTCGGCACCTCCTACCAGGGCGACCCCAGCTCCGCGCTGCTCGAGGTCCTCGACCCGGCGCAGAACGCCAACTTCGTCGACCACTACCTCGGCGTCCCGTTCGACCTCTCAGAGGTGCTGTTCATCGCCACGGCCAACTACGCCCAGCAGATCCCCGAGGCGCTCTACGACCGCATGGAGTCGATCGAGTTCTCCAGCTACATCGAGCAGGAGAAGCTCGAGATCGCCAAGCGCTACCTGCTGCCTCGCCAGCTGGTGGAGAACGGCCTCAAGGCGAACCAGGTGACGATCACCGACGGCGCGCTCACCAGGGTCATCACCTCCTACACGCGCGAAGCGGGCGTGCGCAACCTCGAGCGGTTGATCGGCACGCTGGCGCGCAAGGCGGCCAGGCGCATCGCCGTCGGCGAGGCCAAGCGCGTGCGGATCACCGAGCGCAGCCTCGAGCAGTACCTCGGCGTACAGCGCTTCACGCCGGAGTCGGAGGCCGAGGACAACCTCGTGGGCGTCGCGACCGGCATGTACTACACGCCCGTTGGCGGCGACATCCTGTTCGTCGAGACGTCGGTCACGCCCGGCAAGTCCGGCCTGGTCCTCACCGGCCAGCTCGGCGACGTCATGAAGGAGTCGGCCAGGGCCGCTCTGACCTACGCGAAGTCCAACGCCAAGCGCTTCGGCATCGACTCGAGCACCCTCGACGAGAACGAGATCCACATCCACGTGCCCTCCGGCGGCACGCCGAAGGAAGGCCCCAGCGCCGGGTTGGCGTTGGCCACCTCGCTGATCAGCGCGCTCACCGGCACGCCGGTGCGCAAGGACGTGGCGATGACGGGCGAGATCACCCTGCGCGGCCGCGTGCTGCCGATCGGCGGGCTCAAGGAGAAGATCCTCGGCGCCAAGCGCGCTGGCATCAAGCACATCGTCTTCCCCGACAAGAACGTCGCCGACATGAAGGACGTGCCGACGCACCTCACCAAGGCGCTGCAGGTGCACGACGTCCAGGACATCGACAAGGCCCTCGACGTGGCGCTGGTCGGCGGCATCGCAGCGCTCGAGGCGCGCGCGGACGACGGCCCGGGCAGCTCCGGCAAGCGCAAGACCAGCAAGCCGACCCCGCGGCGCAGCAAGTCCGAACCGGGCGTGCGCGCCTGATCCGGCGCTGAAGCGCGCAGTCGCTTCGGCACGACCCAGAGTTTGCGCTTACGGCCGACGAGGTTCAACGCCTCGTCGGCCGTTAGCGTTTGTGCCACCGGCTCGTCTTGGCGCCGCGCCCTGCCGGGCCTGCGGTATCTTCGTGGCCATGGATGCCCGCAGGCCACTGATCGCCGGGAACTGGAAGATGCACAAGCTGCCGAGCGAGGCGCAGAGCTGGACGCGCGAGTTCCTCTCCGCCCTGCTCGCCCGCGAGCCGCTGCCGTGCGACGTCGCGCTGGCGGTGCCGTACACGCACCTGCCAGGGATGGCCCGTCAGGCCCTGGGAAGCCCGCTGGCGCTGGCCGCGCAGGACGTCTCGGCCAACGAGCAGGGCGCCTACACCGGCGAGGTCTCGGCCGACATGATCAAGGACACCGGCGCCAGGCTCGTGGTGGTCGGACACTCCGAGCGCCGCGCCTACCACGGGGAGGACGACGCGCTGCTGAGGGCCAAGCTCCTGCGCTGCCTCGAGGCCGGCCTCACGCCCATCCTCTGCGTCGGCGAGACCCGCGACCAGCGTGACGCCGGCGAGGCCGAGGCGGTCGTCGTGGCGCAGCTGCGCGGCGCGCTGCAGGGCGTCGAGGTCGCCACCGCCGCTCAGCTGGTGGTCGCCTACGAGCCGGTCTGGGCCATCGGCACCGGCCTCACCGCCACCGCCGACGACGCGCAGGCGATGTGCGCCACCGTCCGCGCCGAGCTCGCCGAGCTGCTGCCCGACCTGGCCGACGCCGTGCGCGTCCTCTACGGCGGCAGCATGAAGCCCTCGAACGCCGGCGAGCTCCTGGCGCAGCCCGACATCGACGGCGGCCTCGTCGGCGGCGCCAGCCTCACGCAGGACGAGCTGCTGGCCATCGTCGCCGCGGCGGGCTCCTAGAGCGCGCCGGCCCTGCCGACCGGCCCTTCGGGCCAAGGAGAGCCATGACCCAACCGAGACCAGCCGCAGACCAGATGAGCCGCCTTCGTGAGGACCTCGCCGCCGCCGGCGCCGAGGCGCTGATGGTCAGCAAGCCGGCGAACGTCCGCTACCTCTCGAACTTCTCCTCTCCCGAGGACGGCACGGTGCTGGTCCTGCCCGACCGCGCCGTGCTGTTCACCGACTCGCGCTACACCGCCCAGGCGGACCAGGAGTCGCGGCTGCCGGTCGAGGTCGTGGGCAACGCCGACGAGGCCGTCGCCGCGGCGGCCAGGGGCCTGAGGCTGGCGGTCGAGAGCGAGCACGTCACGCTCAAGCGCTTCTCGAACCTCACCAGGCTCACCGGCGGCGAGCCCCTCGCCGTCGAAGGCCTCATCGCGAAGCTGAGGGTCGTCAAGTCGCCTCAGGAGATCGACTACCTGCGCGAGGCCGCGCGCATCACCGACGTCGCCTACGCTGCCGCGCTCGGCACGCTGCGGGCCGGCGTGAGCGAGGTCGAGGTGGCCCTCGAGCTCGAGCGCGTGATGCGCCAGGAGGGCGCCGACGGCTCCGGCTTCGACATCATCGTGGCGAGCGGCGAGCGCGGCGCGATGCCGCACGGGGTAGCCTCACCCAAGAAGATCCAGGAGGGCGAGCTCGTGACGATGGACTTCGGGGCCGCCTACCGCGGCTACCACGCTGACATGACCCGCACGGTGGCAGTCGGCGAGGTCGGCGCAGAGGAGCGCCGCATGTTCGACGCCGTGCTCGAGGCGCAGAAGGCCGCGCTCGAGGCCATCGCCCCCGGCAAGCGCGGCAGCGAGGTCGACGCCGTCGCACGTTCGATCCTCGCGGGCCACGGCCTGGGCGAGGCGTTCGGGCACAGCCTCGGCCACGGCACCGGCCTCGAGATCCACGAGGACCCGCGGCTCTCCCAGCGCTCCAACGACGTGCTCCAGCCCGGCATGATCGTCACGGTCGAGCCCGGCGTGTACCTGCCAGGCTTCACAGGCCTGCGGATCGAGGATCTGGTGCTGGTCACGGAGGACGGCCACGAGATCCTCTCGCGCAGCCCCAAGGAGTTCACTCAGCTCTAGGCGACGAGCCTTTCGGCGGCGTCGAGCAGTTGCCGCACGGCGTCGGGGTCCGGCGCCTCGCAGTAGAGCCGCAGCACCGGCTCGGTGCCGCTTGCCCTGAACAGCAGCCACGCGGTGGGAGCGGCCGTGGACTCGCTGGCCAGGTTCAGCTTCAGGCCGTCGCGGTCCTCGACGGAGGTGACCTCCCAGCCCCCGATCGCGCCAGGCGGGTCGGCGAGCCTCGCCAGCGCCCGCGCCTTGGTCGCCTCGTCGGCCAGGTGCAGGTCGAGCCGGTCGTACGCGTGCCGCCAGCCCGTCTCCTGCTCGAGCCGCGCGAAGAGCTCGGCCAGAGGCTCACCGGCCTTCACCACCGCCTCGAGCAGCAGCAGCGCGTTGGCGATGCCGTCACGCTCCGGCAGGTGACCGCCCACGCCGATGCCCCCCGACTCCTCCCCGCCGATGAGCACGTCGCCGGCGAGCATCGCGTCGACGATGTACTTGAAGCCGACCGGCGTCTCCTTCACCTCCAGGCCTCGAGCACGCGCGAGACGCTCGACGATGCGGCTGACCGTGAACGTCTTGACCACGGCGGCGGCCGGGGCGTCGGCGGGACGGGACCTCGCGAGGTGGTCGAGCAGCACGGCGAAGATCTGATGCGAGTTGAAGTAGGCGCCGCCGGGCAGCACCACGCCTAGCCGGTCGGCGTCACCGTCGGTGGCCACCGCGAACAGCGGGCCGCCGCCCATCCGCGGCGCGCCCAGCGACCTCTCGCTCGGACCCTCCATGAGCTCGCTGGTCGGCTGCAGGTTGGCGGGGATCGGCTCGGGGTTCACGCCGTGGAACAGCGGGTCGGGACGAGCGCGCGTCTCCTCCACCCTCAAGGCGCCAGTCGCGTTGGCGAAGCCCTTGAGCCAGCCGCTGCCCGCCCCGCCCATGGGGTCGTGCACCAGGGTCGCGTCGGCCCGCCGCAGCAGCTCGAGGTCGACCAGGCGGCCGAGCGCCTCGTAGTACGGCTCGCGAACGTCGAACTCACCGATGTCGTCGCTCTTCGGCCCGCCGGCCGGCGGAGCCTCGGCGGACCGCGCCCGTCGGGCGACGTCGCGGTAGATGTCGTCGGTCGCGGTGCCGCCGTAGCTGCCCTTGAGCTTGAAGCCGCTGTACTCCGGCGGGTTGTGCGAGGCGGTGATCATCACGCCGCCGCTCGCGCCGTAGTGGGCGACGCCGAACGACAGCGCCGGTGTTGGCAGGTAGTCGGCGCTGACCAGCGCCTCCAGCCCCGAGCGGCGCAGCACTCCGGCCACCTCGCGGGCGAACCTTCGGCCGAGGAAGCGCGTGTCGTAGCCCACCAGCACGGGTCCCGACGCCGAGCGCTCGAGCAGGTGCTCGGCGTACGCGGCGGCAGCCTTGCGCAGGTTGTCGAAGGTGAAGCGTTCGGCGATGACGTCACGCCAACCGTCCGTACCGAAGACCAACGGAACCGATGCCTTATCCATGGACGCGCCTTCGAATCTACCACGGTGACTTAGACTCTTCCGCGTGAGTCACTCCCCCAGCGCCTCGCGGGACAAGCGCCTGTCCGACGCCGGCGGCCGCCGGGGCGTGGTCGTGAAGTACGGCGGCAACGCCATGACCGACGACGCCACCCGCCGCGCCGTGGCCAGCGCGATCCGTGAGCTGGCCCGGGCCGGTGGCCGGCCCGTCGTGGTCCACGGCGGCGGGCCGTTCATCAAGGACGCCCTCGACCGCGCTGGGCTCGAGCACCGCTTCGTGCGAGGGCTGCGGGTGACGAGCGAGCCCAGCATGGTCGTCATCGAGGACGTGCTCACCACCCTCGGCAAGCGGTTGGCCCAGGAGATCGGCCCCGCGGTCGGCTTGAGCGGCCGCGACGCCTCGCTGCTGCTGGCCGAGCCGGCCGACCCCGAGCTGGGCCGCGTCGGCCACGTGCGCAGCGTGAGCCCGGCCGCGCTCGACGCGCTGCGGGCCGCCGGCCTGGTTCCGGTGGTCAACTGCGTGGCCGTCGACGAGCGCGGCGAGTCCCTCAACGTCAACGCCGACGAGGTGGCCGGCGCCGTCGCCGCGGCCTTGGGCGAGGGCGTGTTCTTCCTCACCAACGTGCCAGGGGTACTCGACGACCCGGCCAGGCCCGAGAGCCTGATCGGCTCGCTCACCAAGGCCGAGGCGGAGGCGCGCATCGCCGACGGCCGCATAGCCGGGGGCATGATCCCGAAGGTCGAGTCGGCGCTCGCCGCCATCGCTCGCGGGGCGCCGTTCGCCGTGATCGCCGACGGGCGCGACCCGGCCGGCGTGACGGCCGCGCTGGGGCAGCGCGGCGACGCAGACGTTTCAGGCGGCACCAGGGTCCTGCCAGACTGAGCGGCCGGCCCGGGTCCGGTCAGCTCGCCGTGAAGCCGGCACGTCGCCGGCTGCGGTTAAGTGTCTCGTAAGAGCTGCGCTGCTACGGTTCGCGGCATGGAGAGGCTAGACCTGGTGCCGACGTTCCTCCTCGAGAACGAGGTGTCGTTGCTGCAGATCCGGATAATCCACGGGGTCGCGACCGACCTACAGATCGAGCGCTACTGCCTGATACAGCTGGAGCTGGGCCACAGGGCCGTGTCCGAGAGGGTGATAGACCCCCGCGACTGAAGCGAGCGTGGCGCACGGCCCACGCCCATTGCCGCGCGCCGGAACCCCGCCGCGGAGCTCACGAAACGCCGAGCGCGCCGGCCGCTGACGCCGGTGCATCAAGCGTCACAGCGCTGGTGGATTTTTTCCGCTAGCCTGGATGCCGAATTCTGCTATGTTGGCCGACGATGCCAGCACATCGTCGCCTCCTCCCTCTCATCATCGCAGCCGCGCTGGCTGTTCCCCTAGCCTCAGCAAAGTCCGTAACGGTGCAAGTCGGCGACACGCTGTGGAGCATCGCGAAGGCCGCGGGAACCGACGTGGCGACGATCAAGAGCATGAACCAGCTGACCGGGGATGCCATCCGCCCCGGTCAAGTTCTTTCCGTGCCGGGCCAAGACCAGCCGGCGCCGGCCACCGCCGCGCCGACCACCGTGGTGGTGAGGGCCGGCGACACGCTCTACGACATCGCCGTCGACCACGACATCAGCGTCGCCGACCTCATCGCCTTCAACGACCTCGGCGGCACCGTCATCCACCCCGGCCAGGTGCTGCAGCTGCACGCCGGCAACCAGCCGCCCGCTCCGCTGGTCGTCACCATCCAGCCGGGCGACAGCCTCTGGGCCATCGCCCAGGCCTACAACGTCTCGCTCGAGGACCTCAGCACCGCCAACGGCATCACCGGCGGCACCATCCTGCAGCCCGGCCACCAGGTCACCGTGCCGGGCCGCTACGCTGCCGACGCGACCGACCTCGGTGGCGCGATCCCCGAGACCATCACCGTCCAGCCGGGCGACAGCCTCTGGGCGCTGGCCCGCAGCCACAACACCACCGTCGCGGCGATACGAGGCGCCAACGACCTGCGCAGCGACCGCGTCATCGTCGGCCAGCAGCTGCGCATCCTGCCGGGCGCCGAGGTGCAGGCCGGCCGCGCCGTCGAGGCCGCCACGCCGTTGGCGCAAGGCGCCATGTTGTGGCCTATCTACGGGGCGATAACCTCCCGCTACGGGTACCGTCAGTTGTGGATCGGCGGCTCGAACTTCCACTCTGGTCTCGACATCGACGGCGAGACGGGCGATCCGATCCATGCGGCCGTCGGCGGGGTCGTGAAGTTCTCCGGTTGGCAGGGGGGCTACGGCTACCTGGTGATCGTCGAGGACGGGGACACCGAGTACTACTACGCCCACGCCTCCGAGCTGCTGGTGAACGAGGGACAACGGGTCGCTGCCGGCGACCTCATCGCACGCATCGGCAGCACCGGGAACTCCACCGGCTCGCACCTCCACTTCGAGATCAGGGTCAACGGCGACCCGGTCGACCCACTGCCGATACTGGAGACGAACGCGCAGAATTGAGAGCGGCCTCAACTAGCCTCGTCACGCAGCGGCGATGGGGGTTCTCGGAGGCACGCGCGTGCGCCTGATCGTCATCGGCGACATCCACGTGCAACCGGAGAAGCTGTGGGCCATGCTGCGCGACGCCGGCCTGGCCGACGAGCGCAACAAGCCGACCGAGGCCTTGCGCGAGGACGACGTGCGACTGGTCCTGCTCGGCGACCTGGTTCACGCCAAGAGCCGCGAGCGCTACGCCGACCTCACCAACGTCCGCCGTTACGACGAGTACAACCCCCGTCACCTGGAGCGAGCCGAGAAGGTCCAGGAGGACTTCCTGCGTGAGGTCAAGGGCTTCCAGGACCGCCTGCCGGCGGGCCGCATGACGATCATCATGGGCAACCACGACTACAACGCGATCAGCCAGGACCAGGGCCCGCTGCGCACCGACGACGTCGCCCACCTCGAGTGGAAGCCGGGCCACGGCGGGGAACTCGACGAGGACCTCAGGGCCTGGATCGCCTCCTGGCCGTACGAGGTCGTCCTGGAGGGACTGCACCTGGCCCACGTCGGTCCCCTGCCGGAGCACAACACCTACGACCAGGGCTTCTACCTCGAGAACCGCAGGCGCTGGATCCAGGAGGACCGGGACTTCTTCGAAGGCACTGAGTACCGCCTCGGCATCTACGGCCACACGCCGGTGCGCGGCGGGGTCAACGTCGCCTCGCAGGGCCGCGCCCTGCTGCTCGACACCAACGGTCACAAGGAGGAGCGGGTCTACCTCGAGGTGCTGATCAAGCCGGAGGGCTACCGCCTCAAGCTGCAGGGCCTGTTCTTCGACGAGCTCATACCCCGCCTAGACACCGACTGA
>CAZQVC010000093.1:0-8871 GCA_964596625.1 uncultured bacterium | reverse complement strand
CGTGACGAGCGAGCGCACGACCCGCGACGGCCTCTGGCGCCGCCTCAGGGGCTCCAATCCGGTCGGGTACCTCTTCACGCTTCCGTACCTGATCTTCTTCGCGATCTTCGTGGCCTACCCGCTGGGGTTCGCCATCTATCTGACCTTCCACAACTGGAACATCGTGAGGCCCGAGCGGCCCTTCGTCGGCTTGCGGAACTTCGAGCGGCTCTTCACTGACGAGCTGTTCTGGAAGGCGCTCTCGAACACCGCGGTCTTCCTGGTCGTGCATATCCCGCTGCAGATCGTTGTGGCGCTGGCTCTCGCCGTGATCCTCAACCAGCAGCTCATCGCACGCGGCCTGTTTCGGGTGTCCTTCTTCCTGCCTTACGTCACGTCCGGGGCCATTATCAGCCTGGTCTGGCTGCGGCTCTACGCCGACGACGGGCTGCTCAACCAGCTGCTCGCCCGCGTCGACCTCGGCCCGGTGGGCTGGCTCTCCGATCCGCGCCTGGCGATGCCGAGCATCGCCATCATGGCCACCTGGAAGAACGTCGGCTACTACCTGATGATCTTCCTGGCCTCCCTGCAGTCGATCCCGGCTCAGCTCTACGAGGAGGCGAGCCTCAACGGCGCCACGCAGTGGCAGCGCTTCCGCTACATCACGTTCCCGTTGCTCAACCCCGCCTTCATCCTCGTCGTCATCCTCTCCACCATCGGCGGGTTCTCGCTCTTCGTCGAGCCCTTCGTGATGACCGCCGGCGGGCCGCTCGACGCCACGCTCAGCCTCGTCCTCTACCTCTACCAGCAGGCGTTCCAGTTCCTGCGCATGGGCTACGCCGCCGCCATCGGCCTCGTGCTGGCCGTGCTGATCTTCCTTGTCACGGTGGTCCAGCGCCGCTATCTGGAGCGGGAGGTCGGCTACTGATGGCGCGGCCAGCTCCCGACTACAGCAGCCAGGGGATCCAGAGGCGGCTCGAGCGCTGGCCGCTGCGCTTGCGTCAGCTGCTCTTCTACACGCTCCTCTCGTTGGCTGCCCTGACGTTCCTGTTGCCCTTCCTCTACATGGCGTCGACCGCGCTCAAAGGGCCGCGCGAGATCTTCGACCTCAACCTGATACCGAGGCAGCCCACGCTCGACAACTTCCGGGCGGTGTTCACCCAGATCCCGATCGGCCGGGCGCTGTTCAACAGCGTCTTCGTCTACGGGGTGCAGACCGCGAGCGTGCTGATCTTCTCCTCGATCGTCGGCTACGCGCTGGCGCGCCTGCGGTTCTTCGGGCGTGAGTTCGTCTTCAACGTCATCCTGCTGACGATGATGATCCCCGGGCAGCTCCTGCTGATCCCGCTCTACATCCTCATCGTCAACTTCGGCTGGTCCGACTCGTACCAGGCGTTGATCGTGCCTGGCATGGTCAGCGCGTTCGGCATCTTCATGTTCAGGCAGAGCTTCAAGTCGATCCCGCAGGAGCTTCTGGACGCGGCCAGGGTCGACGGGGCGACCGACCTCGGCATCCTGTTCCGCATCGTCTGGCCGTTGTCGGCGCCCGCGCTGATCACGGTCGGCATCTTCACCTTCATGGGTGGCTGGAACGACTTCCTCTGGCCTTCGGTCGTCAACCGCGACATCGAGGTCCAGACGCTGACGCAGATGGTCACGCTCTACGGCATCGGCGGCCAGGCCGGCGGCCAGACGGGCGCGGTGATGGCGAGCAGCCTGATCGCCGTGATCCCCATGATCGTCGTCTACCTGATCTTCCAGCGCTACTACCTCGAGGGCATCACCTCGAGCGGGATCAAGGGATGAGGAGGTCCTACATGACGAGACCGCAGCGCCGAGAGGCGCCCCTGGGCCTGGGCGGAGAGCCCGGAGCCATCAGCCGCGGGCGGATACGCCGTCGCGGCCGCTTGCCGGCCGTGCTGGCGGCGCTGGCGGCGGTGGCGCTGACCGCCGCGGCCGCAGCCCAGACCACGATCACCTTCTGGCCGTCGTCGAACCCCGAGGAGATCGCCTTCGCCACGCAGATCGTCGAGACCTGGAACGCGCAGAACCCCGACATCCAGGTCAAGATGCAACCCCTGCCGGCGAGCCGCTCGACCGAGGAGGTCCTGCTGGCCGCCATCGCCGCGCGCACCACGCCTGACGTCGCGGCCAACATCTACCCGGGCGCGATCAGCCAGTTCGTCGACGCCGGCGGCCTGTTCGCCCACGACGAGCTGCCCGACTTCGAGGAGTTCATGGTCGAGCGCAGCGGCCGCGAGGTGCTCGACCTCTACACGCACCCCAGCGGGCACGTCTACCAGATCCCCTGGAAGGCGAACCCGGTGATGTTCGCCTACAACGTCGACCTGCTGGCCGAGGCGGGCATCGAGCCGGAACAGCTCGCGACGTACAGCGGCTTCCTCGAGGCGGCACGCACCGTCAACGAGCACTGGGGCGGCGAGAAGTACCTCTACTCCCCAACGGTCGACGTCACCTGGTGGCAGCGCTTCTTCGACTTCTACACCCTCTACATCGCAGCCAGCCAGGGCCAGACCCTGCTCGACGACGACGGCAACGTCATCTTCGACAACGAGGCCGGCCACGAGGTCTTCGAGTTCCTCGCCACGATCTTCCGCGAGGGCCTTGCGCCCAAGGGTCAGACAGCGCAGAACCGCTTCTTCACCGGCACGACGCTGATCGAGCAGGCCGGGCCGTTCACCATGCCGTTCTACGAGCTCAACTCGCCGGAAGGGTTCAGGTTCGAGCTGATACCGCCTCCCGTCCCCGACCGCCTCGCCGGCCAGCCCGTGTACACCTACGGCGATCCGAAGAACATCGCGATATTCACGACCTCGGAATACCCCGAGGAGTCGTGGGAGTTCATCAAGTACATCCTCTCGCCCGAGAACGACGAGCTCTTCATGAGCATCACCGGCCAGATCCCCTACCGCCTCGGCATGGAGGAGGATCCGCTGTTCGCCGAGGTGCTGGCGAGCAAGCCGCGGCTCACGAGCTTCCTCGACCAGAACGCACGCACCAGGGGCGTTGACGACACCCCCTACCTGATCGAGATCTTCACCGCCATCAGCCGTGAGTACGAGGCCGGCGTGATCCAGGGCGTGCGCGACCCCGGAACCGCACTCAACCGCGCCGCTCAGGTAGCGAGGGACATCATCAGTGGCTTCTTCTGAGCACCCGACAACCCAAGTGAGAACCCCCCGTTCGGAAAGGAACCGTATGACCCACCTGAGATTAGTAGCACTCCTCCTCGCCGCGCTCCTCGCGAGCTCGGCACTGGCCGAGACACGCTCGGTGACCGTCCCGGTCGACTCCGACGGTTCGGCCGTGCCCGTCAGCGTCGACCTGCTCACGCTGCGCAACGCGATCGGCGCCGACTTCTCGTTCGACTGGGCCAACCTTCGCGTGAGCGTCGACGGCGAGCAAGTGCCGTTCCAGATCGACGACGTCGACCTCAACGAGCGCGTCTCGGCCGGCGACGAACTGGCCTTCCTCGCGACGGGCGACGCCACCATCGAGGTCAGTGACACGGCGCTCGAGCCCGTGGAGTACGAGCCGGGCCTCGAGATCTCCGAGAACGGCGACGCCACGGTCATCACCAGCCTCTCGGGCAACGGCTTCAGCGTCGAAATCGCTCCCGAGGGCCTGGCGCGCATCACGGGCTACGGCGACACGCAAGGCGTAATGGCCGCCGAGCTCGGCATCCTGAGGTTCAGCGGTTACCCGGAGAGCACCTGGTGGGCCAACGAGCAGTACGGACCGCACGAGGAGTACACCACGCTCGAGGCCGGCGGCATGAGGCACCTCCAGACCCAGGTGCTGCCGGCGGGACCGGCGCGCGTCACGGTGGTCAGCGAGTACGCCTCCGACCGCTTCGTCGGCCTCGGCCAGCGCGTGGTCACGCGCGTCTATCACAGCGGCGACGTCGACGTCAGCAACAGCGTCAGGTTTGGTGGCTACTCCGACATGATGAAGTTGCAAAGCATGGCGACCAACGTCCTCAGCCAGGTCGACCCCGAGGCCATGCACGTCACCCCGGTGTTCCGCCGGCTGCTGTGGGCCGACCAGCTCGGCATCTCGGCGGAGGAGTACTTCGCCGAGCGCGACGCGGTCCAGGAGGTTGACGGCGAGAGCGTGATCGCCTTCAACAGCAACGACAACCTCAGCCCGCTCTACTGGGGAGCCGCCTACATCTTCACCTCGGCGGAGCCGTGGCGCGCCGGCTTCAGCGAAGACCTCGGCCTGGCCGTCATCGAGAGCGCCCACGTCACGCCCGAGGTCGCCGAGGACTACGACGAGTGGCTGGCCGGCAACACCTGGGTGTTCGAGTCGCAGGAGTTCCGCACCGGCGTGTTCAAGTGGACCGCCGACGAGTTCGCCACCTACCCCGCGACCGAAGACATCACCCTCAACGCCACCAATCATTACCTGCCAGGCGACACCGCCGAGTTCCGCTTCACCTACAGCGTGCGGCCCGCGGAAGACCTCGCGGACGTCGTGCGTCAGGCCCGCAGCCTCCAGTCGGCGATCGAGAGCGCGACCCTCGAGTGACGACGACCGGACCCGAGGGGGCGCGCAGCACGCGCGCCCCCGGGGCCCTACCCTCGATCCGCCGTGCCTGGGCCGTGACGGCGGCGTTGCTCACGCTGCTCACTCTGCTCCTCCTTCCCTCGGCATCGGCCCAGGACGAGACGGCCGCGGGCGAGGCCCTGCCCATCAACTTCGACCACCTCGACCACCTGAGCCAGCTGTTCGACGTCGAGGGCGAGGAGTTGCGCGGCGTGTGGATCTACGCCGAGCCCGGCATCGGCGCCGACGCTCCCTACCAGTACCGTGGAGCGCCTGGCGAGGGCGTTACCGACCTCGACGACGTGGCGCGCGCGGCGATCGCCTACCTCTGGGCCGCAGAACTCGCGCCCGCGTCGGCTCCCGATCATGCGCTCGAGTACGCCAGGGGCCAGCTCGAGTACGCGCTCGCGATGCAGGCCGAGGACGGCGAGTTCTACAACTTCGTCTTCGAAGACGGCAGCATCAACCGGCTCGGCATCACCTCCCGCAAGGGCGCGGGCTTCTGGGCCGCGCGCGGGTTGTGGGCACTGGCCGAGGGTATGCGGGCCTTCGAGGCGACCGACCCAGCTTTCTACGCCGAGCTGCGCGAGGCGTTCCTGCTCGGGGTGCAGCCGTTCGCCCGCCAGGTGGCCGCGAGCTACGGCCAGTACGTCGAAGCGCACGGCTTCAGTGCGCCGGCGTGGTTCCCCGGCGACGGCGCCGACGTCGCAGCGATCCTGCTCATCGGCCTCGCCACGTTCCTCGAGTTGGAGGAGGACGACACTACCTATCTGCTGGCAGAGCAACTGGCGAACGGGCTGGCCGAGTTCCAGTACGGTCCGCCGCAGGAGTACCCCTATCTAGCGCACCAATCGTTCGCCCGCGACCCTCTGCAATGGCACGCTTGGGGCAGCCGGCAGACCCAGGCGCTGGCCCGCGCCGCAGCGGCCATACCGGAGAACCCCAACGCCACCGCGTGGCTCGAGAGCGCCGAGGCCGAGGCCGGTCACTTCTTCGTGCACCTGATCGCGACCGAAGGGCCGATCGAGACGATGCGCCCGGCCGTCAAGAGCGGCCCGCAGATCGCGTTCGGCATGGAGTCGATCGCGAGCGGCCTGTTCGAGCTCCACGACCTCACGGGCAAGGCGGTCTACGCCGAGCTGGGCGGACTCATGACCTCGTGGCTCACCGGCAACAACGAGCTGCGCGAGCCGATGTACGACCCGGCAAGCGGCCGCACCTACGACGGCCTCGAGCGCGGCGTGATCAACCGCAACTCCGGCGCGGAATCGACCATCACCGCGCTGTTGGCGCTGCTCCAGGCCGACGAGGCCCCGGAAGCCAGGGCGGCGTACGACTGGCAGTGGCTGTGGAAGCACGGCGACGTGGTGGTGGAGCTCGAGACCGGGCTCGACTTCGGTGAGCCGCCACCGGTGGAGACCGACACGGCGGCCAGCGGCCAGCTCGTCGCCGTCCTTCACCCCGGGGCGGCGGTGGTCGTTGACGCCACCATCCCGCGGACTGGGCGCTACCGCCTGCAGGCCCTACACCGCAACGACCCGTGGAACGCTTCGGCTTCGATAGCGCTCGGCCAACAACGACTCGGTGCCGTGAGCAACGACGGCAGCGGGCCGGCGCACCACAGGCTGGTCGACCTCGGCGAGGTCGAGCTCGCGGAGGGCGAGGCCCGCTTCGTGGTGAGCCACGCCGGTGGCGGTGAGATGCGCTTCGACGCGCTGGTCTTCAGGCCCGTGCTCACGCAGAAGCTCTACGGCAAGAACGGCGAGCGCCTGCTGCTGGTGAAGAGCTGGTCGCACGAGCCGGTCACACTGGAGCCAGAGGCGTGGGTCTCCGACGCACTTGCTGCGATCGCGGCGACCGAGCGAGGGGAGATTGCGGTGCGAACCTACGACCGTTTCGCGAACCTCCAGGACGACGCCACCACCCTGCCGCCGTTCGGCTTCACCTTCATCGAGTTCGCGTCGAGTGAGCAGCTTCCCGACTTCCGGGTGAGCACAACCGTCTCGGAGCCGGTTGCCGTTCAGTTCGCCTTCAGCCAGGACGGCTTCCACGGGCTCGACCTCGGCGCGCTGTACAACAACGATGCCTTCTCTGACACGCGGAACCCCGCCAAGGGCAACTTCGACTCGCGCTCCGGCGCCCTGGGAGCGACCTACATGGCGGAGCGGGCACCCGCCGCCAACGAGGTGTTCGAGCTGGGCGACGTGCCCTTGCTGTTCCCCCCGAGCGAGTCCGACGCCAACAACGTCGCGATGTTCGGCCAGAGGCTGGAGGTGCCCGCAGGCCGTTACGCCAACATCTGGGTGCTGGGGTCCTCGGAGCAGGGCAACTACCAGATGCCGCTGACGCTCGAGTACGCCGACGGCAGCTCTCAGACGGTCGAGCTCGGCCTGTCTGACTGGTGTCAGCTGCCCCGCTACGGCGAGCCGGCCATGCTCGAGTTCCCGCAACGCCGCGGCACGGGCGGCGCGATCGAGCGCATCACCTGCCGCATCTACCTGCAACGCGTGCCAGTCGACGAAGGCAAGGACCTGGTGCTCATCGGCCTACCGGATCGCGAGACCATGCACGCGTTCGCCATCACGCTGGAGGAACCTTGAAGCTCACCCGCCATCCGGCAAACCCGGTTCTCAAGCCCGATCCGCTGAACGATTGGGAAGCCCTCAACGTCTTCAACCCGTCGGTGATCATCCACAACGGCCTCTGGCACATGCACTACAGAGCGCAAGGGGTCGACTACGTGTCGCGCATCGGCTACGCCGTGTCCGCGGACGGCGTGAACTGGAACCGCCTGCGCGAGCCGGTCTTCTCCCCTGAAGGCGACGCCGACGCCAGAGGCGTTGAGGACCCGCGCGTCACCGAGTTGGACGGACGCTTCTACATGGCGTACACCGCCTACGGCCGCGGTGGAGCGCACCCCGAGACCGGTGAGATGCCCACCAACATCACGCCGATGTACGCGGTGAGCGACGACCTCATCCGCTGGGAACGCCTTGGCCCCGTGGTGCTCAACGAAGACAACAAGGACCACGCGCTCTTTCCCGAACTGGTCGCTGGGAACTACGTTACGTTCCACCGGCGGCCGCCGTCGATCTGGTTGGGCTTCAGCCAAGACATGCGCAACTGGGGCGATCACGTCGAGATCATCGCGCCGCGGCCAGGCCTATGGGACGGCAAGCGCGTGGGCGCCGGCGGACCTCCGATCCGCACCGACGCCGGCTGGCTCGTTCTCTATCACGGCTACGACCCCTCGCACGTCTACTGCATGGGCGCGGCCTTGCTGGACCTGGAAGACCCACGCAAGGTACTCAAGCGGCCGGAGGCGACGATCCTCGAGCCGCAAGAGACCTGGGAGATCAAGGGCGACGTGCCCAACGTCGTGTTCGGCTGCGCCAACCCCGTGCACGACGGGGTCGTGCACCTCTACTACGGCGGCGCCGACCGCGTCATCGGGCTGGCCACGGCGCCCCTGGACGAGCTCGTCGAGTGGGTGTTGGCTGAGGGGTAGCTAGCGCTGACGCGGCAGACGGCCTGGCGCCGCCACCGGAAGGCCAAGTTCGCTGGCGGCTTCCGACATGCGCTGGTCGTAGGTGACTAGCCCGTTAAGCCTCTCCATCGCTTGAAGAGCGGTAGCCAGATGAATCGCGTCAAGTGAACGCAAACGAGACCTTGTGTCGAGCACGGCGGCTGTCTCCAGTACCTGGCGGGTCACATCTAGCAGGTGAATCTCTGCGAGCAGAGTACGGGCACGAGTCATGACGGCCGCACCATGGGGACGCGTTGCCCTCAATAGCTCGGTGTGGCCGAGATAGCTACAGAAAGTGATCTCAGTCGTTCGCTCAGCGACGAACGCTTGAAGCGCGGCCGTTTCCGGTTCGGTCGCGACGAGCTTCACCAGAGCAGAAGTGTCTAGATACAGCATTGCCGTGAGCGCACGCAGCAGGGTAGGAGCACCGTCAACGCTCGTCCTGTCGCAGTTGCTCCAAGTCTCGTGAGAGGCTCCCCTTCAGGTGCACAGGCTCGATTTCGGTGATCGAGACTCGACCTGCAGGCGCTCGCACATGACCCTCCTCAACGAGCCGGTCCCAGGAGGACTCGCTCGCCGGCACGATCCTGCCGACTAGTTCACCGCGCACCGTTACCTCGATCACCTCCCCGGCTTGAACACGTGCGATGTAGGCGCTCGCGTTCTGCCTGAGCTCCCTCAAGCCGATCCTAGCCATGTGCTACATGGTAGCACGATTGGCGCCGGGCAGGTGACGAGCGCCGGTCGGCACGAACCAACAAGACTGCACGGAAATGTCGTCGAGCTCCTCAGTTCAG
>CAZQVC010000092.1:0-8889 GCA_964596625.1 uncultured bacterium | reverse complement strand
CACGCGGGCCGGCGTGCGGTCGGCGACGAGCACCACGAACGTCTCCGTCTCGGCGGGAGCCTGCGGCTCGGCGGCGCCGGCCTCGCCGGCCTCGCCGGCCTCGCCACCGTCCTCGGCAGTGGTCTGTTCGCCCTCGGCGGCTTCATCGTCACCCGCCTCTTCCTCCTCGGCGGCGAGCTCACCTTCAGCCGGCTCCTCGCCCTCAGTGCCGGGCTCCTCTTCTGCCTCCTCGGCCTGGCGCACCAGGACGATCACGTCCGAGACCTCGTCATCCGTATCGCCGACGGGCTCGAAGGCCTCGGTCTCGAAGACGGCGGTGTCGAGCTCGTCCGGCAGGGTGTTGGGAAGGACGCGGCCGTGCTCGGTGAGCGTGCCGCCGAGCTCGCCGGCGGCTTCGCTCACGTCGGCGCCGACCAGCATCGCCGCGCGGAACGCCTGGGCGCTCTCGAGGTCAGGGAAGTCGACCTGGGTGACGTCGGCCTCGGCGCTCAGGGTGTAGGCGGCGATGTTGTTCTGGTAGTACGCCTCGACCTCGTCCTCGGTGACCTCGGCGTCGCGGGCCACGTAGTTGCGAGCGGCCTGCGCCACCGTGGCGCGCGTGCCGACCAGATCGACGCCGAGGGACTGCGCGCCCTGGTAGGCCAGCTCGGTGTTGATGAGCTGGTCGAGGACCGCAGGCTTGAACAGCTGGACGATCAGGTCGGCGGTGTCGGGCGACAACGCCTGCTGGATCTGGGAGTTGGTGTACGTGGCGCGGTCGAGCTCGACGGCCTTGATCTCGGTGTCGCCGACGATCGCCACGGTGGGGTTGTCGAACGAGAGCGTGCTGGTCTCGGGGAACTCGACGGTGGCCGCGGCGCGCAGCCGCTCGATCTCGGCCTCGATCACGCCCTGCTTCTTCGCCTCGAGCGCGTCGGCTTCGACCGTCGAGCGCACCTCGTCGAGCGGGCGGGTCTCGGCTGGCAGGAACTCCTCCACCTGGACCAGGTGGAAGGTGCCCGCGGCCTCCACGACGTCGGTAAGGCCGGCCCCGCGCAGCGCGAAGGCGGCGTTGGCGACGGCGGTCGGCAAGGCGGGGCGGCCCACCGGAGTCGGCTCCGTCTCGCCTTCGGCCGCGCCCAGCGCGCCCTGGCGGTCGGCGCGCTCGAGGCTGTGCTCGGCGGCCAGCTCGGCGAACGACTCGCCGGCGACGACGCGCGCCCTCAGCTCCTCGGCGGTCTCGCGGTCGTCGACCACGATCTGCCTGGCGAGGATGCGCTCCTCGCTCTGGTAGGCGAACGGGTTGGCGAGGTAGAACGCCTCGACCTCGGCGTCGGTCACGGTGACGTCCTCGACCAGCGACTCCTCCCAGCCGGCCAGCTTCAGCTGATCGCGCAGGTAGTCCCGGAAGGTCTCGTCGGTGAAGCCGGCCGAGGCGATGATGTTGACGTAGTCGCGGTCGCGTGAGCGCCCGGCCACGCCGCGGGACTCGCGGAACTCGTCGACCGCGGCGCGCACCTCGCCGTTGCTCACGCGGATGGGCGCGGCGGCCTGCTCGATGACCTTCTGGCGCACCAGCTCGTCGACCAGCAGGCGCTGGAGATCGTCGGCGACCGGGCCCTCGCTGACGGCGTTGAAGAGGGTGCCCTGGCTCGCCTGGACGACCTCGGCCTCACGGATCGGTTCGCCGTTGACCAAGATCTGTGGCGTGCCGAGGAGGGAGGTCTGCCCACCCCAGTTGAGCCCCATCGTGGGGGTGAACGAGATGACCATGCCGACCAGCAAGCCTATGGCGATCGCCCATAGGATCACGGTCCTGGTTCGCTTGCTCATTGACATCTGTAAAGGTCCTCCAGGGGTCGCGCCGGGGGCCCGCGCACGGCAGGCGCCCTCGTGGCGCACGCCCCGAAGTCTAACAGACGATCGCGCCCGCGCAGACGCCGGAGGCTCCCCCGCGATGCTATATTGCGTGGGCTGTCGGCCAGGCCGGTCCAGCCTTCACGCGCCCGTAGCTCAGCCGGATAGAGCGTTCGCCTCCGGAGCGAAAGGTCACAGGTTCGAATCCTGTCGGGCGCACCACACCTGAAACCGACTGCAGGACCCGCAAGACGCACACCCGAGCTGACAGCTGGAGCGAGGAGCCTCGCTCGCGCTAGAACCAGCGCCCCGGCGTGAACGGGAGCCCGCTCAGTTGCGCGACCGCGCTAGCCAGCGCTGCGTCGTGACCTCGCGCCAGCTCGCGCACGTTGGCCGCGGCGACCGCGTCGGGCTTGATGCCGGCGTCGAGCGAGGCCCCGTCGGGCAGTTCGAGGTTGGCGACGGCGATGAGCACGCCGCTGCCGTCCGCCAGCTGGAAGCCCTGCACCACCTCGACGTTGCCGTCGGTGGCGGTGCCGACGACGCTGGCCCTGCCGCTCGCCTGCAGCACAGCGGCCGCCACCTCGGCTGCCGAGCTGGTGCGACGGTCGACGATGACCACGACCGGAGCGTCGAGCTTCACCGGGTCGGCGACGATCGCCGAGCGCAGCGTGCGCCCGTCGTCCGCGACCAGGCGCGCGGTGCCGTACCCGCCTTCGCGCTCGAACGTCGCGTGCCAAGCCACGCTGCCGCGCGCCAGGGCCCTGGCCCACTCGCCGTCGAAGAACGCGCCCATGAGGATGCCGAGCTCGCTGAGGCTGCCGCCGAGGTTGCCGCGCAGGTCGACGACGTAGCTGCGCGCCCCGGCCCGCTGCATCTCGGCCAGCAAGGCGTGGGCCAACTGCCCGGTGCCGGCCAGCGTGAACGACGGCACGTAGAGGTAGGCGAGCCCGTCGTCGAGCATGCTGGCGGAGGCCGTCAGCTCCAGTGTCGCGTGCGGCAGCGGCCTGGGGTTGACGCGTAGCTCGAGCTCCTCGCGGCCGCCGCGCAGGACGCCGAGCCGCACCTCGTTCGCCTCGAGGCTCTCGGCCATGACCAGACCGACAGCGCTGGGTCCCACCGACCGCAGGTCGGATCCTCCCACCGACTGGATGACGTCGCCGCGGCGCAGCCCGACCTCGGAGGCGGGCGTGCCTGGCAGCACCCGCTCGACGACGATGCCGGCGCCGAGCAGGTAGCGGACCTGCAGCCCGAGGCCGCGGGTCAGCGCCGGGTCGACGCCGTCGTCGGGGAGCTCTTCGGGAAGCTCGGCGGGATCCGCTTCGGGGTCCGGGTCGGAGTCTTGATCTGACGGCTGCACGTCGTGGCTCTCGTCGGCGTCGTCGTGAGGCGCAAGCTCGTCTGAGCCCTGCTGCGCCAGCGGGTCGTCCGGCGCCGCCGAGAGGCCGAGCCAGCGCGAGTGGTCGTCGCCGACGGCCGCGATCATGCGGGTCATCACCGAGTCGAACTCCGCGCGCCTGGTCGCGCCGATCGCCGCGTCGGCGTAGCGGGCGGCCCACTCGTCCCAGTCGAGCCGCTGCGGGTCCCAGTAGAAGTCCTTGAAGAGGTCGACGACGCTCCAGAACACCGTCGACTGGGTGTGCGCGGCCTGCTGGCCCCGCTCGGCGGGCACCGCCGCCTCGGCTTGAGCGAACGCCAGGCAACCGAACGCCGCCGCCGCGGCGAGCAGCAGGACGAGACTCTTCACCCGGCTCATCACCACACCGGCACCTCCGGGTGATCGTCTCGCCGCCAGGGAACGTCGACGATGATCCCTTCCCCGCCCAGCACCCGCAACGTCTCGCCTTCGACCTCGAGCACCACGCTCTCGACCTCGGAGGGTTGGCTCAAGGTGTACAGCACCTGGTTGAGCCGCCCGATCATCGAGGCGCTGCCGCCGCCGCTGGTGAACTCCCTCGACAGGTCGACCGTCAGCAGCCCGTCCTGGAACTCGACCGATCTCACCTCGACGCCCTCCGGCACGGCGCTGGAGAGTCCTTCGGACTGCTCCTGCTCGCTCGGCCCGGCGGCCAGGGCCGCGACCTTGTTCCTCACGCGCACCGCCAGGCCCGCGTCACCCGCCTTGCGCACGACGGGCTCGAGCGCGAAGCTCGTGCCCTGGTCGCGCACGAAGTAGATGAGCGTGTCGGGGATCCGCTGCAATGTCCGCATGGTGATCACGCCCACCAGCGCCAACAGCAGCAGCAAGGAGAGCGCCACGACACGCAGGACGACGGTGCGCACGCCTCACGACCTTCTGATCGGCAGGTAGCGGGGTTCCCACTGCGCGGTCTCGACGAACTCGGTCAGGTCGCCCTCGATCTTCCGTGCGGCCACGCCCTCTGCGATGGCGCGCTCCAGCACGGCCACGGCCACGCGCTTGCTGGCCCGACGCAAGGTCGCTATCGGGGGGTAGACGGCGCCGGCGTTGATCGACCCGGGGTCGGTGTACTCGGCCAACGCCTCGGCAGCGGCCGTGAGCATGCCGGGCGTGACCTTGCGGGCCTCGGCGAGTAGCGCGCCGAGGCCGAGCCCCGGGAAGATGAAGGCGTTGTTCCCCTGGCCGATGGGGTGGCTCACGCCGCCGTACTCGACCGGCGGGAAGGGGCTGCCGGTCGCGACGATCGCCCTGCCTTCCGTCCAGTCGAAGACGTCGCTCGGCACCGCCTCGCTGTTGTCGGTGGGGTTCGACAGCGCGAACACCACGGGAGCGGGGCTGTTGGCCGCGACGGCCGAGACGATCTCCCGGTCGAACGCCCCGCGCTGGCCGGAGAGGCCGAGCAGCACCGTGACTCCGGCCTCCCTGACCGTCTCCAGCAGCGTCGGGACCTCGCCGGCGGTCGCCCAGCCGCTGACCTCGGTCGGGTCGTGAGCCAGGTGGCGCTTGTACTCCTCGAGCCCCGCTCTGCCCGCCAACACCAGCCCGCGCGAGTCGACCACGTAGACCTGCTGGCGGGCCTCGCGCTCGCTCGCGCCCTGCTTGACCAGCCCTGCCACGATCTGGTCGGCGACGCCGACGCCGCCCGCTCCCGCACCGTGCACCAGGAACACCTCGTCGCGCAGGGCGCGCTTCGACTTGCGCCCGGCCGCCAGCAGCCCGGCGAGGACGACGGCGCCGGTGCCCTGGATGTCGTCGTTGAACGACGGCAGCTCGTCCTCGAAGCGGTGCAGCACGTCGAACGCCTTCTGCTTGCTGAAGTCCTCCCACTGCAGCAGCGCGCCGGGGAAGCGCTGCTTGAAGGCCACGGTGAAGCGCTCGACGAAGTCCTCGTACTCCTGCCCCGACAGCCGCTCGTGGCGCACGCCGAGGTATAGCGGATCGTCGAGCAGGTCGGCGCGGTTGGTGCCGACGTCGAGCTCGATGGGCAGCGTGACGGCCGGGTCGATGCCGGCGGCCGCCGTGTACAGCGCCAGCTTGCCGATGCAGATGCCCATGCCGCCGTAGCCCTGGTCGCCGATGCCCAGGATCCCCTCGGAGTCGGTGGCCACGGCCAGGCGCACCTTGGGCATCGGCGCGTTGGCCAGGATCTCGTCGACGCGGTCGATGTTCTCCGTGCTGATCACGATGCCGCGCGGGTAACGGTAGAGGTGGCTGAAGCGCTGTACCGCTTCGGCGACGGTGGGGGTGTAGATGATCGGCAGCATCTCCTCGAGGTGAGCTTCGACCAGCGCGTAGAAGAGCACCTCGTTGCGGTCCTGCAGGTTGCGCAGGTAGACGTGGCGGTCGATGTTCGTGGTCGCGCGCTGGTAGTTGCCGTAGGTCCGCACCAGCTGTTGCTCGAGCGTCGCGACGTGCGGCGGCAGCAGGCCCTCGAGCCCGAACTCCCGGCGCTCCTCCGGCGTGAACGCCGTGCTCTTGTTGAGCAGCGGCAGCCTGGTGAGCATCAGGCCGGGCAGGTCGGTGGCGAGGTAAGGCTCGCCGCGCTCGTCGTTACGCCGCTCGAACTGCTTCATTCGGCTCCTTCGTCTTCCTCGGTGGGGCCGACGTCGTCATCGGCCTCGCCGCTCAGCATGCGCGCCTCGTCGGCGAAGAACGCGTAGTCGTCGTTGCCCGGCTCGAGCTCTGCAGCCTCACCGTAGGCCTCGGCGGCCTCCTCGTAGCGTCCGAGCTGGAACGCGATGCGACCCTTGAGGCCCCACGCCAGCGCGAAGTCGGGGTTCTGTGCCAACGCCGTCTCGAGCAGAGCCAGCGCGCCCTCTGCGTCGCCCACCTGGTACGCGGCGGCAGCGTCGAAGTAGGCGGGGCCGGCGATCTCCCCGCGCTCGATGGCGGTGCGGGCGCGCCGGAGGTACCAGTCGGCGCGCTCATCATTCGGGTCGAGCTCGATGACCCTCTCCCAGTACGGGATCGAGGCGAGCGGCTCGCCGTTCTCCTGCAGGCTGCGCGCCGCCCAGACCCAGGCGTCGACGAACTCGGGGTTGGCCTCGGCGGCTAGCGCGAAGCTGTCGCTGGCGCTCGCGAGGTCGCCCGCCTCGTAGGCCGCCAGCCCGTCGTAGTAGGCCCGGGCCGCCTCGATGCCCCAGCGCACCTGGGCACGCGCCACGCCGAGGAACCAGGCGGCGCCCGCGTCGTCCGGCCGGGCGTCGACCACCTGCTGCCAGTAGCCGACGGCGAGCTGCGGCAAGCCGAGCTCGAGCGCGGTGCGGCCGGCCCAGACGGACGCCTCGACGTACTCGGGCGCAGCGTTCGCCGCCGCCTCGAAGCGCTCCAGCGCGCCCTCGAGATCGCCCTGTTCGTAGAGCGCAACACCGAGGCGGAACGCGTCGCTGGCGGCGACGCCGATGGCCAGGCGCTCGCGGCTTAGGTCGTGGAAGTAGCGGGCGGACTCGTCGCTGGGGTCGAGCTCGAGCAGGCGTCCGAACGCGTTGACGGCGGTCTGCGCGCCAGCTTCGTCGCCGCGCTCGAAGCCGATGCGCCCGATCCACCGCAGGGCTTCCGGCTCGTCCGGGTACAGGTCGAGCACCGTCAGGTAGTAGCCGACGGCGCCGTCCATGTCGCCGGCCTGGTAGCGCGCGAAGCCGAGCTGGTTCGCGCTCGTCACGAACGCCTGCATGTCGCTCGCGAGCGGCGGCCCGCCACCGGGAGGCTGGTACGGCTCACGACCCAGCTCGCCGCCCTCCGCCAGGAACTGGTCGAAGGCGGAGAAGGCCCTGCTGTACCAGTTGATGTGCGCGTAGACGTGCGCGCTGAGCCGCAGCGCTTCTCGCAGCTCCTCGGCTTCGAGACCGCGCGCGCTCTCGACGGCGAGGTCGGCCGCCTCGTACGCGGCCTGCCACGAAGGCTGGTCGGGGTGCGGGTCCTCGCCCGAGTTCAAGGCGTCGCTGAGCGCTGCGTAGGCGGCGCTCGTGGCCGGCGGAGCTGCGCCCGGCGCGACCTGCGCGCAGGCGAACGTAGCGATGAGCGACACGAGCAAGGCCGCGAGAACGGCGACGAGAGCTTCCTTGGCCGGAGCGCCGGGCCGGACGGGCACGAGGGCCTGGCCGAACAGCGGCCTTCCGCGCGTCAACGAGAGCGGGCGGTGAGCCATGCGACCTCCTGGCCCGACCGGACCAGGTACAAGATCCGCTGCCCGGAGGGTCCGTCGAAGACGATCCGGGTGTGGACCTCGCTGCTGCCGCCGTTCATCACGTTCGACTCACTGCGCTCGGCCTCGAAGTAGCCGGCGAGCGCGAAGGAGGTCGCGACGTTGTGCACGAACCCCGGTTGCAGGTTGGCGGCGATGCCGCGCGCCACGTACACCTCCCAGTCGGTCCAGGAGGAGGAGCCGGGCACCCGCCGGATAAGCGCGTCGGCGCCGGCTCCGACGGCCGAGAGGCTGCCGCTGGGGAAGCGCACCGAGCTGTCGAAGGTGGCGCTGATGGCGGTGGCGACCAGGACGTCGGCCAGCAGCTGCGCTCGCGCGGTGGCGAGACCCGTGAGCAGCAGCGAGGCGACCAGCCACGGAAGCAGTCGCCTGACGCCGGGAAGGCCAGCGACCTGACGTGTGTCGGCGGCGGTCATCGGCAGCATTCTAGCACCGGCCGCCTTGACCCTTCCCCGTCGCTGCAGCTACCCTGGCTGATGCTTGCCCGCCGCTCTCGGCGGCCAGCGGTCGGCCACGAGAGGTCGGCCAGAAGAAGGACCTTCGAACCGTGTTCCAGAGCCTAGGTGATCGACTCCAATCCGTGTTCGACGGCCTGCGCGGCCGCGGCCGCCTCAGCGAGGCCGACGTCAAGGCCGCGCTGCGCGAGGTGCGCGTGGCGCTGCTGGAGGCCGACGTCAACCTCGAGGTCGCCCGCGACTTCACCAAGCGCGTGCAGGAGAAGGCGGTCGGCTCCGAGGTGCTCACCTCCCTTCAGCCCGACCAGCGGGTCATCGCCATCGTCCACGAGGAGCTGATCGAGACCCTCGGCAGCAAGTCGGTGCAGCCCACGCTGAAGGCCGACGACAACGTCTGGCTCCTCATGGGCCTGCAGGGCGCGGGCAAGACGACGACCGCCGGCAAGCTCGCCTACCGCTACAAGTCGCAGGGCCGGCGGGTGCTGCTCGTCGCCGCCGACACCCAGCGCCCGGCCGCCCGCGAGCAGCTGCGCACGCTGGGGCAGCAGATCGGCGTGCCGGTCTTCGAGGTCCATGACGACGAGAGGCCCGAGGCCATCGTCAGGCGGCTGCGCGAGCACCTGCGCAAGGACTACCGCGACCTGGTGATCGTCGACACCGCAGGCCGCCTGCAGATCGACGAGTCGTTGATGGACGAGCTGGCCGAGCTGAGCGAGCGCCTCTCCCCCAGCGAGAAGGTGCTGGTGGTCGACGCGATGACCGGTCAGCAGTCGCTCCCGGTCGCCAGCAGCTTCGACGAGCGCATCGGCGTCTCCGGGCTGATCATGACCAAGCTCGACGGCGACGCCCGCGGCGGCGCCGCCCTCTCGGCCAAGCACGTCACCGGCAAGCCGATCTACTTCGCCGGCATGAGCGAGAAGATCGACGGGCTCGAGCCGTTCCACCCCGACCGCGTGGCCGGCCGCATCCTCGGC
>CAZQVC010000091.1:0-8936 GCA_964596625.1 uncultured bacterium | reverse complement strand
CGTCAGTTGACCAGCCCGTCGGAGCCGGTCGGCTCGGCCGGACCGGCGGCGCGGGTGCTCGCGCGCATGGCCATCGCCCGTGTCGCTGCGGCGGACTCCCCGGTCTTGCGCGGATCGAGCGCCGGCAGCATCACGGTGAACACCGAGCCCTCGCCCAGGCGGGACTCGACGGTGACCGTGCCGTCGTGCTGCTGGACGATCCACCGCACGATGGCGAGGCCGAGCCCGCTGCCGTTGCCCCGCCCGCTCCTGGCGCCGTCTACCCGGTAGAAGCGGTCGAAGAGGTGAGGCAGCGCCTCGGCCGGCATGCCGGAGCCGTTGTCCAGCACCTCGAGGCGCACCTGCTTGCCCTCCGGGGCGACCGTCACCGTGACCCGCGTGGCGCCGGCGTTGATCGCGTTGAGCACGAGGTTGAGGACCACCTGCTTGAGCCGCTCCGGGTCGCCCATGACCTCGGCCAGCGGCTGCGGGGTGCTCACGCTCAGCTCGGTGTCGGTCGGCAGCCGCAGGACCTCTTCCCTGACGAGGTCGACGACCTCGACGAGGTTCATCGGCTCCTTGTTGATGGTGAAGCCGGCATCGGCCCTGGCCAGCTCTAGCAGGTCGTTGACCAGCTTGCCCATGCGACCAGCCTCGCGCTGGATCACGTCCAGCGACTCCCTCTGCAGTTCGGTCGGCTGGGTGCGCCGCAGCAGGAAGCTGGCGTGACCGGCGATGGCCGTCACCGGCGTGCGCAGCTCGTGGCTGGCATCGGCGGTGAAGCGACGCTGCGTCTCGAACGACTCCTGCAGCCGGTCGAGCATGTTGTTGATGGCCACGCCGAGGTCCCTGATCTCGTCGCGGTTGCCGGAGACCGGCACGCGCTGCGAGAGGTCGGCGCCCGAGACCAGCGCTGCCGCGGCCGTTACCCGCTTGAGCGGCGCCAGGACGCGGTCGGCGAGGATCCACACGCCGAGCGCGAAGGCCAGGAACGCGATGAGCACGGTGGCGATCAGATCGCGCGCGAGCTGGTCGAGGGTCGCCGACATCATGCCGGCCGGCACGCCGACGAAGAAGGCGGCTTCGACGACGACGTCGCGCGAGACGTAGCGCAGCTGGCCGAGGCGCGCGAGCACCCTCATCCGGCCACGGTCGGTGTCGACGGTGGCCGACACCTCGCCGTTGGCGATCAGCGATTGCAGCGCGGAATCGGAGAGCGCTGCCGAGAGGTTGTAGTTCCCGCCCTGGAACACCCCCGCGCGCAACGCGGCTGCGCTATCGGGCCTCACGCCCGGCTGGCCGACGATGAGGATCTGGTGGAAGCTGTCGCTCGGCAGGCGCAGCAGGCCCTCGGCGATGGTCGCGGCCCCGCTGGTGAGCTCGGCCAGCGCACTCTGGGCCCGCTCCTCCACCCCGGCGCGCAGCGAGCGCTCGGTGAGCAGGTAGACCGAGACCGCGAAGGCCGACAGGATCACCGCGATGAAGACCCCGAAGACCAACGTCAGTTGCAGCCGAAGGCGCATCTAGCTGTGACTACTCCTCGCGCAGAACGTAACCGACGCCGCGCACCGTGTGGATGAGCCTGCGCTCGCCCTCTCCCTCCAGCTTGCGCCTGAGGTAGCCGACGTACACGTCGACGACGTTGCTGCCGCCGGTGTACTCGGGCCACACCTTCTCCTCGATCTCGAAGCGGTTGAAGACCTTGCCGGGGTTGCGCGCGAAGAGCTCGAGCAGTTCGAACTCCTTGGCCGACAGCTCGATGCGCCGGCCGTCGCGGAAGACCTCGCGGCCCTCGAGGTTGATGACCAGGTCGGCGACCCTGACCTCGCCGGTGACGGCGGGGTTGACGCGCCTGAGGTGTGCGCGCACGCGCGCCAGCAGCTCCTCGATGCTGAACGGCTTGACCAGGTAGTCGTCGGCGCCTGAGTCGAGCCCGGTCACCTTGTCGTCGACGGAGTCCTTGGCGGTGAGGATGATGATCGGGGTGTTGCTCGTCTTGCGGATGCGCCTGGCGACCTCCAGGCCGTCGAGCACGGGAAGCATGAGGTCGAGTACGACGAGGTCGGGGTTGAGCTCGCGGAACTTCGAGAGCCCCGTGACGCCGTCGTAGCTGACCACGGTCTCGTAGTTCTCGGCCTGGAGCTCCAGGTCGATGAACTTGGCGATCTCCTTCTCGTCCTCGACGATCAGTACAAGGGGTTTACGTTCCATGCGCGAATCATGCCACGCGCTCTCATGAGAGTCTTGATGGCGCTCATCTCGACTTCTCTTCAGGCGATGCGAACCGTGTCCTGGACGATGATCTCTCGGTCCAGGACGCTTTGCGCCCAGGCCTTCGCGCCGGGCAGGGAGTGGTCGCGCCAGTTGCCGCAGCGCAGCTCGCTGCAGCCAGGGATCTCGCCCTCGTGACGGGCCACCAGCCTCAGCCCCTCCTGCAAGGCGGCACGGACCTCTTCGGCGCGCGGCTCGCCGAGCAGCGTCAGGTAGAAGCCGGTGCGGCAGCCCATGGGGCTGGCGTCGACGACGGTCGCGCTCGATCCCGTGCCGGCCAGCGCCGAGCGCAGGTAGCCGGCGAGCAGGTGCTCGATGGTGTGCAGCGCCGCCGTGGGGATCTCGGCGCGGTTGGGTTGCACCAGCCGCAGGTCGTACTTGGTAATGACGTCGCCGTGCGGCCCCGCGTAGCGGCCGGCCAGCCGGACGTACGGGGCCACCACCTTGGTGTGGTCGAGCTCGAAGCTCTCCAGGTCTGCTTGTGCCTCTCGCGCGCTTTGGGTCACGCCGGCGATGATACCCGCCCGCGGACGAGACGCCGTCTAGGGTTAGACTTGCCCAGCTTATGACTGTCCACAACGGAAGGCACGTGCATGGAAGGTAACGACGCAGGCGGACGCAACCAGCGCCAGCGTGGTCGCAACGACAGCCAAGGCGGCCCCGGCTCAGGCAGGCGCTACGGCGCTCCGCGGCCGGCTCCGACCGAGAGGGTCGCCATCTTCATCGATGGCAGCAACCTCTACAACGGCATGCGGGAGAACCTCAAGAGCACCAGGGTCAACTTCGCCGAGCTGATCCAGCAGCTGCTGCGCGATCGCCCCGTCCACCGGACGTACTACTACAACGTCCCGCTGACGGAGGATTACGACGCCGAGCTGCGCGAGGGCCAGTCGCGCTTCTTCGAGTCGCTCAGGCGGATCCCGTACGTGACCGTGCGCTTCGGCCGACTCCACCGCCGGCAGGACGGCTCGCTGGTCGAGAAGGGCATCGACGTCGCCATCGCCGTCGAGGCGCTGTCGCTGGCCTTCCAGAACGCGTACGACACCGCGCTCATCGTCTCGGGCGACGGCGACTACGTCGAGCTCGTCGAGACGCTCAAGCGCTACGGCAAGCACGTCGAGTCGGCGATGTTCCGCAACCAGTCGGCCGGCATCCTCATGGAGCACGTCGACGTGTTCCGCGACCTCGACGAGCTCGACTGGACCCGCATCCTCTTCTAGAGCCGCGCCTTCTCAACCGCGCCGTCCAGGCGCGAGCGCACCGCGGTTCGAGTGGGCGCACGGTGCGCCAAGGGGCGTCTTGCGTTCAGGCTTGGTTAACGAGCAGGCCGGTTTCGCTGGAGTAGCCTTCCTGGCCCTCTGATATAGTTCGAGCATCACCTCCTGGTGAGAAACTTCACGTTGGTAGCGAGAGGACTCTGCCCACATGCGCAAACTGCTGATCCTTGCCGCCCTGCTCTTCTTCACGGCGGCTACCGCTCAGGACTACGTGTTCGGAATCGTCTACGACGCCGGTGGCAAGTTCGACGGGTCGTTCAACGAAGGCACCTGGCGCGGCGTCGAACGCGCCGCCGCCGACCTCGAGTCGGAGGGCCTGGAGATCGACGTCGTCGAGTTCGAGGGCTCGCCCGACACCGCCGCAGAAGGCCAGCGCCGCATCGCCCTGCAGGGCGCCGAGCTGATCGTGGCTCCGGGCTTCCTCCAGGCCGACGCCGTCACCTCCGTTGCCGCCGAGTTCCCCGACACCTCCTTCGTCATCCTCGACGCGGAGGCGCAGGGCGAGAACGTCCGCAGCGTGCTCTTCAAGGAGCAGGAGGGCAGCTTCCTGGTCGGCTACATCGCCGGCACGCTCACCCGCACCGGCACCGTCGGCTTCGTCGGCGGCATGGACGTCCCGCTGATCCGCGCCTTCGACCTCGGCTACCAGGAGGGCGTCAAGGCCGCCTGCGCCGACTGCACGATCATCAGCAACTACGTCGGCGTGACCCCCGACGCGTGGAACGACCCGGCTCGCGCCAAGGAGCTCGCCAGCACCCAGAACGCGCAGGGCGCCGACATCATCTTCGCTGCGGCCGGCGCTTCGGGCAACGGCGTCATCGACTACGTCAACGAGACGCAGTGCTTCACGCCGAGCAACACCCGTCCCACGCCGCTCGACGAGCAGCTCGCCGACATCCCCGTCTCGAACGCGTACGCCTCCGCCTGCACCGGTGACGCCAAGCCGATCTTCTTCATCGGCGTCGACAGCAACCAGAACCCGCGCGGCGACACCGACTCCGACCCGAGCACGCTCAACCACGGCCTCACCAGCATGCTCAAGCGCGTCGACGTGGCCGCCTACACGGCCGCCATGGACGTCGTCGACGGCACCTTCACCGGCGGCCTGCAGAACCTCGGCCTGGCCGAGGACGGCGTCGACTACGCGCTCGACGAGTACAACGAGGCGCTGATCCCGGCGGCCCTGGTCGAAGAGGTCAACCAGATCAAGCAGCAGATCATCGACGGCGAGATCGAAGTCACCGACTACCGCGCTCTGTAGAGCCGACGGTCGAACTCTCACGCGAGGCCGGTCCCGACAGGGGCCGGCCTCTTCTCATGCCTTCGTGAAGGCTCTCGACTACCCGGGAAGTCCGCCCCCCTCAGGATAGCTTCGAAGGTCGGCCGCACAGGTGGCTGCAGAGCCTTGACGTGCTATGATCCCAGGTCGCGGTGTGAGCGGTCTGGTCGCGGCGGAGCGGCTCCTGGTGGGCCGTTTCGCTGAGGAAAGTCCGGGCTCCGTAGGGCGAGGGTGCCAGCTAACGGCTGGGCGCGTAAGGCGACGGCAAGTGCAACAGAGAGCAGACCGCGGCCGGCAACCGCTTCGGCGGCTGACGGACGTAAGGGTGAAAGGGTGCGGTAAGAGCGCACCAGTGCCTCCGGTAACGCAGGCAGCTAGGTAAACCCCACCCGGTGCAAGGTCCGACAGTGAGAGAGAGCCTGCCCGGCTCGTCAACATCTCCAGGATGACCGCTAGAGGCGCGCGGCGACGTGCGCCCCAGATAGATGACCAGAGACCGAGCGGCTAGGAGGTCGCGAGACCGCCTCCGCGAGGTCACAGAACCCGGCTTACAAGCTCACCCGCACTCGTGAGGCGGCCCCGGAAACGGGGCCGCTTCCTCGTATTGGCAGGCCTGAGTGGGAGAGATCCCACATGACGCCCGTGTATGGGTTTCCACTGTGGGAATCAGTGGGAGATTGTGGTAAAGTCGGCCAAGCACGCCGCAAGGCCTACTCGAATCGTCTTGCAACGCCATTTCCCCCGTCTCGGACGCGTTCTCCGAGCCCAGCGAGGAGCTAGACCGCAGATGCCGTTCGGCGAGTTCCAGTACAGCGTCGACGACAAGGGCCGGGTGATCATCCCCCCTGCGTTCCGCGACTTCGTCGAGGACGGCATGGTGGTCACGCGCGGCATGGACGGTTGCCTCTTCGTCTTCCCGATGGGCTCGTGGCAGCAGATCGAGGCCCACCTCACCGAGCTGCCGCTCACCGACCCCAGTGCACGCAACTTCGTGCGCTTCTTCTACTCCGGCGCCGCCAAGGCCAAGCTCGACTCCACCGGCCGCATAAGCCTGCCGGCGCCGCTGCGTAAGTTCGCGGCGGTGGAAGGCGACGTCATGGTCGTGGGAGCGCCCAACCGGCTCGAGATCTGGAACGAGGAACGCTGGCTGGCGAACCTCGAAGGCGTTCAGGAGAGCCCGCCGGCCCCCGAGCTCCTGCGGGAGCTGGTGGGGTGAGCGCGATGACCGAGACCGCCCACGTCAGCGTGATGCCGAACGAGGTGCTCGAACACCTCGCGCCGCGACCCGGCGCCTGGTACGTCGACACGACCTTCGGCGCCGGCGGCCACACCCGGCTCCTCCTCGAGCGCGGCGCGAACGTGCTGGCGATCGACCAGGATCCCACCACGACTGCCTTCCTCGAAGGCGAGCAGGCCTGGCAAGGCGCTCGCTCCAGCGGCCGCCTGCTGTTCGCCGCCGGCAACTTTCGGGACCTCGAGAAGCTCGCCTACGACGACGGCATCACCGAAGTGCACGGCGTGCTCTTCGACCTCGGCGTCTCCTCCATGCAGCTCGACGAGGGCGAGCGCGGCTTCGCCTTCCGCCACGACGGACCGCTCGACATGCGCATGGGCCCGAACAGCGAGAGCGCCGCTGACGTCGTCAACCACTACCCCATGGAGGAGCTCGCGGCGATCATCTTCCGCTACGGCGAGGAGCGCCACAGCCGCCGTGTGGCGCGGCGCATCGTCGAGGCCCGCCAAGGCAGCCCGATCTTGACCACCGGCGCGCTCGCCGAGGTCGTCGCGGGCGCGTACCCTCCCGGCCCCCGGCGGGAGCACCCGGCAAGGCGCACCTTCCAGGCGCTGCGGATCCACGTCAACGACGAGCTCGGCGCCCTTCAGGAGGGCCTCGAGGCCGCCTCGCGACTGCTCGTTCCCGGCGGCCGACTGGTCGCCATCTCGTATCACTCGCTCGAGGACCGCATCGTCAAGCGCTTCCTGCTCGACAGCCCCCGACTCGAGCCGCTCACCAAGAAGCCCCTCGAGGCCAGCGAGGCCGAGATCGCCGCCAACCCGCGCTCGCGCAGCGCCAAGCTGAGAGCCGGCGAGAAGGTGAGCGGCTGATGGAGGTCGAATCCGGTGTCGCTCAGCGCTTCCGTCTTGCGCTTCCCCTCTACCTGTTCCTGCTCGTGGTGCTGGCGCTCATGGGCATCGTCAACCAGCGTCTGCTCGCCGAACAGGTCGATCTGATGGATCAGAAGGACGAACTGCTCGCCGAGGTCGCCAGCGCCCGGGTACGGGCGGCGGAGGTCGACGGCCCTGAGGCGGTCGCGGCCTGGGCCGCCATGGCCGGCATGGTGGCCGTGCCGGAGGCCGGCGCAGCGCGCCTCATCGCCGCCGCTCCGGCGCCCGAAGCGAGCCACACCGAACCCGTCTTGGAGCTGACAACCGTATGGCGCTGACCACCCCTACCTCTTCCTCACCGGTCGTCTACTCCGCTCCGAAGACGCGGCGACGCGTCGACGAACACGTAGAGGCGCAGCCCAGCGGCGCCGACTCCGTCCTGCGGCTGCGGCGCAGCGCACTGCTGCGCCTGGCGACGGTGTTGCCGCTCCTGGTGGCCTTCCTCGGCTTCGCCACCCGGCAGTTCGCGCCGGCCACGCTGCCCGCGCCCCCGGCCGAGCCCGTCGTCCGCGGCCAGATCCTCGCCGCCGACGGCTCGGTGCTGGCCGGCGGCCCCGTCGAGTCGCGCACCTACCCGCACGGTGAGCTGGCCGCCGGCCTCCTCGGCTTCACCGGCGCGGTGCAGCCCGACGGGCGCTTCGGCCTCGAGGGCCTCGAGCACGCTCTCGACACCCGCCTCTCAGCCGGCGAGGACGTGGTCATCACGCTCGACCCGACCATCCAGGCGGCGACCGACCGACACCTCGCGGCGTCGGCCGTCGAGAACGGCGCCGAGAGCGGAGCCGCTGTGGTGCTCGAGGCCGGCACCGGCCGCATCCTGGCAGCTTCCAGCTACCCGAGCTACGACGTCAACGAGTGGCGCTCGGCCGACGCCGAGACGCGCGTCAACCGCCCCTTCCTCGAGGTGTACGAGCCCGGCTCCGTCATCAAGCCGCTGGTCATCGCCGGCCTGCTCGAGAGCGGTCGACTGCGACCGGACGAGATGATCGACTCGCCAATGACCCTGCGAGTCGGCGCCCAGACGTTCCGCGACGTGGCTCGCCACGATCCCGTGCTCAGCGTCCCCGACGTGCTGGCCTACTCCAGCAACTCCGGCATGATCCACCTCGGCCAACGCTTCGCGCCGGCCGAGCTTTACGACTGGCTGATGCGCTTCGGCATCGGCCAGGACCTCGACCTGAGAACCGCCTACACCCGCACCGGGATCCTCAACCCCTGGTACCGCTGGGTGCCGCAGGACCAGGCGACCAACGTCATCGGTCAGAACCACTCGACTACCGCCCTACAGCTGGCGGCGGCCTACTCGATCTTCGCCAACGACGGCCTCTACGTGCCTCCGCGGCTGACCGAAGACGAGCAGCTGCCGGAGCCCCACCGCGTCCTCTCCCCCGAGGTCGCCCAGAGCGTGCGCAGCATGCTCACCCACGTGACCGAGAGCTCCGGCCTCCACGTGGCCGCCGTACCCGGCGTCGCCGTGGCCGCCAAGACCGGCACGGCCGACGTGTTCGACCCGGAGACCAACCGCTACGTGCCGGGCGAGTACTCGCTGAGCGTGGCGGGGATGTTCCCCGCCGCCAAGCCCAAGGTCGTCATGGTCGTCGTGCTGCACAAGCCGAACGAGGGCACGACGAGCACCTACACCACCGGCAGCCTGTTCAGGGCGATAGGCAGCGACATCGTCGCCAGCTGGGCCACCGCGCCGCGCACGGAGGCGTACGCGGCCGGGAACTAGGTAACCGGTGGCAGGTGGGTAAGGTTCGGCCGGCCCGGCGGCTGCACACGCGCGGCGTTCGACCGCACACCGGCCGCCCCAGCCGTGCGACCGCCCGATGTGCATGTTGTGTAAGATGTGTATAGCACTGCGCTTCGTGCCATAGCGCGGTTCCCGGCGGCTCGCGAGGCGGGATCTGGGGCGCGCCACGAGCACTACATGGAGGCTACGGCGGACCGATGCAGGGTGACCA
>CAZQVC010000090.1:6553-8959 GCA_964596625.1 uncultured bacterium | reverse complement strand
GGGTTGTCCCCCGCGTTCTCGTTCGGCCCCTGGTTCGGGTTCTCCCCGGCGTTCTCGTTCGGGTTGTCTCCCGCGTTCTCGTTCGGGCCCGTGTTCGGGTTGCCAGCCTCGCTGTCGCTGGGCGGTTTGGCGGCGGGTTCGTCGGCGCGAGCACCCTCGTCGTTGCCTGCTCCCGGCTCGTTTCCGGTCGCCGGCCCGCGCTCGTCGTCCCTGGCGAGCTCAGTCCCTTGCCGCTCTCGAGCCGGCGCCTCGAACCACACCTGCGCTTCACCGCCGGACGCCCTGACGGCCTCCGCCAGGTCCGCCCACGAGTCGCCCTGAGCCAGCATCACGGAGCCGCTCTCGGTCAACACGGCGTCGAAGGCGAGCACGTCGCCGTCGGCGCCTACGATGAGCAGCTTGACGTCACCCTTCGCGCCGGACTGCAAGGCGAGGCTCAGGTCGCCGTTCGTCACCTGTCCGACGCCCAGCACCACACCCTCGCTGCTCAACAACGTGAGACGAGCGTGCTCCGGTAGGTCGATGGCGAAGGCGCCCGAGATCAGCACGGCAGCCACGAGCGTCGCCAGCAGTCGAGAGACCATCATCCTCCTGGTTGCTACTGGGGGTTGGTACCCGACTGTCGGGGCAGTCCCGCGTTCGCTCCGTGCCCGGCGAGGGCAGGCTCGTGCAGCCAGCATGCGGTCAGCAGGAACGTAATGCTGACACCTTACGTCAGGCTTACCGACCCCGGAGGGGGTCCGTGTATCGAGGTTAGCAGCGACCTACCATTGCCGACGGGGCTTTCTCCTCACCAGCTGTCGCCGCCTCCGGGTGGAGGCCAAGCCCCGATGAGTCGCCTCAAGAGGATCACCTGGCCGAGATGATGCGCCTCGTGGACGTAGTACGACATCACGGAGGCGCCTACCGTGCGCTCACGCCCCTCCACCAGTGGCCTGTGCAGCTCGCTGGGATCGTCGGCCAACTCCCTGTAGCGCCGCAACCCTGCGAGGTAGCGGTCGACCAGCCCGGGCCACTCGTCTGCGGCGACCTCGGGCCAGCCGTCGGCCGCGTGCGGCACCGGGCGAGGCTCGCCGCCCGCCACCATGTCGAGGAACCGCTGCTGCCAGAAGACCATGTGCGCCACGACGTCGGCCACGCTGTGCGGGCTGCCTTCCGGCTTGCGCAGGGCGTCCTCGGCGCTCAGGCCGGCCAGGGCGCGCTCGAACGGCGTGAACCCGCCCGAGCCGTCCGACAAGAGGAAGCGCAGCACTTCGGGGGTCGGGGTCGCTCGGGCGTCTGTCATGTGCCGATTATGCTTTGCTGTGGACCTTGGGGAAGCTCATGCGACGAACGAACTCGTTCACCGATGGCTCGACCTCGCGGCTCCCGATCGAGTCGAGCCCAGCTAGCTCCGGCAGCCGATGACCGGGGGCCTGAGCCCCGTCGAGGCCCGCAACCGCCTCGTGCTCCGTGCGCGCGACACCATGGACCGCCACTTCGAGCGCGAGCTCGACGTCCCGGCGTTGGCGCGGTCGGTGGGGATGTCCGAGGCCCACTTCATCAGGACGTTCAAGGAGGTGTTCGCGGAGACCCCTCACCGCTACCTCCAGCGGCGCCGGGTCGAGCGCGCGATGTTCCTGCTGCGCGACTCCGCCGGCGGCGAACCTCGCAGCATCACCGACGTGTGCTTCGACGTCGGCTTCAACAGCCTCGGGACCTTCAGCCGCACCTTCAAGGAGATCGTCGGCATCTCGCCAAGCAGCTTCCGTGACCGCCACGACGCGGTGGCGGTGCCGTCGTGCTTCATCTCGTCGTGGGCCAGGCCGAGCAGTTTCGGAGAAGCGCCCCCGGCCGGAGCCACCTACAGTGGCACTACGACCGTAGCGGAGGCGTCAGGCTCCGCAGGGCCCGGAAACACCGCGGTCGACACTGAAGATACGGAGGCAACACGATGATCAAGGGCATAAACATCTCGCACGTATGGGTGTTCGATCAGGACGAAGCGCTCGACTTCTACGTCGGCAAGCTGGGGCTCGAGGTGAGCGCCGACGTCGACTTCGGCCCCATGCGCTGGCTGACGGTGAGGCCGAAGGGCCAGACCGAACGGGAGATCCTGCTGGAGCTGGCGGCGCCGCCGAGCGTCGACCCCGACGCCGCCACGCAGATCCGCGAGCTCGTCTCCAAGGGCGCCACGGGCTTCACCGTCGGGTTCGTCACCGACGACGCCCACGCGACGTTCGAGGACCTCAAGGCGAAGGGCGTCGAGATCCGCGAGGAGCCGGAGGAGAGGCCGTACGGCATCGACTTCGCTATTCGCGACCCGTTCGGCAACCACATCCGCGTCGTTCAGCAGTTCGCCCAACAGGCCTAGACCGCCAAGCTCGTCACTTAACAGGCGGCGCCGGACGACACGCAGCAGCGTGT
>CAZQVC010000090.1:2845-6453 GCA_964596625.1 uncultured bacterium | reverse complement strand
GCTTCAGGCTTCTCATATAGCATGGCCTGGTGCCTGCCCAACCCCTCCCCGCTCCCACTGCCGACGACGCCATCCCTAGGGTGCCGGCCAGCGCCGTCGCCACTGCCCGTGGATCGGCGCCGCTGCGCCGTCAGCAACAGCTGAGGCTCCTCGGCGGCCTGCTGCTCGCGCTGCTCTCGGCGTGCGCCTTCGGGACCTCGGGAGCGCTGGCCAAGGGGTTGCTTCAGGCCGGTTGGTCGCCCGCCGCGGCGGTCACCTGGCGGGTCGGCATCGGCGCCGTCGCCCTCCTGCTGCCGGCCATCCTCATGATGCGCGGCCGCTGGGACAGGCTGCGCACCGGCTGGCCAAGCATGGTGCTGTTCGGCCTGCTCGGCGTGGTCGGCTGCCAGCTCGCCTACTTCTTCGCGGTCGAACGGCTCTCGGTGGCGGTTGCCCTGCTCATCGAGTACTGCGGCGTCCTGCTGGTCGTGGGCTGGCTCTGGCTGCGCCACGGTCAGCGTCCGCGGCCCCTCACGATCATCGGCACGGCGCTGGCGCTGCTCGGCCTGATGCTGGTGCTCGACGTCTTCGGCGCCATCGAGATCGACCTCATCGGCGCCCTCTGGGCCACCGCGGCCGCCGTCGGCCTCGCCGGTTACTTCGTGATCACCGCGGACGACTCCCACGACCTGCCGGCCCTGGTGGTAGCGACCGGCGGCATGATCGTCGCCGCCGTGGTGTTGCTGCTGCTCGGCGCCAGCGGCCTGGTGAGCATGGCCTGGACCGTCACCAGCGTGTCCCTGGCCGGCGCGACCGTGCCGTGGTGGGCCGCGGTCGCCGCGTTGGGCCTGGTGGCGGCCGCCTTGTCGTACGCGGCCGGGGTGACGGCCAACCGGCGCCTCGGCTCCAAGGTCGCCTCGTTCGTCGGGCTCTCGGAGGTGCTGTTCGCGGTGCTCTGGGCCTGGCTGCTGCTCAGCGAGCTGCCCGCGCTGATCCAACTGCTCGGAGGCGCCCTGATCCTGGCCGGCGTGGTCGTGGTCAGGCTCGACGAGGCCGCACCGGCCGAGGCCTGACCCTCGCTGCCAGCGTGGCTTTCGCGTGATTACGCCGTAAGAGCCCGCCGTGCATGCTCGGTGCCGTGAGAAGCGTCAGGGCATTGCTGGGCCCGCTGGTCGGTTCGCTGTTCGCGTTCCTGCTGTTCTGGTTGCTGTTCACGTCACCGGAACGGGACCCCTCGCTGGCAGCTCCGCAGATGCACTTCTGGATCGTCTCCGTCACGTCGCTGCTGGCCGCCGCCCTGGCCCTGATCGCCGGCGTCGTCGGCGCCCGCGCAAGGGACGCACGGGTCGTCTACCTGGCCGCCGGCTTCGCCGGCATGGCCGGGCTCTTCGCCCTTCACGGCCTCTCGACCCCAGGCGTCCTGATCGGCTACTCGGTGGTCACGCCCATGGCTTCGCAGCTGGCGATGATCGCGTTCGCCGGGTGGATGGTCGCGGCGGCCTACCTCAAGCCCACCGGCTCGCGCGCCGGTCTGCTGAGGATGCTCGTGATCTGGTCGCTCGCCGTCGTCGCTTTCGACTTCGTGCTGATGACCTGGCCGCAGCTCGCGCGCTTCGTGCCCGTTCAGGCCGAGCCGCTGCAGTACGGCGTCGCTGCCGCCGTCATCGCGTTGCTGGCGCTGGCCGGCGTGCGGTTCCTCGAGGGCTACCGCCTGGCGCGCTCCGCGATCCACCTGGTCATGCTCCACGTCATCGGCTGGGTCATGGTCTCCCAGGTGATCATCGTGCTCGGCGAGGTCTTCCGGCTCAGCTGGTGGCTCTACCACGGCATACTGCTCGCCGCGATCGTGACGATGTTGGTCACGTTCAGCCGGCAGATGCAGAGCGGCACCCTGCACTCGAGCCTGGCCGCCCTGCTCGACGACGACGTCGGTCGGCGCCTGGCGTACGGCCTGCGGCCCGAGGTGCGCGCCCTGGTGCTCGCCGCCGAAGCGCGCGACCCGTACACCGCCGGTCACATGCAGCGCGTGGCCGCGATGGCCGTGCGCCTAGGCCGGGAGCTCGGCCTGCAACCGGAGGAGCTGAGGGTGCTGGCGCAGGCCGGCGTGGTCCACGACGTGGGCAAGATCGAGGTGCCCGACAAGGTCCTCAACAAGCAAGGGCCCCTCGACGCCGAGGAGCGCGCGGTCATCGAGACCCATCCGGTGGCCGGTGAGCGCATCGCCCGCGCGCTCGGCCTCAACCGCAAGGAGCTCGAGGCCATCAGACACCATCACGAGCGCTGGGACGGCGCCGGTTACCCCGACGGGCTGGCGGGCACGCAGATTCCGCTGCTGGCCCGCATCATGGCGGTGGCAGACGTGCACGACGCGCTCACGTCCGAGCGCGCCTACCGGCCGGCGTGGTCGTACCAGCAGGCCAAGGCCCTGATCGAGCGAGAGGCCGGCGCCGGGTTCGACCCGCGGATCGCCGCCGCGATGCTCAAGCTGCTGGCGGCGGAGTTCGAGCCGCAGGAGTCAGAGCGCCAGCACGCCGGTCAGCACCATCTCGACGGCCAGCATGATCAGCAGCATGCCCATCAGCCGCTCAAGCGCGGCCAGGCCCCGCTCGCGCAGCACCCGTAGCAGCAGGGGCGCGCTGAGCAGCACCACGGCGGTGCCGGCCCAGGCGATGATCAGCGCCAACAACCACTTGCCCATCGAGGACGGGTCGCTGCGCGCCATCAGGATCACCGTGGCGATGGCCGAGGGGCCGGCGATCAGCGGTATGGCGAGCGGCACGATGAGGGGCTCGCCCCCGACCTGGTGACCCATCACGCCGTCGGCGCGCGGGAACACCATGCGCAGGCCGATGATGCCGAGGACGATCCCGCCGGCTATCGAGACCGACTCCTCGTGCAGGCCGAGGAAGCTCAGTATCTCCTGGCCGAGGAAGAGGAAGAAGACCAGCACGATGAGGGCGATCACCAGCTCGCGCATGATGACCTTGCGACGCCGCTCCTTCGGCACGTCCTTGAGCAGCGCCAGGGCCAGCGGCGCGTTGCCGAACGCGTCCATCACGAAGAACAGGAGCACAGCCGCCGCCCACACACTGCCTTCCGGGTTCATGTGGAGAGATTAGCGGTTCTCACGCGCCCGGCAGCGGTAGTATCGCTCGCCACCGCGGTCGTGAAAGGCGCCCGTGGTGGGCGGCGACATGATCGCGATCCTGCTGCTCGTGGTCTCGAACATCTTCATGACCATCGCCTGGTACGGCCACCTGCGGTTCCTGCCCGAGGGCCGCTTCCCGCTGCTGGCCGTCATCCTCCTCAGCTGGGGCATAGCCCTGTTCGAGTACATGTTCCAGGTCCCCGCCAACCGCATCGGCTACCGCACCTTCAGCGCCACGCAGCTGAAGATCTTCCAGGAGGTCATCTCCATCGGCGTGTTCGTGGTGTTCGCGGTGCTGGTCCTCAACGAGCGGCCGCGCTGGAACCACGGCCTGGCCTTCCTGCTGATCGGCATCGCTGCCGCCCTGGCGGTCCGCAAGTGAGCCTCGCCGCGGCACATGGCATCGGCCGAAGCGCTGCTACCTTCTTCGCATGGTCCGCGCCGTCCTCTGGGGAAGCGCCTCGACCCTGCTGCTGACCGC
>CAZQVC010000090.1:0-2745 GCA_964596625.1 uncultured bacterium | reverse complement strand
CGCATCAGGCCGCCGTCCGACGTCGCGCTCGTCGGCTCGCGCTCGCAAGGCGACCTCCGCCTGAAGTTCGCCACCACGATCTGGAACGCCGGTGACGGCCCCGTCGAGGTCCGCGGCTCACAGAACACCGAGACCCAGCTGCAGGTGGTGCAGTACGTGCACCGCAGCGGCGGCCGCCCCCGCCCCGACCGGCCCATCGGCGAGTTCGACTTCGATCATCGCCACGGCCACCTCCACCTCGGCGGGTTCGCGCGCTACGAGCTCTGGTCGCTCGACGAAGTGGGCGACGAGGTCGAGCTGGTGGCCGAGAACGCCAAGGTGGGCTTCTGCCTGATGGACAACCTCCCGGTCGACGAGCTCAGCGCGCCGCCCGAACCCGTGTACGCCGACTGCGACGCCGAGGTGCAGGGCATCTCGGTCGGCTACGGCGACATCTACGTGGCCGCGCTGTACGAGCAGGACCTCGACGTCTCGCACGTCCCCGACGGGCGCTACCGCCTGCTCAACCTGGCCAACCCCGACGCCAGCGTGCGCGAGCTCGACTACGAGAACAACAGCGCCTTCGTAGACCTCGTCATCAGCGGCGGGAGCGTGGCGCTGCTGACGCCCTGACGCCAGCAGCGCGCGATCAGACGTCCGGGCGCTGCGCAGGCAGCGGTTGCTCGGTCCTCTGCAGGCTCGCGAACACGCAGCTCCCGTCGCCCTCGGCCATGCACGCCGTGAGCCTCACCTCGCTGCCCAGCAGGCGTGACAGCAGCGCCTCGTCGAAGCGGCAGACCGCCCTGGTCTCCCTGGCGACCTTGTGATACACGCAGTTGACCGCGGCCACGCCGCCGACCTCCGGCGCGGGGCTGGCGTGGTACCCGAGCAGGTTCATGATCGCGACGACCTCGCTCCTGCGGGCTTCCGGCTCGAGCCGCTCGAGCCGCGGCAACCAACGCGCGGCGATCTCGTCGACCATGCCCAGCAGCACGGTCTGGGCCGCCTCCTCGCCGAGCCTGCTCCTCAACGTCTGCAGCATCGAGACGGCCAACAGGTCGTAGCGGCGCGGGAACTCCTCCTCACCGCGCTCGGTGAGGCCGTAGGTTCGACTCGGGCGCCGCGGCCCCTTGCGCAGGCCGCGCGCCGTCACCAGTCCGTCGCGCTCTAGGGCCGTGACGTGCTGGCGCACGGCGTTGCGGGTCACGCCGAGGCGAGCGGCGAGGTCCTCGAGCGTGAGCCCCTCGCTGCGGTTCTCCAGCAGCGCGTCGAGAAGCGACGCCCGCGTGTCGATCACGCGCGACAGCGACAGCCCCGCACTCGGCCGCCTCGAAGCTGCTTTGCCTTCGTCGTTCAACTAACGCCCGCCCCCTTCGTCGTCGGCTGCCACATCATAATCTCCAGCAATAATGACATAAATACCTTGCATTAATGTCTGAGTCATGGTAGGTTCTGCCTCACGCGCGTTGAACTCGCACTTCCGTGGCACGGACAGCAACACGAAGACGGCAACACGAACACGAGAGGGGAAACACATGTCTTCCGCTTCGTCCGATTCGCTTGGCCAGTCCGCTCGGCCAGCCCCGTCCGCTTCGCCCGCAGCACCGTGCCGGTCCGCCGGACACGGCGCCCGCGGACGGCTCAACCTCCTAGCCTCGCTGGTCCTCGCCTTTGGGGCGCTCGCCACGGCCTCTGCTCAGGACCTGAGCGTGGCGCCGCCACCCGCTCCCTACGTCGGCGTTGCGGAGATCCTCCCGCTGCCAGAGTTCATCCCCGGTGCCGGGGCGCTCTACATCGACCCCGCCAACGCGCCGGTCGGCCCCTGGCTCTCCTACGGCTCAGACGGCAACCTGCTCGAGGTGCTGTTCATGGTCCCGATCAGCGCGATGAACGAAGCGCAGAACTGGGACAACCTCGCCACCGGCCTGCTCTCGGGCAACGGACTCGCGGTCGATCACGTCGACGTCTCTTACAACGGCGGCCACTCCGGCATGGCGGAGCCGCACTATCACATAAGGCTCGTGCTGGTCGACGACGCCACGCAGCAGGCCGGCCTCACCCAGTAGTCCGCGGAGAATCCGCTCGCCGAGGCGCGCACGCCGCCGCACGAACCGCAGCCGTTATCAAGCGGTCTGGCCGGCGTGCACGCCCTCGGCGACCTCCTCCAACAGCTTGTCCACGAACGCCGGTAGATCGGCTGGCTTGCGGCTGGTCACCAGCCCACGGTCGACGACGACCTCATCATCGACCCAGTCACCGCCGGCGTTGCGGACGTCCGTCTTGAGCGAGGGGTAGGAAGTGAGCTTCCGCCCCTCGACGACGTCCGCCTCCACCAGCACCCACGGGCCGTGGCAGATCGCCGCCACCGGCTTGCCCTGATCGAAGAACGCCTTGACGAACCTCACGGCGTCCGGGTCGGCGCGCAGCCGGTCGGCGCCCACCGTGCCGCCCGGCACCACGACCGCGTCGTAGTCGTCGGCCTTGGCGTCGGCGAACGCGACGTCGGCGTCCATCTCGCTGCCCGGTTCCAGGTCGTTGTTGTTGGTGCTGATCTTCCCTGCCTTCATGGAGATCAAGGTGGTCTCACCGCCGGCCTCCAGGACGCCGCGTACCGGCTCCACCAGCTCGATGTGCTCGGTGCCCTTGTCGGCGACGAGGAACGCTACGTGCTTGCCGGTCAGGTCGTGGGTCATGGTGCTCCTCCTTCGGTCTCGCTCACGGGTTCGTGCAGAGAATCTAGGAGACCGAGCGATGAGGACGGTGGGC
>CAZQVC010000089.1:0-9158 GCA_964596625.1 uncultured bacterium | reverse complement strand
CGTTCGGTCTACCACCGTTGGATGACGAGGATGATGCGGCCGGGGATGCCGTCGACCAAGGCGTCGGAGAGGGTGTCGAGCACGGGGTTGAGGAACGTGTTGAGGAAGGTGACGAGGCCAAGGTCACCGACGCGGTGGAGGCAGTCCACGATGAAGATGTCGCTGCCCCGAACCTGGACGCTGTCGACGCCGGCGTCGCTGACGCCGAGCCCGGCGTCGCGGAGGACGAGGCCACAGACGACGCGGCCGAGGTCCCAGAGGACGCGGCCGAGCCCGCGGAGGCTGAGGCTGCCGACCCGTTCGCGGGCTTCGACGACTCCGACGCGGAGGACGAGGAAGAAGTTGACCTCACCGGCTTCGATCGGCGAAAGTCGCCCTGAGCCGGTGAGGCCCCCAAGATCGCTAGTGCTAGTCGTCTATCGCTGGTAGGTTCAGTCGCCGAAGGTGCCGGTCGCCTTTAGGACCGGCAGGCTCTTGCGCTCGACGTGGCCGCCGAGGCTGGCCAGGCGCTCGCTGAGGCTCTCGTAGCCACGGTCGACGTAGCGCAGGCCGCCCACTTCGGAGCTGCCGGAGGCCGCCAGCGCAGCGATGATCAACGCGCCGCCGGCGCGGATGTCGGCGGCGTGCATGGCCGCGCCCCGCAGCTCGCCGCCGCGCACCTCGAGCACCCGCTCGTTGAGGCGCAGGTCGGCGCCGGTGCGGGCGAGCTCCTCGACGTGCGTGAAGCGGTCGGGGTAGATCGTGTCGCGCATGGTGCTCACGCCCTTGATGGTGGCGAGGTAGGCGGAGAACGGCGCCTGCAGGTCGGTCGGCACGCCGGGGTACTCGGCCGCTTCGATGTCGGTGGGCGCCAGCTCCCCCGTCGCGTCGAGCTTGAGCGTCGACGCGCCCTGCTCGACCTTCACGCCGGTGGCCTCAAGCGCCTCGATCACGGCGGTGAGGTGGTCGGGCCTGACGTCGGTGAGCGTGAGCCGGCCGCGAGTGGCGGCGGCCGCCAGCATCAGCGTGCCGGCCTCGATGCGGTCGGGGATCGGGCGGTAGCGCACGCCGCCGAGGCGAGGCACGCTGTGCACGGTGATCGTGCGCGTGCCGGCGCCCGAGATGTTCGCGCCCATCGCGTTGAGCATCTCGGCGAGGTCGGCGATCTCGGGTTCGAGGGCGGCGTTCTCGATGACCACGGTGCCGCTGCCTACGGCGGTCGCCAGGAGCACGTTCTGCGTCCCGCCGACCGTGGGGGCCTCGAAGTGGACGGTGCCGTCGAGCTGGCGATGCTTGCGGGCGTGGAACTCGCCTTCGTCCTCGTCGATGATCGCGCCGAGGTCGCGCAGGGCCGCGAGGTGACGGTCGACCGGGCGCGGCCCGAAGGCGCAGCCGCCCGGCATGGGCACGCGAGCCTCGCCGCAGCGGCCCAACAGGGCGCCCATGATGACGAAGCTGGCGCGCATCTTGCTCACCAGGCTGTACGGGGCGTTGCAGGTCCTGATGCTGCGCGCGTGCAGGTGAAGTTCGTGACCGCGCCACTCGGTGTCAACCCCGACGTGTCGCAGGATCTCCTCGGAGATCAGGACGTCGGAGAGGCGCGGCACGTCCTCGAGGATCACGGGCTCGTCGGTCAACAGGGCAGCGAAGATCAGGTAGAGCGCGGAGTTCTTCGCGCGGAAGACGGGCAGCTCACCGTCCAGGGGGGTCCCTCCGCGGATGATCAGTACGTCGTTGGTGTCGTTCACGTGGGTCCCTTCGCCGCGTCTACGCCTGCCCCTGCGCGTTGCAGGCAGTCGTGTGCGTCTCTAGCTTGGCAGCGTAGCGCTCAGCGCGATGTGAGATGTTAAACATCATGTGCATGTTACACACTATGAGCATACGGGGTGAAGACGTCGAGTGCATAGCGAGAGCAACGAGCGTCTCCTGCTATAGTTGCACAAGTTACTGTCTTCCCGGCAAGCCCGACTAGGAGGGAACGAAGGGTGCCCAAGCGCGAGAAGAGCAAGCGCCTACAGGTCGTCATCACCGAGGAGCAGGACTCGCTGCTCACCAAGACGGCCTACCAGCTCTCCAATCCGGAGCGGTTGGTGTCGAAGTCCGAAGTCGTGCGGCTCGGCATCGAGATGCTGAACCGCGCGGTCGAGGAGGGCAAGCTCGACCCCAAGCTGCTCAAGGACATCGAAGGGGCCTGACCGGCCCCTTCTTGCACGGTGTTCCAGACCGGTCAGCTGGTCGACGAGCGTTACGAGATCATCGGCACACTCGGCGTGGGCGGCATGGCCCACGTCTTCCGGGCGCGCGACATCCACCTCGAGCGCACCGTCGCCCTCAAGGTGCTGCGGCCTCACCTGACCGAGACCGACAGCGAGCGCTTCCGCCGTGAGATCAGGGCGCTGGCCCATCTCAACCACCCCGGCATCGTCAGCATCTACGACCTGAGCCAGGGCGAGCACGTGTACTTCGCCATGGAGCTCATCGAAGGCGGCTCGATCACCGACCTCGGCCCGCTGGAAGCCGACAGCGAGCCGCTCGAGCGCCTGCTGGGCGCCGCGGTGATCGTGGCCGAGGCGTTGGGCTACGTGCACCGCCTCGGCATGGTCCACCGCGACCTCACGCCGCGCAACATCCTGGTCACCCCGCAGGGCACGCCGAAGGTGATGGACTTCGGCCTGGTCCAGCTGACCGAGACCAGCAAGCAGCTGACCCGCACCGGCCTCACGCTCGGCACGCCGCAGTACATGGCGCCAGAGCAGGCCACCGGCGAGGCGACGGGCGCAGCCACCGACCTCTACGCCTTCGGGGCCGTCTTGTACCGCACCGTCACGGGCGTCGCGGCGTTCGAGGGCGAGAACGACCAGGCGGTCCTCTACCAGCACGTGTACGGCAGCTTCGCCCCACCGCGCGAGCTAAACCCGCAGGTGCCGGAGGAGCTCGAGCGGCTGATCGTGAGCCTCTTGCAGAAGGACCCGGCCAAGCGGCCGAGCTCCGGGTCGGCCGTCGCCGACGCGCTGCGCGCGATCACCGCCGGCGCCCGCCAGAGGGCCAACGGACTGCCGCTGGCGGGCCCGGGGCGCAACGGTGCCTACCCGGCCGGCCCCGCCCTGCCCGCCGCCCTCAGCCGGCGCTGGCAGGTGACCCTCGACGAGGGTCCGCAGTTCCCCAGCGGCCTCTCCTCTGCCGGCGGGTTCCTGCTGGTGGGGCAACGCTCGGACTCGCTGGCCGTGGTGCGGCCAGCGGACGGCGTGCTCCACACCACCTTCCCCCTCGACGACGAGGCCAGCCAGCCGCCTCTGGTGGTCGGCGGCAGGCTCTTCCTGGTCAGCCGCGACGGCAGCCTGCGGGCGCTCTCCTGGCCCGGCGGCGAGCTGCTCTGGAGCAAGGAGGGCGAGGACGTCGCCGGCGGCGCGCCGTACGGACGCGATGTGGTCGTAGCGGCCGGCCGGTCGATCGAGCTGTGGAGCGCCGAGGGCGACGTGGTCTGGTCGGTGCCCCTCGACGCCGACGTCGTGACCGCGCCGACCATCAACCGCGGCCTGGCGCTCGTCGCCACGGCCGACGGTTGGCTTCACGCCGCTCGCCTGTCGACCGGCAGCCACGCCTTCAAGGTGGAGGTGGGCGCGATGGCGGCCCCACCGTCGGCGGCGGGCGGCACCGCCTTCCTGCCGGTGCGCGCCGGGGAGCTCCACGCGTTCGACCTCGAGCGGCGCGAGGTGGCCTGGTCGTACGACCTCGAGGGCGAGCAGTGGACCACGCCGGTGCCGTGGCAGCAGTACGTCTTCGCGACCTCCTGGGGCCAGCGCCTGCACGCGATCTCGCAGCGCAGCGGCGACGACGTCTGGAGCAGGCCGCTGCCGGCCCCTGTCACCGCGACGCCGGTGGTGGCGGCCGGTGCGCTCTACGTCGCTACCGAGGCCGGTGACCTCATCGTGCTCGATGCCCGCAGCGGCCGCGTGCTGCGCTCCGAGAGGGTCGCCAACAGCGCCATCCAGGCCAGCGTCCTGCCGGTGGACGGCGGCGTCTACGTCGCCGCGCTCGACGGCACGCTGGCCGCCTTCGGCTGACGCCGCCCGCTCGTCGCAGCGGCGGCGTCAGCCCGGTCCGCTAGGCAGCCGGCTGATCGGCCGCGACGTCGGCCGGTGCGAGATCGCCCGGCAGCGCGGCGGCTACCGGCTCCACTTTCCAGAACCGCTTGCAGCCCGAGTCCCAGTCCGCCAGCAGCGCGGCGGCCTTGGCCGACCCCGTATGGGCGTGGTGCTGCTCGAGAAGCGCCCGCAGTTCCGCGGCGTCCGCGGCGGCGGTGGCGCCTTCTGACGCCAGCCGGCGCGCCGCGACCATCGCCGTGTTGAGCCGGCCCTCGAAGTGGCCGTCCTCGTCCAGCACGTAGGCCACGCCGCCCGACATGCCCGCGGCGAAGTTGCGCCCTGTCCTGCCGAGCACGACGACGGTGCCTCCCGTCATGTACTCGCAGCCGTGGTCGCCGCAGCCCTCGACCACCGCGGTGGCGCCGGAGTTGCGCACGCAGACCCGCTCGCCAACGCTGCCGGCGGCGAACAGCGCGCCGCCGGTGGCGCCGTAGAGCAGCGTGTTGCCGGCGATCACGTTGCCGCGCAGGTCGTCTCTGGCGCCGCGCGGCCGGATCGCGATGACGCCGCCGGCCATCGACTTGCCGACGTAGTCCTGCGCCTCGCCGGCCAGGGTGAAGGTGGTGCCGGGCAGGTTGAAGGCGCCGAAGCTCTGCCCGGCGACGCCCTCGAACGCGACCTCGATCGAGCCGTCAGGCAACCCGACGTCGCCGAAGCGGACCGCCAACTCGCCCGACAGGCGGCTGCCGAGGCTGCGTTCCCGGTTGGACGTCACGAAGCTCAGGCGTACCCGGGGCAGGTCGCCGTCGGCGGCCTCGAGCGCCGCAACGGCTTCGTCCGCCAGGCGGTCATCGAGCGTCATGCCGCCGCGGCCCGGGCGGTCGTTGCGCGGCTGCCGTGAGGAGCGCGGCACATCTTGGGGGGCCACGCCGAGGCTCGCCGCGGCGGCGGTCACGGCGCCCTCGGCAGCGGCCAACAGGCCGGCGATATCCAGCCTGACGCGGCGCTCGCCTTCGTCATGGGTCACGAGCCGCGGCGTCAGGAGCTCGCTGCGACCGACGATCTCGGAGAGGCTGCGCACGCCGATGTCGGCCAGCAGCATGCGCACCTGCTGCGCCAGGTAGAGGAAGAAGCGCACGATGTGCTCGGGCTTGCCGGCGAACTTCGCCCGCAGCGCGGGGTCTTGGGTGGCGATGCCGACGGGGCAGGTGTTGAGGTGACACTGGCGGATCATCGCGCAGCCGGCGGCGACCAACGCCGAGGTGCCGAAGCCGAACTCCTCGGCTCCCAACATCGCGGCTACGACCACGTCGCGGCCGGTCTTGAGCCCGCCGTCGGCGCGCAGGGTCACGCGTTCGCGCAGCCCGTTGGCGATGAGCGTGGCTTGTGCTTCGACCAGGCCGAGCTCCCACGGCACCCCCGCGTGCTTCATGCTCGACAACGGGCTCGCGCCGGTGCCGCCGTCGTGGCCCGAGATCTGGATGTTGTCGGCGTAGCCCTTGGCGACGCCGGCAGCGATGGTGCCCACCCCGCTGGTCGAGACCAGCTTGACGCCGACGCGCGCTCGCGGGTTGACCCGCTTGAGGTCGTAGATCAGCTGCGCCAGGTCCTCGATGGAGTAGATGTCGTGATGCGGCGGTGGGCTGATGAGGGTCACGCCGGGCACCGAACGCCTGATCGCGGCGATCTCCGCCGAGACCTTGAAGCCGGGGATCTGGCCGCCCTCGCCGGGCTTGGAGCCCTGCGCCATCTTGATCTCGATCTCGCGCGCGTTGGCCAGGTACTCGGGCGTGACCCCGAAGCGGCCGGAGGCGACCTGCTTGATGGCGCTGTTGGCGAGGTCGCCCTCCAGGGGGTGCCACTCCGGCGAGTAGCTGCGCTCCGGCATGTCGCGGGTGAACGGCTTGAAGCGCAGCGCGTCCTCTCCGCCCTCGCCCGAGTTGCTCTTGCCGCCGAGCCGGTTCATGGCCACGGCCAACGTCTCGTGCATCTCGCGCGAGACCGAGCCGTGGCTCATGGCCTGGGTGGTGAAGCGCTTGACGATCTCCTCGACCGGCTCGACCTCGTCGAGCGGCAGCGGCCGCTCCGCGCGGGGGAGCTCCAGCAGGTCGCGGACGGCCGTTGGCGGCCGCTCCTCCACCGCCTTGGCGTACTCCTCGAACGCCTCGAAGCTCTCGGTGCGCACGGCCTTGTGCAGCGCCTTGAACACCGTGGGGTTGAGCGAGTGGTACTCGCCGGCCTTGCGGAAACGGTAGAGACCGCGGTCGGTCAGCTTCGCGTCGGCGGCGTCGGCCCCGCCGTCACCTGCTCCGTAGGCCTCACGATGGAAGGCCAGCACGTCGTCGGCGATGTCCTCCAGCGTCGCGCCGCCGAGGTGGGCCGGCGTGCCGTCGAAGAAGCGCTCGACAACGTAGCGCGACAGGCCGACGGTCTCGAACACCTGCGCCCCGCGGTAGCTCGCCAGGGTGCTGATGCCCATCTTCGACATGATCTTCAGCAGGCCCTTCTCGACCGCGCCGATGTAGTCGGCGACGGCCTCCTCCGGGTCGCGGGGCTCGTAGCCCTTGCCGCCAGCGGCCACGTGCCGGGCCGTGGCGAGCGCCAGGTACGGGTGCACCAGCGCGGCGCCGAAACCGATGAGGCAGGCGTAGTGGTGATCTTCGCGCGGCTCGCCGGTGTCGCAGACGATCGCTGCCCTGGTGCGCCTGCCGACCAACAACAGCCGGTGGTGCACCGCTCCCACCGCGAGCAGCATGGGCAGCGGCGCGCGCTCCTCGCCGGCGGCCCTGTCCGAGAGGATCAGCACGCTCACGCCGTCCTCGACCCGGTCCTGCGCGGCGTCGGCCAGCGCCTCCAGCGCCGCGGCCATGCCCTCCTTGCCGTCGGCGACGTCGAAGCTGCAGTCGAGCACCGCGCTCTTGAGTCGGCGCAGCTCCTTGAGCGCCTCCAAGGTCGCGGCGTCGATGATCGGCCCGGGGAAGCGGGCGACCATGGCGGCCTCCGACTCCTCCTCCAACACGCTCGAGCGCGGCCCCAGCACGGTGGCGAGCGACATCACCAGCCGCTCGCGCAGCGGGTCGATCGGCGGGTTCGTGACCTGCGCGAAGCGCTGCTTGAAGTAGCGGTAGAGCTGCTGCGGCTGCTGCGAGAGCGCGGCCAGCGGCGTGTCGTCGCCCATCGAGCCCAGCGGGATCTCGCCCTCGATGGCCATGGGCTGGAAGATGCGGTCGTAGTCCTCGCTGGAGTAGCCGAACAGGCGCTGACGGCGCGTGAGCTCGGCCTCCTCCCAGCGCTCCTCGGCCGCATCCGACGGCTCGACGTGAACCTCGTGGCGCTCGACCCACTCGCGGTACGGCCGGCGCTTGGCGTAGCGCGCCTTGATCTCCTCGTCGCGCAGCAACGTGCCCTCGAGCGTGTCGACCGCGAGCAGGCGGCCGGGCCCGAGCCGGCCCTTCTCCACCACGCTCGTCTCCTCCACCGGCAGGACGCCGGCCTCCGACGCCACCACCAGGAGGTCGTCGTCGGTCAGCCAGTAGCGCTGGGGCCGCAGGCCGTTGCGGTCGAGGCCGGCCACGGCGTAGCGGCCGTCGCTCAACGCCAGCGCCGACGGCCCGTCCCACGGCTCCATGAGGGTGGCGTGGTAGTCGAAGAAGCCGCGCAGGTCGTCGTCGATCTCGCCGTCCTGCTCGTAGGCCTGCGGGACCAGCATGAGCAGCGCGTGCAGCAGGTCGCGGCCCGACAGCGTGAGCAGCTCAAGCGCGTTGTCGAGGGCGGCGGAGTCGGAGCCGCCAGCCTCGATGATCGGCAGCAGGTCGCGCACGTCCTGGCCCCACACGTGGCTCGCCAGCCGCGGCTCGCGGGCGCGCATGAAGTTGACGTTGCCCTGCAGGGTGTTGATCTCGCCGTTGTGTCCGAGCAGCCTGAACGGCTGCGCCAGCGACCAGCGTGGCAGCGTGTTGGTGCTGTAGCGCTGATGGAAGACCGTGATCGCCGTCTCGTAGTCGGGGTCGGCGAGGTCGAGGTAGAAGGCGTGGAGCTGGTCGGCGCCCATCAGGCCCTTGTAGCTGATCGTGCGGCTGGAGAACGAGCAGACGTAGGCGCGGCCGAGGCCCGCCTCGGCCAGGCGACGCTCGATGCGCTTGCGCGTCAGGTAGAGGGTGCGCTCGAAGGCGTCGTCGGACTGCCAGGCCGGCTTGGCGACCAGCACCTGGCGCATGACGGGCATCCGCGAGCGCGCCTGCTCGCCGAGGACCGAGGGGTCGAGCGGCGGCTCACGCCACAGCAGACGCCGCAGCGGCGAGCGGGCGATCTCGTCTCTGATGAGGGCGTAGATGCGCTCGTAAGGGCTGTCGTTGGCGGCGAAGAACACGCCGACACCGAGGTCGCGGTCGCGTTCGAGGACGACGCCGTTGGCGTCGAGCTCGCGCCGCAGCAGGCGGTGCGGGATCTGCGTGAGCACGCCGGCGCCGTCGCCGGTCTTGCCGTCGGCGCTGACGGCCCCGCGGTGGGCGAGGTTGGCCAACGCCTGGAGGCCGAGCGCCAGGACGTCATGACTTCGCCGGCCCCCGACGTGGGCGACGAACCCAACGCCGCACGCGTCGCGCTCTAGGGGCCAGGCCAGGGTCTTGACGTCCGAGTACTGCGGCATCTACGTCCTCCCGTTCGCGGAAGGTCGACTGCTCGCGCTACAGCGAAGTTGCGAGGGCTTCGAGCGTGAAGTGGTCCAACTCGGCCGACCGACCGTACTGCGGTGGTGATGGCGTTGGCAGGCGCGGCCGCCTGCAAGACGTTGTGCTGGGCATCCGACGCGGGTGCGCGTGTGGTGCTGAGCGGGCGCGATGGCCGGCCGGAGATGGAAAAGGGTACGCGCCACTTTTCCCGTCTGTCAAGTCGGGTGAGCGATATACAGCCGTACAGGACGCTATTCTTCGCCCCCGTGAGCGGCCGATGAGGCCCTGGACCACTTGGTTTCTCGCCGGCGGCGCCGAGCAGCGACCGCCGGCGAGGGTCAGATCGTCGCGGCGACCTGAGGCGCTACGAGCGGGGTGATGCGGTCGAGCACCAACTTGTACTCGTAGGCGTCGCTTAGTGCGC
>CAZQVC010000088.1:6536-9229 GCA_964596625.1 uncultured bacterium | reverse complement strand
CCCCGTGCTGTCCAGGCGGCATACAGGGCGTCGACGTCGTCGACCACGAAGTAGGCGGCCCCGCCCACGGCGCAGTCGCCGGCGTGCTCGGTCAGGAACAGGCCCAGACCGTCAAGGCTGAGCTTGGCGAACACGGGCAGGCCGGGTTCGAAAGTGTGCTCCCACTCCACCGCGAAGCCCAGGCCCGCCTCGTAGAAGGCGCGGCTCGCGCGCCAGTCGGTCATGCGGAACTGCGGCGTCACGCGCTGCCCCACGCTCAAGCACCCCCAGGCGGCTGCGACGAGCGACAGCCGCGACCTTGGAACCCCTGACCTACGCCACCACGCTGGCTCATGCGGCAAGGATAGACCACTCCTGTTTCCGACTCGTATTCCCTGACCTCATCGGCCCGGGGAGCCCTACCCTGGAGCGGGGACTGAAGAGTTGAAGTGGCCAGGCGGAAGAGACTTCTCGGAGACCGAGGTGAAGATACTCAAGTTCCCACAAGAACCTGGATATCCCCAATAGACACCCCCCCAATGGCTTCGCGGCTCGCCAGGACCGGAAGCAGTAAATGGAAGAACCCCGTCCTAAACGGGGTTCCACGTGGTGGGTCGTATAGGACTCGAACCTATGACCCGCTGATTAAGAGTCAGCTGCTCTACCAACTGAGCTAACGACCCACGGCGCCGCGCGCACAAGCGACTCGCGGCAGCGGCAAACAGTTTAAACCACCGCCGCGAGTCGGCGTCAAACGTGGGGCACGTTGGTCACGGCCGAGGGCGATCTACCTGAAGCCCACCTCGTCAAGCTGGAAGGTGTACTCACCCGGCTCGACGGCCGAGAAGATCACGGCCATGAGCCCGCTGGTGTCGCAGTTGCCGACGGTGCTGAGGTCGATCTCGAACTCCTGCCACTCGTCACTCAGCTCGAAGCGGTGCTCCGGCGGGACCTGGCCGGTGTTGCGGCAGAACAGCTGGATGCGGTACGGGCCGGCGTCGCCGCGAGCCTGGAAGTGCAGGTTCGAGCGGCTGGAGAGGTCGGCCGGGCCGAACGGCTGGGAGCCCGGCATGAACATCGTGCCGCTCCACGGGAAGGCGAACGCCTCGCCGACGGTGCCCGTCACCTCGAGCGCGTGGCTGCTGCCTTCCGGCCCGCCCTCGACGACCGCGATCTCCGCCGTGGAGTCGCCGCCGGCTTGAGCGTCGGTGGTGGCCTCCCACGGCTGGCCGAACGCCGCGCTGGTGTCACCCGACTCGAAGTCGCTCACCAGCAGCGGCCCCTCGCCCTCGAGCTCGGCGGCTTGGGCCTGGGCCTGCTCGCGCGCCAGCGCCAGCCGCTCGCCGTAGGCCTCGCGGTCGGCGCGGACGCCGCCCTTGTAGACGGCCTGGATGGCCCTGGTGGCCTCGATGTCCTGGGTCGGGTCGCCCTCGACCAACAGGAGGTCAGCCCTCATGCCGGGGGCGATGCGGCCGCGGTCGTCGAGGCCGAACGTCTCGGCGTTGACGGAGGTGGCGGCGGCCAGCGCTTCGGCGGGCGTGAGCCCGGCCTCCGTGAGCAGCACGAGCTCGCGGTGCATGCTCGCGCCGAAGGCGGTGCCGGGGTTGGGCGCGTCGGTGCCGGCCAGGATCGGTATGCCGGCCTCGTGGAACAGCTGGACGCCGTCACGGGCGTTGGCGTAGGAGAGCGCCTCGTAGCCGTGGTACGGGTTCTGCAGGCTCTGCAGGTCGGTGGGCGTGAGGTACGGCGCGATGCGCTCGTCGTCCATGAGCGAGGTGTCGACCGGATCGTCGACGCCGATGCTCTGGAACACGGCGAGCGTGGGGATCACGAAGACGTCCTGCGCGACCATCTGGTCGATCAGCTCCTGGCTGGGCAGGGCGTCGGAGAACATGTGCGCCAGCCCGTCGGTGCCGGCCTCGATGGCCATCTGCGCCGCTTCGAGCGTCTGCACGTGGGTGACCACCATCATGTCCTGGGCGTGGGCCGCCTCGATGATGGCCGTGACCGTCTCCCGGTCGAGGGTGTCGAGGTCGAGGTCCATCTCCTCGCCGCCCTCGATGATGACCTTGATGTAATCGGCGCCAGCGGCGATCCGGTCGGCGACCCACTGCTCGGCGCCCTCGGGCCCTTCCAGCGTGTCGATGTCGAGGCCGAACTGCGTGCCGTGGCCGCCCGCCACCGTGGCGAGCGTGCCGGCTGAGAGCATGTCGGCGCGGTAGTTCGCCTCACCGGCCGCCTGCTCCTCGCGCATCTGCGCCGCGAAGCCTTCGTCGGTGAACATGTCGAAGACGGTGGTGACGCCGAACATCAGCGCCTGCTCCAGCATCTGCGGGGTGAACGCGTGCACGTGGGCGTCGATCAATCCGGGCAGCAGCGTCATGCCGCTGCCGTCTACGACCTCAGCGCCCTCTGGCACGGCGGCGTCGTCGCCGACGGCCGTGATCACGCCGTCCTCGACCACCACGGTCGTGGCGGGCAGCAGGCTCTCGCCGTCGAACACGGCGACGTTCTCGAACGCCAGCGGGGCCTCCTGCACCTGTGGGGCGGGGGCGGTCGGTTGTTGCTGTCCATCTTGCGCAGCCACGAGGCCGGCCGAAGCGGCCAGCAGGATCGCGGCGAGGAAGAGAGTTCTGTGTCGCATGCAGACCTCCAAACGACTAATGGTCGAACGCCTAGGTGTACTGGAGATGAGCTACCGACGGAAGCGCCCG
>CAZQVC010000088.1:0-6436 GCA_964596625.1 uncultured bacterium | reverse complement strand
ACTAATGGTCGAACGCCTAGGTGTACTGGAGATGAGCTACCGACGGAAGCGCCCGTGCGCACTCCGGTGGTAAGCTAACTAGTAGTTAACTAGATTGGGGTGATCTGCATCCGGACAGTCGGCGTGTTCGACGCGAAGACGCATCTCTCCAGCCTCATCGAGGCCGTCGAGCGGGGAGAGTCGATAACCATCACCAAGCACGGTAGGCCGGTGGCCCGGCTGGTGCCCGCCGCTGAGATCCGGCGCAGTTCGGTGGCTGAAGCGCTGTCCGACCTCTTCGAGTTCGCCGACGGGCTCGGGGGAGAGCAGGTCGACGTCCTCGAGCTCATCGCGGAAGGGCGGCGCGGTTGACAGCGTTCGTGATGGACGCCTCCATCGCGCTCGCCGCGCTGCTGCCCGACGAGCGCAGCGCCGAGGCTCGGCGATCGCTGCGGCTCCTCGAGTCCGCCACCGCGCTCGTCCCGCCGGTGTGGGAACTGGAGGTGGCCAACGTCCTGGTCGTCGCGGAGCGCCGAGGGCGGCTCGACCCCGGCTCATCCGAGCGGATCGTCGCGGGCCTGTCCGCGCTGGGCATCGTGGAGCGGAAGGTGCCCGCGAACCTGGCGCGCTACGTGAAGGTCGCACGAGACAACGACTTGACCACCTACGACGCGAGCTACCTCATGCTCGCCGACTTCGAGAACGTACCGTTGGCCACGCTCGACGGGCGACTGCGCACGGCGTGCGCCGCGGTGGGAGTCGACGCTCTCCAGCCCTGAGCCGCCTCGGCAAATATTGAAACTCGTTCAATATCTTGACAGTAGGTTCAAGCGTACATATCCTTCATGGCACGCTCGCGCGCGCACGCGCGCGCTTTTTAGGGCAACCCCGACCCATTCCGCGGCGTGGCGCCGCATAGGAGGCGCGATGTCGCAACTCGGGCGCGAGAAGTCCCGGCAAGCACTCTCGTACGTCCCCGCCGGAGACCTCTGGCTGTTCATCACCCGGGAGGGAAGCGATCCCGCCGCCAAGCTCGTCTTCGACGTGGGGGTCAGCGGCGAGGCGGCCTTCATGCTGCACCCCGAGCGCGGAACGCTGGCGCTGGTCGCCAACTACGACGTCGGCCACGTCGAACGCCTCGGCGTGTTCGACGAGCTGCGCGGCTACGACCGCTCGTTCGCCGACGGGTTCAACGAGTGGCTCGCAGACCTCGCGCCCGGCAAGGTCTACCTCAACTACTCCGAGCGCGACATCCTCTGCGACGGCCTCACCCACGGGCAGTACCTGCGCACCACGGCGCTGCTCGGCGAGTCGGCGCCGCGAGCGGTGGTCGAGAGCAGCGAGCCGTTCCTCAGGCGCGTACGCGCGCAGAAGACCGCCGAGGAGCTGAGGCGGCTGCGCATCGCGATAGACGGCAGCATCGAGCTCTACCACCGCCTCGTCCCGCAGCTCGCGGCCGGCATGAGCGAACGCGAGATCCAGTCGGTGATGCTCGGCATCGCGTCCGACCTGGGCCTCGCGCCGCACCTCGGCGACTACGGCGGTCCGCTGGTGTGCATCAACCGCGTCGGCCTGGCGCACCGCTCACCGGGCGACGACGTGGTCGAGCCGGGCGACCTGCTGATCCTCGATCACGGCCTGGCCTACGAGGGCTACCACTCCGACATCGCCCGCACCATCTACTTCCCGCGCGAAGGGGAGACCGAGGCGCCAGCCGCCGAGCGCGCCGCCTTCGCCTCCGCCAAGCAGGCGATCGAGGCGGCGTTCGACGCGATGCGGCCGGGCGTCAAGGGCTACGAGGTCGACGCCGCGGCCCGGCAGGTGCACCTGGACAACGGCTTCCCGGAGATCAGCCACGCCACCGGTCACCAGATCGGGCGCCACGTGCACGACGGCGGCGTCATCCTCGGCCCCAGGTGGGAGCGCTACGGCGACCTGCCGTACGGCGAGCTCGAGGAGGGCAACGTGTTCACCATCGAACCGACGATACTGATGTCCCCTCGACCGTCGATGCTGGTCGAGGAGAACGTCGTGGTCACGGCAGACGGAGCCGAGTGGCTAAGCGAGCGTCAGACCAGCCTGTGGCTGGCGGGCAGAAGGTCTTGGGAGGAAGCATGAGAGAGTCAGGCACCGTAACGATCGACGACAGCAGGTCGCGCGCCGGGCGACGCGCCACCGGAGCCCGCGTCCTGCGGGCCGCAGCGGCCCTGCTGCTGAGCGCGACGTTCGCTCTGGCGACGGCGCAGGGCGATAACGCGCGGACCTGCGAGGCGCAGGGCGGCACCGCGACGATCGCGCAGTGGAGCGAGCCGGGCAACCTCAACCCGCTGATCTTCCCGACCACCTACGACACCAACATCCAGGAGCTGGTCTTCGCGCGCCTCATCCGCCCGACCGAGACCCTCAGCTTCGAACCCGACATGGCCGAGAGCTGGGAGGTCAGCGACGACGCGAGGACGCTCACCTTCACGCTGCGCGAGGGCCTCACCTGGCACGACGGCGAGCCGGTCACGGCCTCCGACGTGGCCTTCACCTTCACCTCGATGGCCGACCCCGAGTACCCCGGCGGCCGCTTCGCCGAGATCAGCACGCTCGAGGGCGCGCAGGCGTACCACGACGGCACCGCCGACGCGGTCAGCGGCATCGAGGTCGTCGACGAGCGCACCGTCTCCTTCACGACCACCGAGCCGTTCGCGCCGTTCCTGCCCGTCATCGGCGGGGTGTTCATCCTCCCCGAGCACGTCTACGGCGCGGTCGACATCGCCCGCTGGCAGGAGGACGCCACCAACCGCGAGCCCCTCGGCTCCGGCCCGTTCGTCTTCGAGCAGTTCCGCCCCGGCGAGTTCGTCGAGGTCAGCGCCTTCGAGAACTACTGGGAGGGGCGCCCCTGCCTCGACCGGCTGATCGTGCGCTTCGGCGACCAGAACACGATGCTCGCCGCGCTGCTCAGCGGTGAGCTGGACGCCGCGCCCGTGCCCATCGACGGCGCCGCCAGCGTCGAGTCGAACCAGGCGCTCGAGCTCAAGGTCGTCGACACCCTCAGCTTCCAGTACATCGGCACCAACCTGCGCAACCCCATCCTCGCCGACCCGTCGGTGCGCCAGGCGATGGCGATGGCGGTCAACCGCGAGGCGATGGTCGACGGCCTGCTGCAGGGCTACGGCAGCACGCTCGACAGCATCTTCCCGACCAACCACTGGTCGTACCCGCAGGACGTCACGCCCATCGAGTACGACCCCGAGGCCGCCGCCGAGATCCTCGACGAGGCCGGCTGGACCATGAGCGGGCAGTACCGCAGCAAGGACGGCCAGGAGCTGGCCCTGCGCCTGTTCGTGCCGACCGGCAACCAGGTGCGCGAGCGCACCGCGCCGATCATCCAGGCGAACCTGCGCCAGCTGGGCATCCGCATCGACATCGAGTCGATGGACTTCGCGACGCTCGTCACGCACCTCATGCCGCAGGACGCCGGCGGCACGCCGCGCGCGGTCACGGTCGACGACTTCGACCTCTTCCTCCTCGGCTTCGGCATCGAGCGCGACCCGAACGAGTACCTCAGCTACCTGCTCGCCAGCGACAGCCCGCCCAACGGCTTCAACTTCATCGGCGTCGACATCCCCGAGGTCGAGGAGCTGATGCTCGAGGGCCGCGTGACGCTCGATCAGGACGACCGCGCCGAGCTCTACCGCGAGGTCGGCCGGATCATGCGCGACGCGCTCGCCTGGATCCCGCTCTACCAGGCCCAGGACCTCTACGGCGTCAACGACCGCCTCAGCGGCTTCGGTCCCGACGTGCGCGGCGTGAACGTCAACGTCGCGAACTGGTCGGTCGAGTAGGCGAAAGGCAGCCTAGACTCGAGCAGCTAGCCCATGCTGCAGTACTTCCTCAACCGCGTCCTGCAGGGCGCCGTGATCCTCGTGGTGGTGTCGTTCATCGCGTTCACCATCACCCTCGCGGCGCCCGGCAACGCCATGCAGACGTTCATCGACCCGAACATCCCCCCGGCACAGCTGCGCGCCGCGGAGGCCAGGCTCGGGCTCGACCAGCCCGCCTACGTGCAGTACGGGCGTTGGATGGGGGAGCTGCTCACCGGCAACCTCGGGTACTCGTTCCGCACCGGTAGGCCGGTGGCCGACCTGGTCGGCAGCCGCATCGGCCCGACGTTCCTGCTCATGGGCACGGCGTTCGCGCTCACGCTCGCGCTGGCGCTGTGGCTGGGCGTGGCCACCGCGGCTCGGCCCTACACCGTCTTCGACTACACCGTCACCGGCGCCGCGTTCGCCGGCATCAGCGTGCCGAGCTTCTTCACCGCGATGGCGCTGATCTACATCTTCGCGCTGCGGCTCGGCTGGTTGCCGACCTCCGGCCTGGAGAACTACGCCGCCTCGCTCACCGGCCTCGAGCGCGTGCTCGACCGGGCCCGGCACCTGGTGCTGCCCGTCGCCGTGCTGGTCCTCACCGGCGCGGCGGAGCTCGTGCGGCACGTGCGCAGCGCGGTGGGCGAGGCGCTGCGGCAGGACTACGTGCGCACCGCCAGGAGCAAGGGCGTCTCCGACCGGGCGGTGCTGCGCAAGCACGCGCTGCGCAACAGCCTGCTGCCGGTGATCACGCTGCTCGGCGTCGCGCTGCCGCGCCTGCTGGCCGGCTCCGTGGTCGTCGAGGTGGTGTTCACCTGGCCCGGCATGGGCCGCCTGCTGGTCGAGTCGGTCTTCGCCCGCGACTACCCCGTCGCGATGGCCATCAACCTCCTAGGCGCCGTCTTGGTGCTGCTCGGCAGCCTGCTGGCCGACATGCTCTACGCCGTCGCCGACCCGCGGGTGCGGTACTCGTGAGCGGCGCTCTCGCCCAGAAGGCGCTACTCGTGAGCGGCGCCGTGGACCGCAAGGTGCGTTACCCGTGAGCGACGCCGTCGTGGTGGCGCCCGCCCCGAGGCGGGAGCGCAACGGCGGCCGGGCCTGGCGCAGGTTCCGCCGGCACCGCCTGGCCGTGGTGGCGGCCTTCGTGCTCGCAGCGCTCGCCGTGGTCGCGGTCCTCGCGCCGTTCATCGCGCCGCACGACCCGTACGACCTGGCCATCGGGCCCGGCGGCCAGATCGCGTTCACCGCGCCGCCCAGCGCCGCCTTCCCGCTCGGCACCGACGCCATCGGCCGAGACGTGCTCTCGCGGCTCATCTACGGCGGGCGGGTCAGCCTCACCATCGGCCTCGTCGCCGCGCTGGTCGCGATCACCGTGGGCGGCGCGCTGGGGGTAACGGCCGGGCACTTCGGCGGCTGGGTCGACCGCGTCGTCTCGCGTTTCGCCGACGCGGTAAGCACCTTCCCCGCGCTGTTCCTCATCCTCACGATCTCGAGCTTCGTGCCGCCGAGCATCTTCAACGTCATCGCGATCATCGGGCTGCTCAGCTGGATGCCGGCGTTCCGCCTGATGCGTGCCGAGGTGCTCAAGCTGCGCGCCACCGACTTCGTGGAGGCGGCCGGCGCGCTCGGGGCGGGCGACGTGAGGGTGATGTCGCGCCACCTGGTGCCCAACGCGGTCGGGCCGATCGTCGTGCAGGCCACGCTGGGGGTGGCCGAGGCGATCCTCACCGAGTCCGCCCTCTCGTTCCTCGGCCTCGGCGTGCAGCCGCCGATCGCGTCGTGGGGCAACATGCTCGCCGACGCCCGCAGCATCACCGTGCTGCAGTCGCAGCCCTGGCTCTGGCTGCCGCCCGGGCTGGCCATCTTCGTGACCGTACTGAGCATCAACTTCCTGGGCGACGGGCTGCGCGAGGCCGTCGACCCTCAGAGCTCGCAGGCCGCCGGTTGAGAGGACGCAGGGGGATGGCATGAGCGACGGTGGGGAGAAGGAGCGCATGACGATAGAGCGACGCACGGGGACGAAGCCGGTCTCGGCCACCGCCGACAAGCGGCTGGGCGAGCGCATCCGCTCGCTGCGGCAGGCCAAGGGCTACACCCTCAAGCAGCTCTCGACGCTGACTGGACTGTCGGCGTCGTTCGTCTCGATGCTGGAGAACGGCAAGACCGGCGTGGCCGCCGCGCGCCTGCAGCGCGTCGCGGAAGCGTTCGGCCTCTCGGCCGCCGACCTCCTGCCGGCTGCCGGCACCGGCGCGCTCATCCAGACCGTGCGCCTCGACCGTCGACCCAACGTGCGCGGGCTCGGTGAGGGCGTCGCCGCCGAGATGCTGGTCCGCGACCTCGACCGGCGCCTGCAACCCGTGATCATCACCCTGGCGGTCGGCGCGCGGCACCTCAACGCCATCGGTCACGCCGGCGAGGAGTTCGTGCTGGTGCTCAGCGGCAGCATCGAGCTGGTCGTCGACGGCGACGAGTCGGTGGTCCTCGAGGTCGGCGACTCGGCCTACTACCCCAGCGCGCTCAGCCACGCCTACGAGAACGTCGGCTCCAGCGAGGCGCGGCTGCTGACGATCTCGACCCCGCCGAAGATGGTGTGAAGCCGCTGG
>CAZQVC010000087.1:1539-9331 GCA_964596625.1 uncultured bacterium | reverse complement strand
GATCGACGGGCTCGAGCCGTTCCACCCCGACCGCGTGGCCGGCCGCATCCTCGGCATGGGCGACGTGCTCACGCTGATCGAGAAGGCCAAGACCCTCGAGGGCGACGAGGACGAGCGCGAGATGAAGAACCTGGGCGACTTCACGCTCCAGGACATGCTCGTGCAGATGCGCAAGATCAAGCAGATCGGCTCGTTCAGCGACGTGCTCAAGATGATCCCGGGCGCCAACAAGATGCTGGCCCCCGGCGCCAACGTCGACGACAAGGAGATCGCTCGCATCGAGGCGATCATCTCGAGCATGACCGAGCAGGAGCGCGCCTCCCCGCGCATCCTCAACGCCGGCCGTCGCAAGCGCATCGCCCGCGGCTCGGGCACCACCGTCCAGGACGTCAACCGCCTGATCAAGAACTACGAGGAGATGCGCAAGATGATGAAGCGCATGGGCCGGCGCGGCCCCGGCCGCGGTCGCGGCGGACGGCTGCCGATCGGCTGAGCGCCGCGAGCGACGGGCCCCAAAGCGGCCGCGACCGGCGACCGCGAGGTGGCGGCGAGTTGGACACCGCCGCCGGCGAGCGTGTAACATCAGTAGCTTGGAAGCGACGCGCCACGGCAGTGGCGCTGCCGGCCGGCGAGGGTTTCATCCCGACGGCCTCATCTCAAGGAGAAGGAAACAGTACCTATGGTCAAGATCCGCCTGATGCGCATGGGCTCCATCCACAACCCTCACTACCGCCTGGTGGTCGTCGACGACCGCGTCAAGCGCGCCGGTGACTACATCGAGCAGATCGGCTACTACGATCCTCGCGAGACCACCGAAGAGCACCTCAGGATCGACACCGAGCGCGCCAGCCACTGGCTCTCGCAAGGCGCTCAGCCGACCGACACCGCTCTGCGGCTGCTCGAGAAGGTCGGCGTCGAGACCCCGAAGGTCCTCGCCAAGCGCCGCGCCGCTTACGTCAAGCGGCAAGAGGCGCAGAGCAACGGCTGACCGACGCTTTGTAGCAAGACCAGATTGGTGATGAAAGGCCGGAGAAGATGGTCGTCGATCTCGTCAACTACATCCTCGTCAACCTGGTGGCCGAGCCCGACCACCTCAACGTGCGCGCCGAGCAGAACGAGCGCTCACTGCTGATCGAGGTCACCTGCGCCCCGGACGACGCCGGTCGCATCATCGGCCGCGGCGGCCGCGTGATCAACGCCGTACGCACGCTGGCGCGGGCCGCGGCCGACGGCCGGCAGCGCGTCGAAGTCCAGCTGCTCGAATGAGCCGGTCGCCCAACCGGCATGCTCAACACCCCACCTCCCGGCTACGTCCGCATCGGCCGACTAGGTAAGTCCTTCAAGGTCGCCGGAGGCGTGCGCCTCTGGCTCGACGCCGAGGGACTGGGCGACCGGCTCGACGAGCTCGGCCGCCTCTACGTCCTCGGCCTTGGCGACACCCGCATCCGCGCTCACGAGACCGTCTCCGGCTCGCTCGTCGTGTACTTCGAGGGCGTGCGCGACCGCACCGTCGCGCGGTCGCTGGTCAACGCCGAGGTCTGGGCCGAGACCGCCGACCTCGACGACGCGTTGATCGCGGCGATCGACGAACCGACCGAAGACGAGTTGCTCATCGGCCTGCCCGTGACGCTCGACGGTGTGAGGGTCGGCGAGGTGACGGACGCCGAGCTCACCGGCGCGAACCAGTTCGTCGAGGCCGCACTCGACGACGGCGCGACGGTGCTGCTGCCGCTGGCCGCGCCGTACGTCTCGCTCGGGCCCCAAGGCGTCGACCTCGTCGACCCGCCGCCCGGCCTGCTCGACCCGGACGCCTGAGGTGAGCTCCGAGGAGCTTTCTGCCGCCGAACGCGCGCCCGCCACGGTGGACGAGCGGCTGCGGTTCACCGTCTACACGCTGTTCCCCAACCTGATCGAGGCGTACCTCGGCGAGGCGTTGATGTCGCGGGCGCTGAGGAGCGGCCTGGTGGCGGTCGAGGCCCGCGACCTGCGCCGCTTCGCCGGCAACCGCACCGGCCGCGTCGACGACACCCCGTACGGCGGCGGCGCGGGCATGGTCATGCGCGTCGACGTCGCCGCAGCGGCGATCGCCGAGGCCTCCGCCGACGACCCGCCGCCCGACGAGGTGATCCTGCTCAGTCCGGCCGGTCAGCGCCTCGACCAGGACCTGGTCGCCGAGCTCGCCGGCAAGCGACACCTCTGCCTGCTCAGCGCTCGCTACGAAGGCTTCGACGCCCGCGTCGAGGGGCTCGTCACCCGCGAGGTGTCGCTGGGGGACTTCGTGCTCATGGGCGGCGAGCTGCCCAGCCTCTGCCTCATCGAGGCCGTCACCCGGCTGCTCCCCGGCGCGTTGGGGGCCGCCGAGAGCCACCAGCACGAGTCGTTCACCACGGGCCTGCTCGACTACCCCGAGTTCACCAGGCCCCTCGAGTTCGAGGGGCTGGCGGTGCCCGAGGTCCTGCTGACGGGTCACCACGCCAACGTCGCCCGCTGGCGCCGCGAGCAGGCGCTGCGGCGCACCTTCGAGCGGCGACCCGACCTGCTCGACGCCGCCGATCTAGACGAGCAAGAGCGCGCCCTCCTCGAGAGCTGGTCCCGGGAGGGCGAGAACGACGAAGGTTGAAGGGGCCGCGCGGCCCTCGAAGCCTACTGAGCCTCGAGCCGTTCGATGACCAGCGGCGTGATGTCGAGATCGGCGTCGGAGTAGACGACAAGGCGCTGCTCTGCGGCTTCGACCCTGTCCATCACGATGGTGTAGCCGTTCTCTTCCGCCAGCTGGGCGATGATCCCGTTGACCGCGTCGACCGCGGGCTGCGCTGCCGCCGAGATCTCCTGGGCGTAGCGGCTCTGCACGGCGGAGAGCGAGGTCTGCAGCGCCTGGTAGCGCTCGTTCTCCTCGGGGCTCAGCTGCTCCCCCGCCGCCAGACGCTGCTCGAGCTCACCCAGGCTGGCGACGATGCCGTTCACCTCGGTCTGCGCCTGCTCGCGCAGCGCCTCGACGTTGGCCCCAGCCGGGTGCGCCAGGAGAGCGGCCTGCGAGTTGACGAAGACGACGCTTGTCGGTCGACTCTGCGCACTCAGGTTGGAGACGAACAGTGCGATCAGTACGGCGCTTGCGAGGCCGAGGAGGGTGAGTCTTCTCATAGCGTCGGCAGTCTAACACCGGGATGATGAGAACCCGCTAGGAGCGTCAGTGACGTCAAGTTCAGCAGTTCCCCGGCTCCACGAGAGGCACAGTTCAAGCAGCAGAAGGACCGCGCGGTGACCGCCCTGACGGCGGTCTTCGCGGCGCTGCTGGGCGCGATCGTCGGCAGCTTCGGCAACGTCGTCGTCTACCGGCTGCCCCGCGGCGAGTCCGTCGCCTTCCCGGGCAGCCACTGCCCGCACTGCGGCCGCCAGCTCGGCGTGCTCGACCTCGTGCCCGTGCTGTCGTACGTCGCTCTCGGCGGCCGCTGCCGCAGCTGCAAGGCCCCTATCAGCCCCCGCTACCCGCTGGTGGAGACGCTGATGGCGGGGCTCTTCCTCGCGCTCGCGCTGCGCTGGCCGCCGCTGGAGCACGGCGCCGCTGTGCTGCCGCTGCTGGCGGTCGTGGCGATGCTGGTGATGGCGGCGCTGATCGACCTCGAGCACTACGTGCTGCCGGACGTGCTCACGCTGCCGGCGTTGGCCGTCGCGCTGGTCGGCTCGTTCCTCTGGGTCGACGTCGCCGGCCTGCCCGGGCCGAGGGACGCGCTGGTCGGCGCGCTGGTGGGAGCCGGCGTGCTGGTGCTCATCAACCGCGTCGGCGCGCTGGTGCTCAGGCGCCTCGCCGACACCGGCGAGCGCCTCTGGCCCCTCAGCCTCGACCAGGCGAACCTCGCTGCGGTCGTGGGGGCCGTCGGCGGCGTCTGGCCGGGGATCATCGCCGGCGCCGTCAGCGCCTTCGCCAACCTCGTCAGCCGCCGCATCCTGCGCCTCGGCGAGCCGCTCCTCTACGGGCTGTGGCTGCTCGCGCTGCTGCTCTCGGCCACCACGCTGCTGGTCAGCACCGCGGAGGCGGTGACGGGCAGCGTCATCGCCGCGGGCGCCTGGACGCTCATCGGCGCGGTCTACTGGTGGCTCAAGGACGCGTTCGCCAAGGGCCGAGCCGCCGAGGACGAGGTCGTCGGCGAGGAGGACGACGAGCCGGTAGCCATGGGCTTCGGCGACGTCAAGCTCGCGGCCGTGCTCGGCGCCTTCCTGGGCTGGGAGCGCCTGCTGGTCGGCATCTTCCTGGCCGTGACCATCGGCGCGATCGGCGGGATCATCGCCCGCCTCGCGGGGGGCGGCAAGCTCATCCCGTTCGGCCCGTACCTGCTGCTCGGGGCGCTCGGCGCGCTGTTCTTCGGCGACGCCGTCATCGCCTGGTACCTCGGCCTGTTCGGCGTGTGAGCCGCGTCGGCCAACCGTCCTCGACGCCGGCTTCAGCCTGGATCTCGCCGCGCGCCGCGACCGCGCACCGGTGGTAGAGTGCGCGTCTTGGTCGCCGCCGTCGGAGCTCGGCGGGCGGCCGACCCGCCACATCGAGAGGGGCCGGATCGAAGATGGACGTGCTGCGTGTGCCTAGCCTCTCAGGGCGCGACCTGCTGTCGCTGGCCGACCTGAGCAAGGACGAGTTCGAGGGGCTGCTGACCAGCGCCGTGCAGATGAAGCAGGACTGGAAGCGCGGGGTGAGACCCGAGCATCTCAAGCACAAGACGATCGCGATGATCTTCGAGAAGCAGTCGCTGCGCACCCGCTCGACCTTCGACATCGCCATGGCCCAGCTCGGCGGCCACTCCGTACTGCTCTCCCAGAACTACATCGGCTGGGGTGTGCGCGAGACGATCCGCGACGTCGCCTCGAACCTCGACCGCTGGGTCGAGGGCATCATGGCCCGCACCTACGGTCACGACACGCTCGTCACGCTCGCCGCGCACGCCGACGTGCCCGTGATCAACGGCCTCTCCGACCGCCTCCACCCCTGCCAGTTGCTGGCCGACTACGTCACCCTGCTCGAGACCTTCGGCGAGCTCAAGGGCCTGCGCCTCACCTTCGTCGGCGACGGCAACAACGTCTGCAACTCGCACATCAACGCCGCGGCGCTCTCCGGGGTGTCCCTCACCATCGCCTGCCCGCCCGGCTTCGAGCCGGACAAGGGCATCCTCGACGCGGCGCTGGCCAACGGCGCCGACATCACGATCACGCACGACCCGAGGGCGGCCGCGGCCGGCGCCGACGCGCTCTACACCGACGTGTGGGTCTCGATGGGCATGGAGGAGGAGCTCGAGGAGCGGCGCAAGGCGTTCGCCGGCTACACCATCACGCCGGAGTGGATCGAGGACCTCAGCCCCAGGGGCGTGTTCATGCACGACCTGCCGGCGCACTACGGCGAGGAGTGCACCGAGGAGACCGTCTACCACCCGCGCAGCGTGGTGTTCGACCAGGCCGAGAACCGGCTGCACGCGCACAAGGCCGTGCTGGTGCAGCTCCTCGGTGAGCCGGAGCGCTAGCGTGAGCGGCGGCGGGGCACCGGCAACTAACCTGCGCGTCGGCATCCTCGGCGCCAGCGGGTACGGCGGCGCCGGCCTCATCGAGCGCCTGCTGCGGCACGGCGGCGTAAAGATCACGGCCGTCGGCTCGCGCCAGTACCAGGGTCAGCCGATCGCCGCCTGCTGGCCCCACCTGGCGGGCGTGCTGCCGGAGCTGCGCTTCGCCGGCGACGAGGAGGTCATCGCGGCCTGCGACGTGCTGTTCTGCGCCACGCCGCACGGCGCGACGGCCGGCATCGTCGCGCGGGCCCGCGCCGCCGGCAGGGCGGTCGTCGACCTCTCCGCCGACTTCCGCCTCGACGCCGAGACCTACGCGACCTGGTACGGCGAGCACCCGCATCCCGAGCTGATCGCAGAGGCGCGCTACGGCCTCGTCGAGCTGCACCGCGACGAGCTGGCCGGCTGCCAGCTCATCGCCAGCCCCGGCTGCAACGCCACCGCAGCGAGCCTGGCCCTGGCTCCGCTGGCCGCCGCCGGGCTGCTCGGCTCGACGGCCGTGGTGAACGTGCTGACCGGCGTGTCGGGCGCCGGCCGGTCGCCCTCGCAGGGCTTCCACTTCCCCGAGATGACCGACAACGCCCGCGCCTACAAGCCCTCCGGCACGCACCGCCACACGGCCGAGATCGAGGCCACCATCGGCCGCGTCAAGGTCGACGGCAAGCGCCTCGCCACGCACGGCGAGCACCCACCCTTCACGGTCAGCTTCACGCCTCACGTCGTGCCCCTGTCGCGCGGCATCCTCGCGACGTGCACCACCAGGCCGCGCGACGCCGAGCTGACCGACGACGCGCTTCTCGAGGTACTGGCCGACTACTACCGCGGCGATCCGCTGATCGCGGTGCAGGAGGAGCTGCCGACCACCAAGGCTGTATCCGGCAGCGACAAGGCGGTGCTGAGCGCCCGCTACGACGCCAGGAGCCGCCACATCGTGGCGTTCTGCGCCATCGACAACCTCGGCAAGGGGGCCGCCGGTCAGGCCGTGCAGGCGTTCAACGTGGCCAACGGCTTCAGCGAGACCGAGGGCTTGTCCCTCCACGGGGTCTGGCCATGAGGACGCGAGTGATCCGCGTGACGCGAGGCGCGAGCGGAGGCGTCAAGTGAGGGTTCCGCAAGGGTTCGAGGTCTCCGGCGTCACCGCCGGGATCAAGGAGTCGGGGCGCGCCGACCTCGGGCTGATCTACTCCCCGCGCCCGCTGGCCTGGGCGCTGGTGTCGACCAACAACGTCGTCAAGGCGCCGTGCGTCGCCCGCAACCGGGCGCGCTACTCGGCCAACTCGCCCGTCAGGGCTCTGGTGGTCAACAGCGGGAACGCGAACTGCGCGACCGGCGAGCAGGGCACGTGGGACAACGAGGACCTGGCGGGCGCGGCCGCCGCAGCACTGGCGCTCGATCGCGTGCAGGACGTGCTCACCGCGAGCACCGGCGTGATCGGCCAGCGCCTCCCCGTCGACCGGCTGGCGGCCGCGATGCCCGAGGCGACCAGGCAGCTCTCCGACGAGTCCTCCGCCCTGGCGGAGGCGATCCTCACCACCGACACGGTGAGCAAGGAGGTCGCGGCGACGCTGTCGGGGGGCGCGCGCATCGTCGGGGTCGCCAAGGGCTCCGGCATGATCCACCCGAACATGGCGACGCTGCTGGCGTTCGTCATGACCGACGCGAAGCTCCCGCAGGAGGAGCTGCGCCAGCTGTGGCCGCGCGTGATCGACCGCAGCTTCAACCAGTTGACCGTCGACGGCGACACCTCGACCAACGACATGGCCATCGTGCTCTCCTCGCGCCGGGTCAACGCCGACCTCGAGGAGTTCGAGCGCGCGCTCACCGACGTCTGCGTGCGCCTGGCCAAGAAGGTCGCGCGCGACGGCGAGGGCGCCACCAAGCTCTTGACCGTGCGCGTCACCGGCGGGCGCAACGAGGCGGAGGCCAGGCAGGCCGCCAAGACCGTGGCCGGCAGCATGCTGGTGAAGTCGGCGGTCCACGGCGCCGACCCCAACTGGGGCCGCATCCTCGCCGCGCTGGGACGCTCGGAGGCGGTCTTCGACCTGGCCAGGGTGTCGATCTCGATGCAGGGCGTGCTGCTCTACCAGGGCGACCCGCAGGGCTTCGATCCGCACTACGTCTCGCGGCTGCTGGGCGACAACGAGGTCACCATCGAGGTCGGCCTCGCCGCCGGCGAAGCGACGGGCGAGGCCTGGGGTTGCGACCTGAGCGCCGACTACGTGCGCATCAACGCCGACTACACGACCTGA
>CAZQVC010000087.1:0-1439 GCA_964596625.1 uncultured bacterium | reverse complement strand
CTCAGCGCCGGCGGTTGGCGATGTGGATGGCGCGCCCGTGGGCGTGCTCGGCGGCCTCCATGATCCCCTCTGCCAGGGTCGGGTGCGCGTGCTGCGTGAGCGCGATGTCCTCGAGCGTCGCGCCCATCTCGATGGCCAGGGTGGCCTCGGCGATGAGCTCGCCCGCGTTGGGCGCGACGATGTGGCAGCCCAGCAGCAGGTCGGTCTCGGCGTCGCCGATGAGCTTGATCAGGCCGCCCTCGACGTCGAGGCTGGCGGCGCGGCCCGAGGCCGTCAGCGGGAAGCGGCCGACGCGCACGCGGTAACCGGCCTCCTCGGCCTCCTTCTCCGTCATGCCGACGCTGGCCAGCTCCGGCGAGCTGTAGATCACCGAGGGCACGACGGTGTCGTAGGCGCTGGGCTGTCCGGCGGCGTGCTCGGCCGCCACCAGCCCCTCCTTCATCGCCTTGTGAGCCAGCAGCGGAGCCCTGGCCACGTCGCCGATCGCGTAGATGTGGGACTTCGTGGTCTGCATGTGGTCGTTGACGACCTTGACGAACCCGCGGTCGTCGACCTCCACGCCGATCTCCTCGAGCCCCAGGCCGCGCCCGTTGGGGCGCCTGCCGACCGCGACCAGGATGCGGTCTACCTGGAGCTTGGTCTTCTCACCGCCGGGGCCTTCGAGCTCGACCTCCGTGCCCTTCTTGCCGGCCTTCTGCGAGAGGACCTTGGTGCCGGTGTGGAACTCGATGCCGCGCGCCTCGAGGGCCTTGCGCAGCTCCTTGGCGGCGTCGGGGTCGGAGGCCGGGGCGATCTGGTCGAGCATCTCGACGACCGTCACCTTGCTGCCCAGACCCTCGTACACGTCGGCGAACTCCAGGCCGATGGCGCCGGCGCCGATCACCAGCAGGCGCCCCGGCACCGCGTCGCCGAGCTGCAGGGCGCCGGTCGAGTCGATGATGCGACCCTCCTCGAGCTCGAAGCCCGGGATCGCGGCCGGGCTCGAGCCCGTAGCGACGATGAACGACTTCGCGCTGTGCCGCTCGTCGCCGACCGTGATGGTCTTCTCGTCGACGAAGCTGGCGGTGCCCTCGAGCAGCTTGATCTTGTTGCCACGGAAGAGCATGCCGACGCCGCTGGTCATCTTCTTGACGACCTTGTCCTTGAAGCCCGCGACCTTGCCGAGGTCGATCTCGGGCTCGGCGAACTTCACGCCGAGGGCCTCGGCGCGCTTGCCGTTCCTCACCTCCGACGCGACGTGCAGCAGCGCCTTGGTCGGGATGCAGCCGACGTTGAGACAGACACCGCCGACGTACTCCTTCTCCACGCAGGCGACGTTGAGGCCCAGCTGTGCGGCCCGGATCGCGGCGTGGTAACCGCCCGGCCCCGAGCCGATGACGATGAGATCGAACTCCATGTCCGCCTCCAATGCGCATGGCTCGGGGCCGAGGTTCGCCCGC
>CAZQVC010000086.1:0-9394 GCA_964596625.1 uncultured bacterium | reverse complement strand
CGCCGCGGGGTGGAGCAGTCTGGTAGCTCGTCGGGCTCATAACCCGAAGGTCATTGGTTCAAATCCAATCCCCGCAACCAACCAGATGTCTTCGAAGACATCGAGAACGACCGAACCTTCCCGGGTTCGGTCGTTCTCATCATCACTGTCTCGAGACGCCGGCGCCACGTCGCCCGATCACGGGCGGCGCCCAGGTTGCGCCGTCGACCGCTAGAGCCGTCGGCGCAAGATCGACAACGCGTCACGCTGGTAGCGGTAGGCGCGCCTTGGCGCGGCCCAGCTCCACAACAACAACTCCCACCACAGCCGCGCGGCGAAGCGCCACTGCTCGGCCTCCAGGTTCTTGACCATCACGACCCCGACGATCTTCACGCGCGAAGCGGGCAAGGTCCTCAGCACCGCGTCGTGCTTGCGCAGGAACTGGCGCATCTTGGCGGCGCGCTGCGGGCTGGGTTTGGTCACCTGGTCCCCGCGGCCGAGGCGGTAGAGGTAGATGGCTTCAGGCACGGCCAGCACCTCCCAGCGCTCGGTCAAGCGGTGCTGCAGGTCGGTGTCCTCCATGCCGTCCAGGTCCTCGTCGTAGAGCCCCACGTCGAGCAACGCCCGACGCCTGAAGGCCGCGGCGCAGTGGTGGAAGAAGTGACGCACGAGCATGCGCGGGTAGGCGTAGCCGGAGAACGAGGCTTGTCGTCGGCTGATGACCGCGCCCGTCTCCAGGTCGATCGAGTGATCCGAGCCGTAGACGACGCCGACGCCGGGCGAGGCCGCCTTCACGCCCCTGGCCAGGTTGGCGAGCATGTGCTCATCCCACAGGTCGTCGGAGTCGATCTGGCAGATCCACTCCGCCCTGGCGACGGCGATGCCGTGATTGCGCGCGCCCGCGCCGCCCTTCGGCCGCTCGTTCGCCACCAGTCGCACGCGGTCGTCGGCCACTGCAGCGACGAGCTCGGCGGTGGCGTCGGTCGAACGGTCGTCGACGACGATCAGCTCGAAGTCGGTGTAGCTCTGGGCGAGCACGCTGGCGACCGCCTGCATGACGATGTCGGCGCGGTTGTAGGTCGGCAGGATCACGCTGAAGCTCGGGGTGCGCCCGGCCGACGCCCGAGGCGAGGGGGCGGACGGAGCCGACCGGTCGACGGGTCGAGGATCGCGCTGGCGTACGTCCACGTTGACGATTGTGCACCGCCGGCTCTCACACGCCTCACACAGCGCCACCGGCTAGGATCGTGAGCGATGACCAACCCCGAAAACGAGGCCGACGATCTCGCACCGACAGACGACGCGGCCACAGAGCAAACGCGGTCCGGCTTCGTAGCCATCATCGGCAAGCCGAACGTCGGCAAGTCGACGCTGCTCAACACGATGCTCGGCGTGAAGGTCGCGCCGATCACGCCCAAGCCGCAGACCACGAGACGTGGCGTGCGCGGCATCTACACCAGCGAGAACCGGCAGCTCGTCTTCGTCGACACGCCCGGCCTGCACCGCGGCGGCGACACCGTGCTCGACCAGTCGATGCACCGGGAGATCCGCGACGCGATCGTCGACGTCGACCTGATCCTCTGGGTGGTCGACCTCAGGCGCCCGCCGGGCGCCGAGGACAAGGACGTCGCGCGGCTGCTGGCCAGCGTCCCCGACACCACGCCGGTGTTCATCGTCGGCAACAAGGTCGACGCGGCGAAGTACCCCGACGAGGCCTTGAGCCTCTACCGCGACCTCTACCCCAAGGCAGAGCGGGTCATGGCCATCTCGGCGCTCAACGACCCGAAGGCCGTCTACGCCCTGCGCGACGACCTGCTCGACCGCCTCGAGGAGTCGCCGTTCTTCTTCCCCCCCGACATCCGCTCCGACCAGACGAGGGAGCAGTGGGCAGCTGAGCTCATCCGCGAGGCCGCGATGATCCACCTGCGGCAGGAGATCCCCTACTCGGTCGCTGTTCAGGTGGTCGATTGGCAGGACGCCGACGGCGAGCGCCCGACCGTCATCACCGCCGAGATCTGGGTCGAGAAGAGCGGTCATCGCCGCATCGTGATCGGCAAGGGCGGCGCGATGATCCGCGAGATCGGCAAGATGGCGCGCAAGCAGCTCGAGGTGTTCATGCAGGAGAAGCTGTTCCTCGAGCTCGAGGTGGTCGTGCGCAGCGACTGGCGCCGCGACCGCGAGTCGCTGCGCGAGCTCGGCTACGAGCCCTGAGCCTCAGGAGGCTAAGACCCACTCATGCCGATACTCGCCCGCTGGCGACCGCTGGCCAACCTGCCGGCACCGCGCGGCCGCGACGCGATGCCGGGCGTGTACGAGCTCGCCGACGCCGAGAAGAACCTCGTCTACATCGGCCAATCGGCCCGCGACGTGCCCAACCGCATCCGCCAGCACCTGGCGCGCGAGGGCTGCCTCCGCGAGCGGGTGTGCTACTGGCGCTACCAGTACAGCCGGGTTCCGCAAGCCGAAGAGGCGAGCCTGTTGGCGCGCTACCGGGAGGCGAACGACGGCGCCGTGCCGCCGTGCAACAGGGCGAGGCCCCTAGAGCGGGACAGCGCCAGGAGGTTCAGGGAACGTTTCGGTTCGACGACGGACTGAGGAGTCGCTCCGCACTAGAAAGTGCGCCGATGATTCGGCCGGGTGACCCTCAAGAAACACGATAACCATCGCAATCGTGTGAAAACCCCTACTTGTGGCTATTTTTGCACCGTGATATAACCGGTCAGGCGAGGAGAACGTCCAGGTCTTCTCATATCGGTTTGGAGGGTTTGCATGCGCAAGCTGTTGGTTTCCCTGATCACTGTGGTCGCCCTCGGTGCAGGTGTGGCATCCGCGCAAGGCGCCTATTGGGCAGGCGTGAGCGCCGGATACCCGGGTGCTTCAGTGCACTTCGGCATCGAGGACATCGCTCCCGACTTCTCGGTGCGCATCAACGCCGGCTACAACTACATCGGTACCGGCGGTTTCTCGCTCGGCGTCGACGGCCTCTACGGCCTCCCTGTCGATCTGGGTGACACCCCCATCGACGTCTACGCCGGCGGTGGTCTCGGCATCGGTGTCGGCAGCAGCGTGGGCCTCGGCGTCAACCTGTTCGTCGGCGGCGAGTTCAACCTCGCGAGCGCCGGCCTGCCGGAAGGCGGCGTCTTCCTCGAGGTCGGCCCCAGCATCGCCGTGATCCCGAACTTCGGCTTCGGCGTCCTCGGCCGCCTCGGCTTCAACTACCACTTCTAAGCACACAGCTTCACGCATGAAAGGCGCCCCGCGATCGCTCGCGGGGCGCTTCGTTTGCTGCCAGCACGCACCCTTCGTCAACCGACCAGGTACAGCACCTCGCTGATGGCCTCGGGCACGTCCTGCGGCTTCAGGCCCCTCTTCTTGATCGAGAAGCCGGGCGGGTAGCGCGTCGCCTCCACCTGGAACTTCAGGCCCTTGAGGGCCTTCGCGTCGTAGTCGAGGCTCTCCAACTCGCCGTCGAAGCTGAGCTGCACGTCGGTCATGTGCTCCTTGATGGTCGCGACGCGCTTGCCGCCGGCCAGGAGCCGCAGCCTGGTGAGCTCGACGAACGCCTTGACCTCGGCCGGGAACGGCCCGTAGGCCTCGCGCAGCTCCCTCGCCACCCGTGACACCTCGGCGAGGCTGTCGGTCTCCGAGAAGCGGCCGTAGTAGTTGATGCGCACGTCGTCGTCCTGGACGTAGCTGGGGCTGAGGCGCGCGTCGAGGTTGAGGTCGATGGTGACCTGAGGCCTCTCGGCTGCCTTCTGCTCGCCCTTGAGCTTGGCGATCTCCTCGGCCAGCATCTCGGTGTAGACCTCGAGCGAGACCGCGCTGATGTTGCCGTGCTGCTCGGCGCCGAGGAGGTTGCCGACCCCGCGGATCTCCATGTCCTTCTCGGCCAGCAGGTGCCCGGAGCCGAGGTCGTTGAGCTCGGCGATGGCGTAGAGCCGGCGTTGGGCCTGCTCGGTGAGGCGCCCGGGGTAGAGCATGTAGGCCCAGGCCTCGGTCTGGCGGCGGCCGACGCGGCCGCGAAGCTGGTAGAGCTGGGCCAGGCCGAGCCGGTCGGCGCGCTCGATGATCAGCGTGTTGGCGCCCGTGATGTCGAGGCCGGACTCGACGATCGTAGTCGAGAGCAGCACGTCGTAGGCGCCTTCCTCGAAGCCGATCATCACCTCCTCGAGGTCGTCCTCCGACATCTGCCCGTGCGCCACGCCGATGCGGGCCTCGGGCACCAGCTGCGAGAGCGTGCGCGCGCGCAGGCTCATCGAGCCGACGCGGTCGTGGATGTAGAACACCTTGCCGCCGCGCTCGACCTCGCTCAACACCGCCTCGCGCACGGTCATCGGGTCGTACGGCTGCAACACCGTCTGGATCGGCTTGCGACCCGTGGGGGGCGTGAGGATCTGGCTCACGTCGCGCAGGCCGACCAGGCTCATGTAGAGCGTGCGGGGTATGGGCGTGGCCGAGAGGGAGAGCACGTCGACGTTCGCCTTGAGGCCCTTGATGCGCTCCTTCTGCACGACCCCGAAGCGATGCTCCTCGTCGATGACGAGCAGGCCGAGGCGCTTGTACGCGATCGACTCGTTGAGCAGCCGGTGCGTGCCGATGACGATGTCGACCGAGCCGTCGGCGAGGCCCTTCACCGTGTCGCGCGCCTGCTTCTCGCCGGTGAAGCGCGACATCATCTGCACGTTCACCGGCAGGCCCGCGAAGCGCTGCACGAACGTGTCGTAGTGCTGCTTGGCCAGCACCGTGGTCGGCACCAGCACCGCGACCTGGTGCCCGTGCCCGACGACCCGATGGGCGGCGCGGATGGCGACCTCGGTCTTGCCGAAGCCGACGTCGCCGGAGATCAGGCGGTCCATCGGCACGCTGCGCTCGAGGTCGGCGTGGACGTCCTCGATGGCCGCCCCCTGGTCCGGCGTCAGCTCGAACTCGAAGTTCTTCTCGATCTGCGCGTCCCACTCGGGCTGCGGGGGGAACTCCGTGCCGGTGCTGATCTGCCGCTGGGCGTAGGCCTTGATCAGCTCGGCGGCCATCTCCGAGGCGCTGACCCTGGCCCTCTCCCGCGCCCGCGCCCACTCGTTGGTGCCGAGCGTCGACAGCCGTGGCGGGTCGTCGGTGGTGCCGGGATGCCGGCGCAGCAGCGGCAGTTGCTCGACGGGCAGGTAGAGCTTGCCCTCGCCCGCGTAGCGCAGCTGCAGGTAGTCGCGGGTCACGCCGACCACCTGGCGCGGCTCGAGCCCGAGGAAGCGGCCGATGCCGTGGTCCGGATGTATGAGGTAGTCGCCGACCGTCAGCTGGGAGGCGTCGTGAACGCTCTTGCCGGGCAGCTTGGAGAGCTTGCGGCCGCCCTGGTAGCCGTACAGCAGCTCCTCGCTGAGCACGACCTCCTTGCGCTGCGGGTCCTTGTAGCCGCCCTGGACGTTCATCGAGAGCAGCAGCGACACCTCGCCCGGGTGCGGCTCGACGCGGTTGCGCCAGTGCGAGTCGAACTCGTCGATGACCCGCTCGCGCAGGTAGCGCCCGGTGCGCTCGAACTTCAACAGGAGCTGCACGGAGTAGCCGTCGCGCACCCACATGTGCACGTCCTGCGCGAAGGTCGTGAGCTTGCCGCGGTAGTAGCCGAGCGGCTCGATGGCCGTCTTGGCGCTCTCCAGCTGAAGCGGGTCGCGGCCGAAGGAGACGACCTCGCGCGTGGCGAGGTGCTGCCACAGCCAGGCCGCGCCGAGCGGCGCGAGCTCCTCGCCGTCGGGTCCGCGCGGAGGGCTCTCGGCCCGGTCGTCGCTCTCGCCCCGCCGCCCCCCGCGCTCGTCGCCGGCCCGTCCAGCACCCTCCGCCAGCGCGGCGGTCCCCGGCATCAGCTCGGGCGCGTCGAGGAACACCGTGCCGGGGAGGTGCTCGAGCAGCTTGGTCGTCCAGCCGGCGCGCTCGAAGCCGCCGAGGTTTAGGGGCGCGAGCAGGTAGGACGTGAGGCTCTCGTCGCCGAGGGTCAGCGCGTCCAGCTCGTCACCGAAGAACTCGAGGCGCAGCTCGCGCTCGGCGTCCTCGTCGAGGTGAAGCGTGACGGTGTCGCCCCGCACCGCGTAGCCCGGCGCCTCGTCGCGCTCGAAGCCGTAGCGCAGCAGCAGCTCGAGGAGCTCCTCACGCGGGTAGCTCTCGCCCTTGACCAGCGGCGTGGCGAACGCGTCGGGGTCGTGTGGGAACGACTCGAGGGCCTTGTCGACGCTGAGCACGACCTTCTCGTGACGGTCGGGCCAGTCGATGAGCGTGGGCTCGACGGTGCTGGCGGCGCCGAACAGGTGCGTGTCGACGAACAGCGGCAGCCGCTCCTCGGTGGTGAGCAGCACCGCGGGCCCCTGGTGACGAGCGAACAGCGCGAGCCTGGCGACGGCGCTCTGACCGAGCAGCCGATACGAGCCGTCCCCTGGCCGCTCCGCTACCGCGGCAGGGCCAGAGCCGGTCTCAGCTGCCTTGCGTTCACTACTCTTCACCATGCTGCTCTTGTGCCGCCTGGGCCAGGCCGTAGGCGACGTTGCGTGAGGCGCCGAGGGCTTCCAGCGCGCCGCGGAGCAGCCTACCGCGAACTCCGGCCGAGGCAAGTCTCGCCGCCACCAGCGCGAAGTCGCTGCTCAAGGCGCTCGCCATGCCGGCCTCTGCGCCCGTCGCGGCCGGCTCGCTCGCCGGTCCCACCACGACGACGATCTCGCCTCTGACCTCGGTGGCCGCGTAGTGCTCGTGGAGCTCCCTCAAGGTGCCGCGCCGCGTCTCCTCGTAAAGCTTGCTGAGCTCCCGGCTGACGCTCGCCGGCCGCTCTTCGCCGCAGCTCGCTGCGAGGTCGCGGAGCGTGTCGGCAAGGCGATGAGGCGACTCGTAGAGCAGCGAGGTCGCCGTGGATTCCGCGATCGCCCCCAGCCGGCGCTTGCGGGCGGAGCCCTTGCGCGGGAGGAAGCCTTCGAAGGTGAAGCGGGCGGTCGGCAGCCCCGAAGCCACCAGCGCCGGCACGAAGGCCGTGGCGCCCGGCAGCACCTCGACCTGGTGGCCGCGCTCCAGCGCCAGCGCGACGAGGTCGGCGCCGGGGTCGCTGATGCCCGGGGTGCCGGCGTCGCTGACGTACGCCAGCCAGTCGTGCTCGTCGAGCAGGGCCGGGCCGCGCCGCTCCATGGTGTGGCTGTCGAGCCGCTCGAGCGGCCGGCTGAGGCCCAGGTGCGCGAGCAAGGCGCCGCTGCGGCGGGTGTCCTCCGCCGCGACCGCGTCAGCGGCTTGGAGCACCTCGACGGCCCGACGCGTGATGTCCCCGAGGTTGCCGATGGGCGTCGGTACCAGCGTCAGGCGCTTCACGACAACGGCGGCCTAGCGCGCTGTGGCGAGGAAGCGGGTGAGGCCGGTGTTCGGGTAGTAGAACGCCAGGATCTGGCCGAAGTCGTAGCCGGCGGTGGCCAGGGCCCGCGCCCCGTACTGGCTCATGCCCACGCCGTGACCCCAACCGTCACCGCTCACGGTGAGCCCGCCTTGCACCTTGAAGCTCATCGACTTCAGGCCCCAGCCGCGCGCCTGCTGGGTGAGCAGCGAGCCGGACAGCACGCGCGCCCCGCGTGTCCCCACGACCTCGAGCTCGCTCACCCTGCCAGACTCGCTCAGCGACACGACCCTCAGCGCCGTCACCGTGCCGACGTCGTAGCCGGCCGCCGTGAGGTGACTGCCGACCACCTGACCGTCGAGCCGCACCTGCCAGGCGCGGTGCGGGGTGCTCGCCTGGGCGTCGGTGCGCGCCAGCAGGTAGGGGCTCCAGGAGCCCCAGACCTCGGCGCTGGAGGCCACCTTCCCGCCGGAGTCGGCGTGGTAGTAGGTGCGGGCGGTGGCGCCGCCGTAGGTCACGACGATGCCCGCGGTGGCCGCGATGGCCGCGTCGGTCCTGGGGTGTTCGGCCGCCACGCCGCGGTACACCTGGCACTCCTGGGTGGCGCACAGGTCGTAGTCGCTCGCGGGGTCGAGGGAGGTCATGGTGTAGCTGCGCGCCGCGACCGCCTGGGCTTTGAGCGCCTCGAGCGGCCAGGAGGCCGACATCTCGGCCGGCACCACGCCGCGGAGGTACGACTCGACGTCGAGCACGTTGACCACCTCGACGCCGCCCGGCACCGCCCGCAGCCTGAGACCGCCCCGGTAGCGGCGGCCGGCGTACTCGATCAGGCCGGAGTCCATGCGCAGCGTGAGCGACTCGCCCACCGGCGAGCCGTCGACGTAGAGCTGTCCCCCGGCCTGCGTCACGGGCCAGGCCAGGGCCAGCGGGGACGAGAAGCGCCTGGCGCCGTCGACCAGCCCGCTGTGCGCCCCGGCCGCGGTGACCGTCACCTGCGGCTCGACGGCGAGCAGCACGCGAACCGTGTCCCGGCCGGAACCGACCTGCGCCAAGGCCGGCGTCGCCAACAGCGCCACCAGCGCGGCGAGAACCGCCTGCCAGCGGTTCGGACGCCACCGGGTGGGGCGTCCACGACATGAGGCTTGGCGCCAGCTGCGCATCAGGCAGCAGTATCGCCCATCGGCCGCGGCCTGGGTCCAGAACTACCGCACAGCAGGCGACAGCGGTAGCCTTGGCCATGTTCACAGATGATCTGTTGCGGGGCAAGGTCGTGTTCGTCACCGGCGGAGGCAGCGGTCTGGGGCTCTCGATGAGCCGCCGGTTCCTCGAGCTCGGCGCCAAGGTGGTCATAGCCAGTCGTCGCCTCGAGCTGCTGGAGGCGGAGGCGGAGCGCCTGCGCGCCGAGACAGGCGGAGACGTGCTGCCGCTGCGACTCGACGTGCGCGATCCCGAGGCGGTGGTCAGCGCGCTCGACGCAGCCGAGCAGCGCTTCGGCGGGGTCGACGCGCTCGTCAACAACGCCGCCGGCAACTTCATCTCCCCCACCGAGCGCCTCAGCCACCGCGCCTTCGACGCCGTGCTCGGCATCGTCCTGCACGGCACCGTCTACCTCACGCTGGAGCTCGGCAAGCGCTGGATCGCCGCCGGCCGCGGCGGCACCGTGCTCTCGATAGCCGCCACCTACGCGGAGTCCGGCTCCGGCTACGTCGTCCCGTCAGCGGTGGCCAAGGCGGGTGTGGTCGCGTTGACCCGCTCGCTGGCCGGCGAGTGGGGCAAGTACGGCATCAGGCTCAACGCGGTCGCGCCGGGCCCCTTCCCCACCGAGGGGGCTTGGAGCCGGCTGATGCCCACCGAGGAGCTCCAGCGGACGTTCATCGGCAAGGTTCCGCTCGGCCGGGTCGGCGAGCACCGCGAGCTGGCCGACCTCGCCGCGTTCCTGCTGGCCGACGGCTCGGGTTACATCACCGGGGATCTCATCTACATCGACGGCGGTGAGAGCGCCTACAACGCCGGCGAGTTCAACGCGCTCAGCGCGGTCACCGAGGAGCAGTGGGACGCGTTGGC
>CAZQVC010000085.1:5584-9557 GCA_964596625.1 uncultured bacterium | reverse complement strand
CAGGGAACAGGCGCTGCTGCGCCAGCTCCGGACCGGCGACGTCAGGGACGAAGATGGTAGGAATGGGGGAGACGCGAAGACAGGAGCGTGATGAGAGTGTTCTCCCGGATCCTGGTGCCCCTGGACCATTCGGGCGCGGCAGCGGCGGCGCTGGCGCTGGCCAGAGCGAACTTCCCCGAGGCGAAGCTGAGGCTCCTCCACGTGCTCGACCCCGGACAGCTCGCCGGGGCGATAACCTCCACCGTCTCGCCCGACGCCCAACGCCTGGAGCTCGAGCAGAAGGCCGCCGAGCGTCTGGCCCACCTGAGGACGGACGGCGACGACTTCGTGATCCGCGTCGGCAAACCGGCCGAGGCGATCATCGAGGAGGCCGAGAAGTGGCAGGCGGACCTCATCGCCATGGGCACTCACGGCCGCACGGGCTTCGACCACTTCCTGCACGGCAGCGTCGCCGAGCAAGTGGTCAGACGCTCGCGGTTGCCGGTGCTCATCGAGCACGAGTAGGCTGAGTCAGAGCTCCAGGCTGCCGTCGCCTTCCTTGCTCCAGTAGTCCACGCGCTCCCCGACCACCTTGATCAGGACCACCGACTCGTCTTCTGGACCGTCGGGGAACCAGCGCTCGAGGTCGTCGTACCAGAGCTCCTTCTTCTTCGCGACGTCGTCGACGATCTCGCCGCGACCCTTGAGCGAGATGAACAGCACCTCTTCGGGCGCCGAGTACGAGAGGTTGACGTGGCTGTTCGCTTGCGTCTCCTCGACCTGGCTCGAGTCCTTGAAGGCGAAGAACCAGGTGTCGCCGTCCCACTCGACGTTCGTGTTGTTCGACATCGGGCGGCTGTTCAACTCGCCGTTGGATCGCACCGTCGTCATCATGCAGAAGTCGATCTCTTTCATCGTCTTCGCAACGGTCTTCTTGTCGAGGTCGAGGCGTTCGTCTTCCTGCTCATGCGCCATCGCTTGCTCCGTTCCTGATCTTTAGCCGAGATGCCGAGGATCGCCGACCGTACCAGCACGTGGCGCACGGGACGATCACTGTAGTGGCCTTTCGGCTGAGCACGATGAGCAGGTCGGCCCGACCGGTTAGCGCGCGCGGGCGTAGTGCAGCGCGACGGCGCCGTTACTGAGCTGCCTGGCCGCGACCAGTTCGAGCCGCCGCGTATTGGGCAACCCGCCTTCGTGGAGCCGCGGTCCGTGCCCGGCGATCCGGGGATGAACGAGGAACTTGTACTCGTCGATCAGGTCCAGCCGGTCCAGCTCGGTGGCGAGCTTGCTGCTGCCGAGCAGCACTCCGGCTGGGGTCGCGTCCTTGAGGCGCTGCACCGCGGCACGCAGGTCGCCGGCCACGTGATGGCTGTTGTTCCACGGGTAAGCGTCCCTGGTGGACGACACCACGTACTTCGGCTTCGACTCCAGCTTGACGGCCCACTCGCGTACGGCCGGCGGCGCCTCTTCGTCGCCGCGGGCGACCGCCGGCCAGTAGCTCTCCATCATCTCGTAGGTGACGCGGCCCCACAGCATCGCCCCGGCCTCGTCCATCAGGCGGGTGAAGTAGGCGTGGGTCTCTTCGTCGGCGATACCTTCCCGGTGGTCGACACAGCCGTCGAGCGTGACGTTCAGGCTGAAGGTCAGCAGTCCCATGCCGTGAGTCTAGGGCCCGCCGCGGCCTACCAGGAGAGGTTGGGCGTTACCGACCTCAGGCTGCGCCCACGGCCTCCGGTTCGAGCACCTTGGTAACGGCGTTCTCCACGATGTCGAGGCCGCGCGCGAAGGTGTCGGCGTCGATGGTGAGCGGCGCGAGGATCTTCACCACCTGGTCGCGGGAGCCGGAGGTCTCGATGACCAGGCCGTCCTCGAAGCACTGCTTGCAGATCTTGCCTGCGAGCTCGCCGGAGCCGACGTCGACGCCGAGGAACATGCCGCGGCCCTTGAGGTGCGCCCCGGGGACGCGCTCGGCGATCTTGCTCAGCCGCGTCTCGAGGTAGGCGGCGCGTTCGGCGATGGTGTTCTGGAAGCGGTCGTCGGCCCAGAACTTCTCCAGCGCCACGCGGCCGGTGACCATGGCGTGGTTGTTGCCGCGGAAGGTGCCGTTGTGCTCGGCGGGGCCGAAGACGTCGTACTCGGGCTTCACCAGCACCGTGGCGAACGGCAGGCCGAAGCCGGACAGCGACTTCGCCATGGTGATGATGTCGGGCTGAACGCCCATCTCCTCGAAGGAGAAAAAGGTGCCACTGCGGCCGATGCCCGCCTGGATGTCGTCGATGATCAGGAGCGCGCCGTGCTCGCGGGCGATCTCGGCCACGCGGCGCACCCAGCCCGCGGATGCCGGGTTGAGGCCGCCCTCGCCCTGCACGGTCTCGAAGATGATGGCGGCAGGAGGCTCGATGCCGCTGGACGGCTCGTCGAGCATCGTCGCCAGCACCTCGGCGGTGTCGATGTCGGGCCCGAGCGCGCCGTCGTACGGCATCCGCGTGACGCCCATTAGCTGCTGACCGGCGCCGCCGCGGTTGTAGAGGTTGCCGGTGGCGGCCAACGCGCCGAGCGTGACGCCGTGGAAGCCGGTGGTGAAGGCGATGACGTTGGTGCGGCCGGTGGCCTTGCGCGCCAGCTTCAGCGCGGCCTCGACGGCGTTGGCGCCGGTCGGCCCGGTGAACAGCATCCGGTGATCCATCCCGCGCGGCTCGAGGATGAGCCGCTCGAAGGTGCTGAGGAACGCGGACTTCGCGTCGGTGTGCATGTCCAGCCCGTGCGTTACGCCGTCGTTGCTGATGTGCTCGACGAGCGCGGCCTTCATGTCAGGGTCGTTGTGCCCGTAGTTGAGCGAGGAGCAACCAGCCAGGAAGTCGATGTACTCCCGCCCGTTGGCGTCGGTCAGCTTCGCCCCGATCGCCTTCGTGAAGACGGTAGGGAAGCTGCGGGCGTAGCTCCTAGCCGAGGACTCACGGCGTTCGTAGATCGCAGTGTCGAGTCCGGATGCGTCTCCATGGGTGCGGTTGGTCATGGTTCTCCTTCGCTTGAGGCTTTCGCCCGCTTATGGGGGACTTATCGGTTGTTGGCACTGGAAGGCCAGACGGATGGATGGCAGCTCCCATGCGCGCCTTTGCGGCTTCCAGGTGAGCTGCTTGCCGGGACCCCCGGCATTGTCATCTGCCTAGCAGTGTACGGGAGTTGCGGGGGCGGGTGGGCGGTTTTGGCAGCTTTAAGGTCGAAGTACTTGGCTTACTCGCCCACGGTTCCGGTCTTTACGTCTCCGGCTCTGCCGTAACGGGCGAGGTAGACGCCGCTCGGGCTCATCACGCCATCGAGGAGACGGTAGGTGCCGGCAGCCGAGCCAGCGGCGAAGAGACGCTTGCCGGTCCCCAGCACCACCGGGTAGGTCAACAGGACCAGCTCGTCCACCAGGTCGCGTGCCATGAGCGACTGGACGAGCACGCTACTGCCCCAGACCTTGAGCTGTGAACCGTCCGACCGCTTGAGTTGCTCGACGTCGTCGGCGCTCTTCAGCAGCCTGCAGTTCGGCCACCGGGAGTTCTCGACCAGGGTCTCGTCCAAGGTCGTGCTCACCACGTACTTCGTGACGTCCATGACGCCCGGCCAGTTGTCGGCATGGTCGGGCCAGTAGCTCTCGAAGATCTCGAACGTCCTGCGGCCCAGCAGCAAGTCCGCGGGCGCCAGCACGTTAGACATGAACTGGCTCACGCGAGGGTCTCCGCTTCCACCGAACGGGGCGGTCCAACCTCCGTACGGGAAGTCCTGGGTCGGGTCCTCCTCGGGCCCGCCCGGTGCCTGGATGACCCCATCCAACGTGATGGACTCCTGAACCACGATCTCGCGCATGGCCAGACGATACTCCCGCTCGCTGAGAGCGGGTGAGCGAAGTGGGGGTCGCGCGCGGGCCCCCGGATGGATACAGTCCGACGATGACCGAAGCCCCGTTCGTTCCCCCCGAGTTCGAGCCGCCCACCTCGCTGGTCAC
>CAZQVC010000085.1:0-5484 GCA_964596625.1 uncultured bacterium | reverse complement strand
GTGATCGTGCGGGACTTCTGACACTCGCACGTGGATGGACCGGAGCCGCACTCTTGCACTGACCGGCCGGGAGGCACGCCGGGCGGGGGGAGATCCGGTGAGTGATACGGATGCGGTGATTCGAACGCGTGGCCTAAGCAAGTCCTACGGTTCGATCCGGGCCCTGACCGAGCTCGAACTGGTGGTACCGCGTCATTCGATCTTCGGACTGTTGGGGCCGAACGGTTCGGGTAAGAGCACGGCGATGAAGCTGCTCTTGGGCCTCGTGCGACCCACTAGTGGACGAGGCAGCATCTTCGGGCTGGACATCGTGCAAGACAGTGTCACGATCCGTAGCCGCGTCGGCTACTTGGCTCAGGAGCCGAGGTTTTACGGCCACCTGACCGCCATCGAGACGTTGCGGTTCGTTCTGCGCTTCTTCGCTCACATCCCAGCCGCCGATCACGACAAGAGGGTCGCGTCGGCCTTGGAGATCGTCGGGCTACGAGGCAAGGCTAACCGGCCCGTGGGCGGTCTCTCGGGCGGGGAGAGGCAGCGTCTGGGCCTCGCTCAAGCGGTCATCCACGATCCCGACCTGCTGATCCTCGATGAGCCCGCCGCGGCTCTCGACCCGATGGGTCGCAGTGACGTGCTGGACATCCTCGAGCGCCTGAAGGAGCGTGCCACGGTCGTGTATTCGACGCACATCCTCGATGACGTCCAACGCGTAAGCGACCGTGTAGCGATCCTCAAGGCCGGGCGCCTGGTGGCGCAAGCTCCGATAGAGCGGCTACTAGCCGCTGAACAGGGCGCCAGCTACGAGCTCGTGCTGAGCGGGGCGCCCGACGGCCTACGGGATGAGCTCAGGCGACAGGCGTGGATCGAGGCCGTCGACTCGCAAGCTGGCGCGACTGGACCGACATGGGCCGTCACCGTCAACGACACCGAAGCCGCAGAGGCGAGTTTGCTGAGGATGGTCCTACGGCATCCGGAGGTGCGAGTCCTGGAGTTCTCCCGCAGCAGAGCCGAGCTCGAGGACGTGTTTCACGATCTCGTGAGCGGAGGTGATCATGACGAGCCAGGCGGCACCGTCACTGCCTGAGGCGCACGCAAGGTCACGCGGGTGGCAGGCCATGCGCGGGTTCGGCAACGTCTTCCGCAAGGAGATGAGCGCCTGGACGGGGACACGGTCGTGGTGGCTGCAACCACTGATCTGGCTGGCGATACTCATCGGCTCCCTGCTGTTGCCGCTTTACCTCATGCGCGAAGTGTTCGTGTCGCAGGCCGAGAGCGTTCTGGCGCTGGGGCTCGAAATGTTCTTCTCATTGGGGGCGCTGGTGCCGGCCATCGGGGCCGTGCTGTTGATGCACGGTAGCGTCATCGGTGAGCGGCAGCTCGGCACTGCAGCCTGGGTGCTCTCCAAACCCGTAGGGCGCACGGCGTTCCTCACGGCCAAACTCGTTGCCAACGCAGCTGCCCTGCTCGTCGCTGCGCTCGTGGTGCCGGGCATCGTCGCGTACGGGCTGCTCTCGTTGGAGAACGGTGAGCCACTGCCGGTCGGCCACTTCGCAGGTGCGCTCGGGCTCGACGCCATCGCTGTACTCTTCTACCTGACGCTCTCTTTGGCCCTCAGCGCGGCGCTTGACAACCGTAGCGTGGTGTTGGCGGTCTCGTTGGGGCTGTTGCTTGGGGGCGATCTGGTCATCGGTCTTGCTCCGGGCTTGGCACAGGTCACGCCATGGGTGTTGGGTCGCTTCGCCGCGGTCGTGGGGCAGGGTATGGCGCTGCCCAGTGCTTGGCCCGTACTCTCGACGCTCGTCTGGTGTGGCGTGCTCATGACGTTCGCCTTGTGGCGCTTCGGGCGGGAGGACCTGTGACGGGCCGGTTCGTCGGCCTGGGCCTGCTGCTTCTGCTCGGCGGCTGCCATGGGGTTCGCTCGGAGAGGGGCGAGCCGTTGGCCGAGTTCGTTGCGCATCTGGAGCGGCAGATGCCGAGTTGGCTGGAGCTGTACGGCATCCCGGGCGCTGCATTGGCGTTGGTTCGCGACGGCGAGGTGGTCTGGTCGGACGCCTTCGGCTACGCCGACCTCGATCGCCGACGCGAACTCACTAGCGACGCTGTGTTCCGCGTGGAATCGATCTCGAAGTCGGTGACGGCCTGGGGGATCATGTCCCTGGTTGAGCAGGGCTACCTGAACCTCGATGACCCCGTACAGCGCTATGTCGTTACCGGGGAGACGCCCGGGTCGGGACCTGAGCTGCGGGAGGTCACGGTGGCGCAGCTTCTGAGCAACAGTGCGGGACTTGCGCTCGGCCGTATCGGTGAGGAGTACGACCCAGCGGAGGAGAAGCCATCGCTTGAGGAGTACCTGGCTCGTGAGATCACGTTCGTCGCACAGCCGGGCGCGCGGTTCATCTACTCGAACGTCGGTTATGCCTTGCTTGAGCTGGTAGTAGAGGCAGTGACGGGGCGGTCCTTCGACGTCTTCATGCGCGAGGAGGTCTTGCTCCCGCTTGGGATGAACCACTCCACCTACGCGCTCGACGACGTGCTAGCCGCGTCCCTGCCGACGGCTTACGACCTACGGGGAGTTCCGGTGCAGCCGTACGTGTACCCGACGCTGGCCTCCGGCGGTCTGCTCGCCACGGTAGAGGACGTGGCCCGCTTCGTAGCTGCCGGGATGGAGTCACACGGCACCACGAGCCACCGCGTGCTCACCTACGAGAGCGTTAGGGAGCTACATACCCCTCGGATCCCGATCTCCGGTCTCTACGGCTTTGTTGCAGATGCCTACGCGTCCGGTCACTTCACGGAGCGCCTTCCGGACGGGCGTCTGGCTGTCTGGCACGGCGGGCAAGGACATGGCTGGATGAGTCACTTTCATGCCGTGCCGGAGGCGGGGGAGGGCATCGTCATCTTGACGAACAGCCAACGGAGCTGGCCACTCATGGCTGTGGTGCTCGACGATTGGGCGCGCTGGAGCGGACTGGGGTCACTCGGCATGAGCACCATTTCACGCGCTACTACCGCACTGCGCTTCGTCATTGCTCTTACGCTCATCGCGTCCGCCGCGCTAGTAAGCCGCCTGGCGGTAGGGCTTAACAGGGGAGAGTTGTCATTGGATCCGCTGTCGACGGTCGGCCTCTCGTCGCGGCTGGTCATGGCATCGCTCGGACTGATCCTGTTGGCCGTGCTGGGCTGGGCCATCGCCCAGCCGTACCTGTTCGTCTCGTCAATCTTCCCCGGCCTGGTTGGTTGGGCGGCTGTATCGTTCTGTGCGTTGGCGATAAGCCTGATCGCCTCGGCCTCGTTCCACCGCGTACCCTGATATTCGGATCGGGACGTCGCGCGCTCGGCGTTGGTTTCCCACCTCCTGAGAGGGGTGGTGTTGACGCGGGAGTCTAGAGGCGAGCGATGATCTGTGCCCGGCCGAAACGTCTGCCTCCCAGCCACACGAGAAGGGCCGCCACCGCCCACAAGAGGCCACCGAGAACAGCCACCAGCCACACGCTCAGGTACATCACGCCGGTGGCCTGGGCGATGACGAGCGCGATGATCGGCAGCACTACCACCGCACCCAGCTGGTAGGCCTCCTGGAACGTGCTGACTCGCGCGGAGACGATGACCGTCGCGCCAAGGCTCACGGCTGCAGCTGCCGGCATTACCCAGAGGACCAGAACCACCCACATCCACGTCGGTAGGAAGACCCTTCCCATGACCGGCCAGGCCGCGAGGTTCGCGGTGAGCGCGTAGATGATGAAGGCCACCAGGCCGATCGTCACCGCCGGCAACCAGGCCGAGAGGATCTTCGCGACCAGCAGGTCACGGTCAGCGATCGGGCTGTAGATCAGCGCCTCGATGGTGCGCCTCTCCTTCTCACCAGCGAAACTGTCTGCGGCAAGAACGCTGGCGAACATCACGGGAAGCAGGAGGAACAGCGGCGCCATCATGTAGACGAGGCCGACGACGACGACTTTCTGTGGGTCGTCAAGACCCTCCAGGGAGCCGAGGAGGGTGGGGGAGAAGTCCTCGAGTTGACGTATGAGGTCGCGGCCGGCGTCGGTGGCGGCCGACGGCGCCAGAAGCGCCAAGGCAACCGGTAGCACCACGATGAAGATGAGGGGGACTATCGCCAGTGGTAGCACGACGGACTTGCTAGCCATGGCTACGCGAAGGTCCTTCCAGACGACGGCAGTGATCGCCCTTCTACGGTCGGGAGTCATGCTGGACTCGCGTCCTTCTCGTAGAGCGAGAAGTAGACCTCTTCGAGCGTCGGCTCCTGCGGCTCGATGGCGAAGACCGACACGTCCCTTGCTGCGAGTGCGCGCACCATGCCCGGCACACGCTCGCGGCTCACGCCGCTCAACAGGAGCGCGCCCGGTGCTTCAGAGGTGATGTCGATGTCAGTCAACTCGCTGCGCACCGTGTCCTCGTCGCCGATGGCGACCGTCAACCGTAGCCGGGACCTGGCGCCCACCGCTGCCACCAACTCTGCTGGTGTGCCCAACGCTACGAGCCTGCCCTCGCGGAGCACTGCAACACGGTCGGCCACAGAGCTAGCCTCCGCCAGGTTGTGCGTACACAGCACAACTGTCCTGCCACCTGTCCTACTCAACTCGGTGATCAGCGCCGTCACCTGCCGAGCTGCCAACGGATCGAGGCCGGACGTGGGTTCGTCGAGGAACAGCAGTTCAGGCTCGTGCTGCAGGGCTCTCGCGAGCGCTAGCTTCTGGCGCATCCCCTTGCTGAACCCGCCAACGCGTCGGTCCGCTGCGTCCGACAGGTCGAAGACGTCCAACAACTCATCGATGCGATCGTCCACCCGGTCCTCGGGGTAGCCGTAAAGCGCCGCGTAGTAGCGCAGGTTCTGCCTGGCTGTGAGCCGATCCTCCAACGATTGAGACTCCGTCAACACGCCAGTGCGAGCCCTTACCGCCGGCCCGTCGATGGTGGGCGACAGGCCGAAGACCTTCACGTCGCCCGAGGTAGGCTCAAGTACCCCATTGAATAGGCGCAGCGTCGTCGTCTTGCCCGCACCGTTGTGGCCCAAGAGAGCGAGCACCTCGCCCTGATGCACCTCGAGGTAGAGATCGTGCACGGCGACCATCTGCCCGAACGACCTCGTAAGGCCTCGCGCCGTCGCGATCGGCACGACTCCGTTCGCCCGATCTCCATGTTCCAAGGTTCGCTTCCGTAATGAACCGTCCGAGCGGCCCTCCCCAAAGGGAAGCGATTCAAGTTGGCCTTCTGAACTCACTAGCGGTACTTCCGCATCAACGTTTAGGTTACCCGGACGAACTTAGGACAGATGACCCTTAGGTTGGGGGATAGTAGCTTCATATCCTTGCAATAAGAGGCTTCTTGGCGCCATCGAGCTTGGGTCACCGATCTTGAAGGGAGCAGGGTCATGAGAGACAGATCGTTTCGCTACTCCGCTCTGGGCCTCATCGTCGGCGCGGCCGCAGGTATCGTGCTCTACGCGCTCTTGGGTTCGTGGTGGTGGTT
>CAZQVC010000084.1:5479-9599 GCA_964596625.1 uncultured bacterium | reverse complement strand
GAACAAGCCGCCGACGCGCTCAGGGCGGCGCCGGCGACTTGGGTGCCAGCAGTGTGTCGAAGAATCACCCGTCGAACAGGCTAGGGCAGGTCGACCCCGAAGAGAGGGACGCCGTCCGGGCACAGCCTCACGGTGGGGTTGTAGTCGTTGAACACTCCCAAGGGGTTGTCCTTCCATAACCAGGTGTGGAGGATCCAGAGCGGAAGCACGGGGTGCTGGTGGTATTCGAGCCCGAACAGGCTCGGCGGTTCGGCGTCCGTCCACGCCTCGATGGGCACTATGTACTCGTGGGCGACGAGCCCGACGATCTCACCGTTGGCGTCGAGCTCGTACACGAGAGCCTCGGGTGCAGTGACGTCCATCTGATCGTCCATCAGCGATTCGTTGAGGTAGTGAAGCCCCATGCCGCCTACTTCCGAGTCGTGGAAGCAACCGAGGGTGTCGATGGTGCTGACGTAGCCCGCGGCCTCGGCCTCCTCGACGTCCTGGAAGGCGGCCGTCGCCTTGGTGGCCGAAGCGACGTCGGCCGTGGCGGCGGTGTGCATGCTCATCGTCTCGTCGTGGCCGGCGTCCGCGAGGGCGACCCCGAATACAGCAAAGCCCAGAACGGAGACTAACGCTAGGCCCTGCGTGCACGAGAGGCGCCACTTCATGTCGACCGGCCCAGGTAGAAGTACGGGTCCAACACGCTGACCTCGTGTATGGCTTCGACGGGCAGGTCGTTGAGCCCGGCGGCCCGCCGGATCGCCTCGGGGGAGGGACCGTCGTAGATGCAGAAAGCCTTCTTGTGGTCCGGGGTGACGAACGAGTGTACCCAGGTCACGCCCTCGCTGTGGTTGTTGCGGACTATCGAGCGCATGGCGTCTTGCCCGCTTGCGTCCGCTGGGATCTCGAGTCCTTCAGGGAAGTCGCGTTCTATCACGTAGCGTCGCATGCCTACTCCTCTCTGGCCGGCTCTACCGGCTTCGAAGGCACGCTACGTGCTCGCAGTGTGGCCGCGCATCGGGGAGGCACCCGCAAGTTTGGGGCCCCGTCTACCTAGGTTTCGGGCGGTTCCTCACCCAGGCCTACGGCCACCGCCTCATCTCTACTGCTGACCTCCAACTTGCCGAGGATCGCGGAGACATGGTGCTCTACGGTCTTCCTCGACAGTCGGAGAGCTTCGGCGATCTCGGCGTTGCTGAGACCCGTGCCGATCAGTTCCAGCACTTCGAGTTGCCGGTCCGTAAGCCCGCCGGGGTTGGAGCGCGTCGACCTGCGTGGCCCGCGCGGAATGGAGGGGACGCCGGCCTGTCGCAGCGCGTCGCGCGTCCGCTGCGCCATGGGTCCGGCACCGAGGGCATCGAAGATCTTGACTGCCTCGAGCATCGCCTCGACGTCGCCGTCGGCGAGCGCCAACGCCACCTCGTAGGGACAACCGATCTCCTCCCAGGCTGCTGCGGCGGCGCGCCAGTCGCCCGCGATCTGCAAGGCGAACGGTTCTGCCGCATGGAAGGGAGCAGCCTGAAGCGCTCCGGCTCGCCAGAGCCAAAACCCGAGCTCGCCTCGCGCCCAACGACTGTCGGTGTCGAGGGCGCGCTCGTACGGTCCTTGCAGCACGTCCCTCATCAACTCGACTTCGCCCCTTAACCAGTGGTGCTCTGCGAGGCCAGCAATAGGCGACCAGATGTGCTGGAGTTCATTCGTCTTACCCGACTCGATGACCTCGGCGAGGAGGTCGCGACCGCCCGGATCGCCTCGGCGAACCCTGACGCGGCCGACGGCGCCCATGGCCGTCAGGTAGCTGATGCCCTTGCCATGCGCTGAGCTACGCATCGCCTCGTTTGCTTGGCCGTCAACATCGTCCCAGCGACCCTGTTCGAAGGCGATCCGGGCCTTCCAGGACAGGTTGTATGCCGCCGTGTAGTCGTCGTCGTTGGCGACCGCGATCTTGATGCAGTCGTCCAGCGCCTGTAGTGCCGGCTCGTAAAGTCGGCACTCACCGCCCCCCGACCCCAGCATGCTCAGAGCTATGGACTCGTGGTGGCGGTTTCCCATCTCGGCGGCCTTGTCGCGGCAGAGGCGTAGCTGCCGGACGCCGGATTGGCCGTCCCCGAGCACGATCTCGACGGTCCCGCGAATCATCGTGGCCAGCCACTCGACTTCGGCACTGCCCACCTCTGCCGCCACGGCTAGCGCCTCCTCCACGGCGCGATTGGCGGATGCCAGGTGGCGCGAAAGCATGTGGTGATGGGCGGAGCGGTACAGGGCCATGCCAAGTGTGACCGTAGGCCCGAGGGGCCGGAGGATGGTCAGGCCTTCGCGCCCGGCTGCCGCAGCCGCCGCGAGGCGGCCAAGGTTCCACAGCACGGTCTGTCGTTCGGTCAATGCCTCACCCAGTAGCCTCTCGTCGTGGCCCGCACGAAAGTGCGCGATCGCGAGGTCAAGTTCGTGGAGGGACTCGTTCGGACGATCGAGGAACCGGAGCTCGCGGCTCAGTTCGTAGCGCAACTGCGCCTCCACGGCGGCCTCCAGGAGGTCGCGATGGGCTAGTGCAGCACGGAAGTACGTCGCTGCTTCGCGCCGCGCCCCTCGAGCGACCGCCTCCCTGGCAGCGGCAGGTGCGTGCTCGATGACCAGCTCTGGCGACTGGGCGCGGACCGCGTGGTGCGCGAGACGCGCGTGGTTGTTCGGGTGCTCCTCGAGGAGCAAGGAAAGCATGCGCCGGTGGAGTTCATGCCGCCGAGCTGGGGGGACAGCGCTCTCCACAGCGGCCCGAGCGAGTTCGTGCCTGAACCTCAAACGGAGGCCGTCGCTCTGAAGCACGCCCGAAGAGACGGCCCTGTCGACGCTCTCGGCAATACCGTTTACGAGCCTCAACGCGAGCTCGACCTGGAGGTCGCGGGGCGCCATCGAAACGGCTTCGACAACTTCGCGCGGTCCCGACGTGAGCGCAGCCACGCGCGCCAGCACCGCGTCGTGAACGGACGACGGCAGGGTGGAGCCGGAGGCGATCACCTCGGTCACGAAGAACGCGTTGCCGCCGGTGAGTTCATGAAGGGAAACTGGTTCGATCGCGGTTCCGCTGGCGAGAGTCCTCACGGCATCCAGCGTGAGAGCGGGCACCTCCAGGCGCGCCGTCGTGTCCAGTGGTATGAGCTGCCCCAGTACCTGGCGTAAGGGATGTTCCGGGCCGACCTCATCGTCCCTGTACGTGCAGATCACGACGGCCGTGCTGGTGCCGATCCGGCGTCCGATGAAGCGCAGGAAGTCGAGGGTCGCCTCGTCCGCCCAATGCACGTCTTCGATGACCATCACTACCGGTCTGGTGCTTGTCCGGAGCCGTTCGAGCACAGCACGAAAGGCGGACATGGTGTCGCCGCTTAGGTCGAGGTCGGCCAACCAGCCGGACTGCTCGGTCCTGAAGTCGTAGAGCGGACTGAGCGGCCGTGGTGTCGTCAGTGGATCGCAGGCGCCTTGGACGACCCTCGTGTACTCGTCCAGCGACTCCAAGAAGGCGCGTACCAAGACGGACTTTCCGGCACCCGCCTCACCTGCGACCAGCGCAAGGGACCCCGCGCCTCTCGAGGCCGTCTCGACGAGCGCTTCGAGCTCGCCGAGAGGCTGAGCTCGTTCCAACAGCATTTCGTTGAGAGTACTACCAGTAGCGGGATTCGGTCCACGATTCGCCGCCGCAACCCCCAGCCGGCAAAGCGCCGGCTTAGTGCGAGGTTAGTCGAGGAGGGAAGACACCCGCCAAGCCCCGACCCGCTCATTACAGGAGTAAGGGAGAGATACGGCTAAGCGCAATACGCAGCAGGGAAGCATCAAATCTGGTGCGGCAGCAGGCTTCAATGATCGTGGCCTTCCGCCGCGTCTGACTCGGCCTTGGTGGCGTGTACGGTGCCGTGCGGATGCTCCGGTGGAGCGTAGATCGAGTAGATCTTCAGGGGCGTGTCGCCGACGTTGGTGATGTTGTGCCACATCCCCGCGGGTACGAGTACGACCCAGTTGTCGCCGATCTGTTCCTCGAAGTCCAACGCATCGATCGACTGGCCCATCTGGACAAGGCCGCGACCCTGTTCGATTCGCAAGAACTGGTCCAGTTCGGAGTGGGCCTCCAGGCCGATCTCGCCTCCCA
>CAZQVC010000084.1:0-5379 GCA_964596625.1 uncultured bacterium | reverse complement strand
TTCAAACCTACCCGCAGCTGTGAGTTCTCGCGCCAGCCACCGAACTCCGTGCCGTCGCCGCCGTAGAAGACGTACGCGGAGGCCGTGCCCACGACGCCGTCAGCGAAGGTGTAGGAGACCGTTGGCAGTAAGGCACCGCTGCCGTCGAGGTTCTGCATCCAGCCGAGGTCGACCTGGCTGCGAACGCCGGTCTGGTAGACGAGGGCGGTCATGAACTTGAGGTTCAGGTCCGCCTCTGCGCCGGCGTCCGGGGCGACGTAGTCGAAGACGGTCTGTAGCACGGTGCGCGGGCCCTTCGGGATCAGGTACTCGGCGCCAAGGACGGCTTGGGCAGAGTGATTGCCGATGGCAGGGGAGACACCGCCCGGGTCGTCGGTGAAGATGTAGGCGGCCTCCCCGCGAAGCACGACATCGCCAAGTACGCCCGAGAAATCCAGGCCGATCAGGTCGATGCGGTCGTAGCTGATCATGGGCTGAAGCAGGTACTCGCCGGGCGTGCTTGTCGGCTCGATGCGGGCCCAGCGTGTCGGCTGATTGCGGAAGCCGTGGACGTACGTGGCGCTCACGTCGAAGTCGCCGAGCAGGGCAGTGGCGCGCACACCGAACTGCACGTTGCCCAGCTCCGCCGCCGGCCGCTGCTCCTCGGGTGGCAACTGCCCCACGATGGTTACGCCCGGCGGCACGGCCGCCGGCGGTAAGGCACGCCAGTCCGGGCCCGGCAGGAGCGGTGGCGTGAAGACCGGCACCAGCGCCGCCTGAACGCGGAAGTCGTCGGCCGCGTAGATGCTGGCATAGAGCATCGGAACGGCGAGCTTCTCGCTGCCCGGCGGGAACGACAGGTCGCGTGGGTTGAGCACGTCTACTGGGTTCACCCCATCGGTAGAACCCCAGGTCACGCGCTGTTTACCTACCGTCACGTCGACCTCATCGAGGTAGATCGTGGCGTGCGCGACGTCGACACCGACGTCACCTGCGCCGGAGGCGGCGTCGTAGCCGCCCTGCAGCCCAACGGTGAACGAAGCGTCCGGTAAGAGGCCGCTACCGATCTCTCCCGAGGCTCGAAGCTCGACCGCGGCCTCGGCGATCGGCAGGGAGCCGTCCAGCGCTACGCCGAACCTGACGTCGGCGCTGCCACCGAGTTGCCAGTCCACTTGAGCCACCGCGGAACCTGGGGCCAGGAGGGCGCCCGCGAACATGACCAAACGAAGTGCGCGAGTCAGTTCCATTTCAACGCGCCAGGTAACGTTCGGTGAAAAGCTCGGCTGGCAGCTCTTCGTCGAACGTCACATCCGTCTGGGTAAGGACCGTGAAGCTGGTCACCGAGCCGTTGCTGATCGTCTCCATCTTGCGCTCGGTCGGGACCAGATAGCCGTCCACCATGCTGGCGGTGGTCACGCTCAGCACCTTGGCCAGCCGCCCGTCGCGGTAGTACTCGGCCCGTAGCGGCACCAGGGTGTCTTCGGGCACCTCAAGCAGCAGCCGGTCGTACGTCGAGCCGCTCTCCGCGGTCGGCACGGCCTCCACCAGGTAGATGGACCCATCTTTGACGTCGAGCAGCGTGTGCGTGTAGTCCTCGGGCTCGATGCCGGTTATGTCTTCGTAGGAGAAATCGGAGCCGAAGAAGGACTCCCCCTGCTGGCCGCCTGCGATGCGGCGCGTACGCCCGAGGGCCGGAAGGTAGACGAGGGTCTGGGTACCGCCTTCATCCTCGATCTGGAGGAAGCCGGAGCCGGCGATATCGGCCGGTGCGGTGAACTTGATAAGGCGCCGGTCTTCGCCGTCGGCCCACATCTGGAGCTCGCGGCTGAGGCTTTGTCCCGAGGCGAGCGTGATGGTCATGTTCAGCTTGGCTTGGGTGGTGCTGGGCTCGGGGCGGGCGTCGACAGCGGCCATGAGTTCCTCGGCGCTGGCGTACTGCTGCGCCATAGCGGGTGGGAGCATCACGAGCGGGAGCGCGACCAGGAGAGGCGCGATCCGTTCGCGGACGAGTCGCAGGAGCGGGCGTGGCTGGCGGTCAGGCATGTTGGCTTACCTCCGAGGTGCCTTGGAAGCGGGAGTGGGGGTTGCGGAAGACGGTCAGGGACGCGGCCGGCAGGAGCGTGAGCGTGGCTATGCCGACAAGAGCGACGGTCAGTAGCATCAGCCCGCCAAGGGTGGCTACCGGTACGAACCTGGCGAAGGCGAGCGCGCTGAACCCCGCGCCCAGGGTGATGGCCGTGAACAGGATCTGTCTGCCCGAGGTCATGAGCGTGTGACTCATGGCTGCTTCGGGGTCGAGGCCGTTGCGCCTCTCCTCCATGTAGCGCACGGTGAGGTGGATGGCGTAGTCGCCGACGCCGATGGCCAGCGCGCCCATGAGCATCGTCGCGAGGTTGAGGGGGATGCCGAACCAGCCGAGGATGCCGTACTGCAGCGCGACCGTGGCCAGCAGCGCCAGGATCGTCACCGCCGCTGCCCGGAAGGAGCGCACGAAGCTGTCGATGAGGATGACCAGCGCTATGGCCAGCGTGAGGCTTATGACGAAGTCGTGGCGCATGGCCTCTTCGATCTCGCGTTCGAGGAGCGGCTGGCCCGTCAGACGAACCGTTGCCAGCTCTCCGAAGTTGGCCTCCGCGAGCTCGCCGATCTCGGCCTCCAACTCGCCGGCGCGGCCGGTAGACATCGATTCCGTGACGAAGCTGATGATGGCCTGCTGGTAGTCAAGCGTCGCGAAGCGGGTCAGGTCCGCCAACCCGCCCGAGGACTGGAAGAGCAGGAGTTCCTGGGCGATGGCCGCGCTCGATGCTGGCAGTGCGTCCTCGCCGGTGAGCGTCAAGTGGAGCGCGTGCAACACGTTGGCTATCGACTGCCCCGGGCCCATGCCTTCCAACTCGGAAGCCTGCTCCTGGAAGCGCAGCATGGCCGCGAGCAGGTCCGGGTCCGTGAGGTCGCCTTCGAGCCACACCGTCAGGTTCGCCGAACCGCCAAGCACCTGCTCGACCGTCTCGACGCTCGTGCGGGTGGGACCGCTCTCCGGGAAGAAGGCGAGGATGGAGGTGTTGGACACTATGCGGGTGGTGCCGGCGACGCCGATGATGACCAGTAGGACTGCCACGGTCAGCACCGCCTTGCGCCGCGCGGTCACGAACCGGGCCAGTCGTCCGAGGAGGGTGCCGATCGCGCCGGGGTCATCCGGGTCGGCAACGCGCCTTGGCGTCGGCAGCACGTTGAGCAGGGCGGGGAGAAGCAGCATCGAGGCGAGTAGCGCCGCCAGGACCCCGAGGGCCGCCAGGAGCCCGAGCCCGCGCACCATGGCGAGGTCGGAGAGGAGGAACGTGCTCATGGCGGCGGCGATGGCAAGACCGGAGAGGGTGACGCCCAGACCGGTCTCGGTGAGCATGTGGGAGATGGCCGTGTACTTATCCGAGCCGCGCGAGAGCTCGAAGTAGTACCGACCCAGCAGGTGAAGCGCGAAGGAGCTGCCGACGGCCATGACCGCGATGGGGCCGATGACGGTCAACGCCATGAGCTTGTGCCCGAGCAGCTGGAAGAGCCCCATGCCCCACACGACGCCGACGAGGATCTGCACGAGGGGTAGGAAGGTGCCTTGCACCGTGCGGAAGTTGAGGAAGAGCATCAGTAGGATGAGGGCGATGGCGATGCCGCCGAGGATCGGCAGGTCGCGTCCGATGATGTTCTGCAGCTCCATGCTCGTGAACGCCTGGCCGGCCAGCGAGTAGTCGCCCGGCCAGCTGCTCGCGAGCAGAGCGTCGACGCTCTTGGCGACCGCGGCCGCGTCAAGGCCCTCACGGAGCTCCACGATGAGGCTGGCGTAACGGCCGTCGTGCGTCACCAGCGTGACGTGCTCGTACATGGGCGAGGTCGCCAGGTACTCCCGGATCTGGGCGGCGTCGGCCTCGGCGATGCTGCCTTGCGGCATGAGGTCCTCAACGATGAGGAAGCCGTCGTCGTCCTCCATGCGACTGGCCGTGGCGACGGAGGTGACCTCGACCACCGCAGGCAGTTGCCGGAGGGCGGTGTCGAGGGCGCGCACCGCCTCCAGGGCGACCGGGGTGAAGATGTCGCCGAGCTCGTGCTCGACCACCACCAGCAGTCGCTGGTGCTGGTTGAAGGTGGCCTCGAGCTCGCGCGTCAGCGCATCGATTCGCGAGTGATCGGGGTAGAGGGCCTCGGTGCGGTTGTCGGTCACGGTCCTCGACGCGCTCAGCGCCATGAGCAGCGTGAGCACTACGAACAGGCCGATGACTAACCGGCTTCGGTTCAGTACGAAGTCAGCGACACGCCTCATGGGCGCTCAGCGCCCCTCGGTCCCAGTGGTGAGGTGCAGGGGATTCTCGGCTGGGTCAGTACAGGGTGAATGTTCAACTGGTCGGCTCTCAGTTCGGTGGTGTTCGGCGGGTTGCACCGCCCGTGGAGGCTTGGTGGCGATCTGTCGATTGACTATGTACTTACTCAATAAAGCAATCAAGGAAATGAGTTGATGGAGCGCCTCCTTCTCTAGCTAGCCGTTGTTGGCGGCTGCGGGGTGGGGTTCCGGTTGGGCTGTGTTGGCGGCCCCTTTGAACCAGGTGTCGAGCATCGCTGCGGTGAATGCAGAGGCCGCTTTCGACCAGTCGTGGTCCTCGAGATGTCGGTTGGCGAGGAAGAACATCAAGAGAGAGGAGAAGAACATCATCGCGCTGGTCTGAGTATGGAGGTCGGCGCGAAGCTCGCCGGCGCGTACCCGTGACTCGAGGTAGTGCGCCATGGCGCCGATGGTCTCGCCCATAACGTCAGCGAAGGCCTGCGCCAGTTCCGGATTGGACTGCGACTCGACCAGGAGCATGATCACGAGGCTCGCTTGTCGGTGTATGACGTCCACCCAGCCGACGACGATGGTCTGCAGCACCTCGCGCGCGGGCTTGTCCTCGACATCTGTGAGCAGCGCCTGGACCTCGCCCATGATGGTCCGGCGCTGCCGCGTGAGAGCGAGCAGCAACTGTTCCTTGTTGGGAAAGTAGTGGAAGATCAGGCCCTCGGCCACGCCGATGCTCTGGGCTATCTGCTTGGTCGTGGTGGCCGAGTAGCCCTGGCGGGCGAAGAGGTCGAGCGCGACGTCCAGGATCTGTTGCCGGCGCGCTTCGGCCTTGTCGCGACGCGTCTGGGGAGGTTCGTGGGGAGGTGTGGGCATAGCGTAAGTTCGTTGAGTGTACACTCAACGAACGCTGAATGTCCAGGGGGGGCTTCTGACACCTCCCGAGGCTCACCCGGAGTCGCACACCGGCACGAGCCGGCCTGAAGCTGCGCCGGGAGTCGTTAATGACGTTGGCTGCCGGCTGATTGGGTCGGCGCGCCTCACGGTTGGAAGTCGGTGAACAGGCGGTCGATATCGAAGGTTCC
>CAZQVC010000083.1:0-9876 GCA_964596625.1 uncultured bacterium | reverse complement strand
CCGGCGGGCGTGTGCACGCGGCGGTCGCGGCCCGCGTTGATGAGCAGGACGGCGACGACCAGGATGCCGCTGAGCCCGGCCGCCACCAGCGCGTTCACCAGGGGGCTAGGCCGGATCTGCGTCGGCCGGGTGGCCGGCTGGAGCAGCTCGAGGTTGCCGCGCGCGCCGACCGCGAGCGAGCGCGTCGCGCCGAGGCTCTGCCTCAGCTCGACGGTGAGCAGGGAGAGCGAGTTGACCTGGGCTGACGTCGCGCGGCTGCCGACGCTGCGCAGCTCGGCGAGCTGCCGCTCGAGAGCCGCGAGCCGGCTCTCGGTCTGCACGACCTGCTCCGCCGCCTCCGCTCGCGCCCTGGCGTCGTCCCAGCCGAGCAGCGCAGCTGCCACGGCGTTGGCTCTCGACATCGCCAGGTCGGGCGAGCCACCCACGGCGCCGATCATGATCAGCGTCGAGCGGCGTCGCTCCTCGAAGCGGAAGTCGACGCTGTCGCGCAGCAGCTCGATGTCGACGATGCTCGGCTCGTGGCTCACGCTCGGGTTGAGCCGCCGCCAGGCGTCGACGAGCACGCTCGCGCTCTCGATGGCCGCGCCGTACGCCAAGGGCACGATGGGTCCGCTGGCGGCCGGCGCGTCGTACGGCAGGTCGACGCTGATCGTGCGCAGCGGAGCCAGCAGAGTCGCCTCGGCGGAGAACACCGGCTCGGCCCTGTTGCTCGCCAGGAACGCCAACGCCGCGGCCGGCACGCCCAGCAGCAGCGTGTACACGACGGCCCGCACGAGGAAGCGCTTGAGCGCGGGGAACGGCACCATCAGGGTGGGCGGGGCGCCGGCGACCTGCGCGTCGTGAACCTTCGCGTCGGGGCCCGGCGAGCCGTCCAACTGGCGGTAGCGGCCGTCCGCGCCGCCGGAGCGGTCGGGATCGCGGGGACCTTGGTGATCGGCAGGCATGCGCCAGCCCATCGTGTCACGAAAGCCGGGAAAGAGACCGTCATCGCCGACAAACACGGCCTCTAACGGTAGGCTCTACTGATGGATCGCCCCTTGAATCGACGGCTGAGGGTGACGATCGGCATGCCGACCTACAACCGGCGTGACGGTTACTTCCCCCACGCCTTGGCCAGCGCCCTGGCGCAGGACTACGAGAACCTCGAGATCCTCGTCTGCGACAACGCCTCGACCGACGGCACCGACGCCTACATCGCGACGCTGTCCGACGAGCGGCTGCGCTACATCCGCCACGAGACCAACATCGGCGCCAACGCCAACTTCAACTCCTGCCTGGAGAACGCCACCGGCGACTACTTCGTCCTCCTTCACGACGACGACCTCCTCGACCCGCAGTTCGTCTCGCGGTGCGTGGCGGCGCTCGACGGCCGGCTCGACGTCGGGCTGGTGAGGACCGGCTCGCGGGTCATCGACGCCTCCGGACGGGTACTCTCCCAGAACCGCACGCTCACCGACGGGCTCGACGGCGCCGGCGTCATGCTGCGCTGGTTCCAGCGCAAGACGCCGCTCTACATGGCGTCGACGCTCTACAACACGGCTCAGCTGCGCTCGATAGGCGGTTTCACCAGCCCACACGGCCTCTACCAGGACGTCAAGGCGACCGCCACGCTCATGGCCAGACACGGCCACGTCGACGTCGACGAGGTACTCGCGAGCTTCCGGCGACACGACGACAACCGCGGCACCTCGGTGCAGGCCGTCCAGTGGGCGGAGGACGCCGTGCACCTGCTCGAGGTCATCGAGCGCGAGTTCCCCGAGAAGCGCCGTGAGCTGCACGAGATCGGCAACACCTACCTCTGCGAGAAGTGCTACCGCGTGGCCTCCGGCGTGGCCGACCCGGTCGAGCGCTGGCGCGCCTACCGCCAGATCGACGAGATGTTCGGCGGCGCCGTCTCGCCCATCGCCTACGAGCTGAGGCGCTACTGGCGGCTGCTGAAGTCGGCCTTGCGCAGCGGCGCGAAGACCCTCGCCGGCCGAGGCGCAGCCACCCAGCCCTGATCCTCCCGTGAGGCCCCTGCGCGTCGCCTTCCTCATCCCGGTGTTCCCGGAGCTCCACAACACCTTCATCCTCAACCAGATCACGGGGCTCATCGACCGCGGCGTCGACCTCGACCTCTACCCCCAGGCGGTCGGCTCGTACGCGACCGCTCACGCCGAGGTCGCCAGGTACCGGCTGAAGGAGCGCGACAGGCACATCCCCGTGCCCGAGCCTCACCTGCAGCGCGTCCTCGGCGCTGCTCGGCGGGTCCTCGAACCGCGGTACTGGGACGGCGCGGTGTTCGACGCGCTCAACCCGCTCAGGGGCAGAGAGGTCTGGTCGCTGGTGCCGGGCTACACCGCGCTCTCGTTCGCCGGCAACGACGACTACGACGTCGTGCACGTGCAGTTCGGTCACCTCGCGCCGCTGGCCCAGCGGATCTTGGCCAAGCGCGGCTCGCGGGCGAAGTTGGTCGTCTCCTTCCGCGGGGCCGACACCACGTCGCACCTCGCGAGGAACCCGGCGCTCTACCGGTCGGTGTTCGCGCACGGCGCGCTGTTCATGCCCGTGAGCGAGGACTTGAGGCAGCGCCTGCTGGAGGCCGGCAGCCCCCCGGAGCGCACGGTCGTGCACCGCTCCGGCGTCGACCTGCGCCGCTTCGAGTACCGGGCGAGGCGGCGTGGCGAGGGGGAGCCTACCGAGGTGCTGTTCGTCGGGCGGTTCGTCGAGAAGAAGGGGCTGCGTGACGCGCTCAACGCGTTCGCCGGCGCGCTCGACGCGTTGGGCAGCGGGGCTGCGCGGCTCACCCTGGTCGGCAGCGGGCCCCTGGAGGCCGAGATGAGAGCCCTCGCCGACCAGCTCGGCATCGAGTACGCCGTTCGCTTCGCCGGCGCGCTCGACGCCGACGAGGTCGCGCGCCTGATGGGTTCCTCCCACCTCCTGCTGGCGCCCAGCGTCACCGCGGCCAACGGCGACAAGGAGGGCGTGCCGAACGTGATCAAGGAGGCCATGGCCAGCGGCATGCCGGTGCTCAGCACAGTCCACGGGGGCATACCCGAGCTGGTCGACGACGGCGTGTCCGGCTACCTGGTGGCGGAGCACGACGTGGCCGGCCTACGAGACCGCCTTATTCAACTGGTGAAGGCGCCCGACTCGTGGGCGCTCCTCGGAAGGGCCGGGCGCGCCAAGGTCGAGCAGGAGTACGACTCCGAGAAGCTCAACGACCTGTTGTTGGAGCGCTACCAGCGCGTAGTTGCAAGCTAGTGTCTAGCCGGCCGTGGCGGGCGCGGCCGGCAGGTCGTCGGCCGTGCTCAAGGTGCTCTGGAAGTGACAGCCTTCGAGGAACGCCTCGAGCAGCGAGCGGATGCGCTGGTGGTCGGAGCGCAGCGCGGCGGCCTGCAGGGCGTCGACGGCGGCCGCCAGGCTCTCCGAGTCCATGGGCTCGGCGCGCGCCACGAAGATCTTCTCGTGCGGCGTCTCCGAGCGCTCCTCGGTCTCGGTCATCAGCTCCTCTACCAGGCGCTCGCCTGGCCGCATGCCCGTGAAGCGGATGGGGATGTCGATGTCCGGCCGCAGGCCCGAGAGGCGGATGAGGTCGCGGGCGAGGTCGACGATGCGGACCGGCTCGCCCATGTCGAGGATGTAGACCTCGCCGTTGCGGCCGTGACCGGAGGCCTGCAGCACGAGCTGCGCGGCCTCGGGGATGGTCATGAAGTAGCGCACCATGTCGGGGTGCGTGACCGTCACCGGCCCGCCGGCCTGGATCTGGCTCTTGAAGATCGGGATCACGCTGCCGCGGCTGCCGAGCACGTTGCCGAAGCGCACCGAGACGAAGGTTTGCTCGGGGGCGGCGCGGCGGGCCGCGTCCTGGACGAGGTACTCGACCATCCGCTTGGTCGCGCCCATCACCGAGGTCGGGTTGACGGCCTTGTCGGTCGAGATGTTCACGAAGTGCGAGACGCCGTGCTTGAGCGCCAGGTTGATGAGGTTGCGGCTGCCGATGACGTTGTTGAAGATCGCCTCTTCCGGGTTCTCCTCCATCAGCGGAACGTGCTTGTGGGCCGCAGCGTGGAAGACGACGTCGGGGCGGTAGCGGCTGAAGACGTAGTCGAGGCGCGCGCCGTTCTGGATGGCGCCGATCACGCCGTGGTAGCTGATCTCCGGCCAGTCGCGGTCCAGCTCGCGCTCCAGGGCGTAGATGCTGTTCTCGCCGTGGCCGAACAGGATCAGGTCGGCCGGATGGAAGCGGCAGATCTGGCGCACGAGCTCCGAGCCGATCGAGCCGCCGGCGCCGGTGATCATCACCCGCTTGCCGCGCAGGTAGCCGAGGATGCTGCTGACGTCGAGCTTGACCGGCGCGCGGCCCAGCAGGTCGTCGATGTCGACCTCGCGGATGCGGCGGAGATCGACGCGACCCGACAGCACCTCGTACATGCCGGGGATGATCTTGTAGGTGAGGTTGGGTCGCGCCTCGCGCACCCTCTCGATGACGTGGCGGATGTCGTAACCGCCCTTGGAGGGCATGGCGATGAGCACCTCGTCGACCTTGTGCTCGAGGATGACCTCCCCCGCGTCCTCGATGGTGCCAAGCACCGGCACGCTGGCCACGCGCTGCCCCTGCTTGTTGCGGTCGTCGTCGAGGAACCCGACCGGGCGCATGCCGGTCTCGGGGTGACGCAGCAGCTCGCGCACGGTGAGCGCACCGGCCTCGCCGGCGCCGATGACCAACACGCGCTTGCGGTAGTCGGGGCCGACGACGCTGGCCACGAACTGCTCGTGGCGGTAACGAGCAAGGGCGCGCACCGACGCCATCGCCATCACCGTGATCACCGCGTCGAGCACGGCGATGGACCGCGGGATGCCCACCTCGACGCCGAACAGCACCAGCAGCAGCGTGCCCACGATGGCCACGAAGCCACCGAGGCCGAGCAGGCCCCCGATGTCGCGGAACGTCAGGTTGCTCCAGGAGCGCCGGTGCAGGCCGGTCAGCAGGTAAGCGATAGCCTTGAGCCCGAGCGAGAAGAACACCCCGAGCAGGACCGGCGTCTCCGGAGGGATCCGCCCGTCGAACCGCAACAGCAAGGCGGCGACCACCGCGCCGACGCCGATGAGCGCGTCGATGATCACCTTCGCCAGGCGCAGCCGGGTCAGGCGCCAGGCGCCAGCCCTCTTGCCGTTGTGATCAGTAGTCGCGCTCGTCATAACTCGTCGTCTCTCGTTCGCCTACTGGCGAGACTGCCAGTGGTGGTGTGGGTCGATGGCTTTCCGATGGTCGGCACACGGATGTCTTCCATTCTGGTACGCGGCGCCTTGGGAACTATGTGATGTGCGCCCGTCTGCCCGTTATGGCGGGCACACGGTGTGGCGGCGCCTCGAACCGCCGACGCTCACCGAAGCCTCAAGGCGAGATCGCGGTCTCCAGTTCTTGGGGGCTCACGTTGCCCGCCTGCGCCATCGCCCGGAAACGCTCGTTGCGGGCGAGCAACTCCTGGAACGAGCCGCTGTCGAGCACCTTACCCTTGTCGAGGAGGTAGATGACGTCGCATTCGCGGACGGTCGTCATGCGGTGGGCGATCATGATTATCGTCTTGGACTTGCCGAGCTCGCTCACGGCCCGGAAGATGCTCTCCTCCGTCAGGCCGTCGAGCGCGCTGGTGGCCTCGTCGAAGACCAGGACCTCCGGGTTGTGATAGAGCGCCCTGGCGATGCCGAGCCGCTGGCGCTGCCCCCCGGAGAGGCGCACGCCGCGCTCGCCCACGACGGTCTGGTAGCCGTCGGGCAGCTCGGAGACGATGAAGTCGTGGATGTTGGCCATCTGCGCGGCCCGCTCGATCGCCGCGGTGTCGACGTCGCGCTCCCGCACGCCGAAGGCGATGTTGGCCGCGATGGTGTCGTCGGCCAGGTAGATCTGCTGCGGGACGTAGCCGAGGTTCATCTGCCACGCCCTGCGGTTCTCGTCGGTCACCGGCACGCCGTCGACCAGCAACGCGCCCGACTCGGGGTGCAGGAGGCCGAGGAGGATGTCGACCGTGGTGGTCTTGCCCGAGCCCGTCGCCCCCACGATCCCGACGCTGCTGTTGGCCGCGATGCGCAGCGTGAAGTCTTCGAGCACGCGCCCGCGAGCGGTCGGATAGGAGAAGTCGACGTCGGAGAGCACCAGCTCGTGCTCCAGGTGCATCGGCTCGATGTCCTTCGGGGCCCACGGCTGGTGGGGGCTGGCGCCTTCGATGTCGTGGTGCAGGACGTCGATCGACGCGACGCTGAAGCGCAGGTTGGTCATCGCGGAGAACAGGCTCTGCAGGGCCGGCAGCAGGCGGAGCGTCGCGACCGCGAAGACGCCGAGGGTCGGGACGATCTCCTGAACCCCAGAACCGCGTATCAGCAGCACGAGGACGATGATCAGCATGCCGCCGAAGGCGATGGTCTCGAACGCGTAGCGCGGGATGAGGGCGATCACCTGCTGCCTCGCCATCTGCCGCGTGTAGGCGCCGGAGTGGCGCTGGTAACGCTTCAGGAAGGGCTCCTCACGGCCCAGGATCTTGATGTCCTTGATGCCGGAGAGCGCCTCGGACGCAGCCTTGTAGCGCGCCCTGTCGCTCCGCGAGCGCAGCCGGCCGGCCTCGGCCATGCCGCGGCGGACGAGCGCGAAGGTGATGCCGTAGGCCGCGCCGAGGAAGCCGAAGGTCAGCAGCGCGAGCATCGGGTATAGCGCGGCGAGCAGGCCGAGGATGAAGAGCGTGACGACGGAGCGGGAGATGAGGTGCAGGAGCGCGATCACGAAGCCGCTGACGGCCTGCTTGACCTCCCCGAGGAGGTTCGTGGCCAGGCCGGCGGTGTTCTGGTCGAGGAAGAACACGTACGGCTTGGAGAGGTACTCGCGCAGCATGCGCACCGACAGGCTGTGGTTCAAGTTCCACGAGAAGCGCAGCAGCAGGTACTCGGTGAGGGCGGTGACGGCGTTGCTCAACAGCAGGATGCCTAGCGCGGCGAGCCCCACGAACACCAGGAAGCCGTTGAGGCTTTGGAAGCCGAGCCGGTCGTAGGCCAAGGAGAGGTACTGGTTCGTCTCCACGGCGGTCGGGTCGGTGACGAGCGCCAGGAACGGCAGCACGGAAGCGATGCCGACGACCTGCATGAGCGCCATGCCGGTGACCGCGGGCATGAGCAGGTAGAAGCGGCGACGCTCGCGAGCGTTCATCAGCTGGAACAGCTTGCGCGCCGCCTCCATCACCGAGCGCGACTCGTTCGGCGGCGTCTTCAGGTACGTTCGCTTGCGGTCTCTTCTAGCCATAGGCAGGGTGCATGATAGGTCGCTTACCGACCGAACCTTGTGACTTTCAACCTCGGCGCCCGGCGAGCGCTGCCAAGGTGCCGAGGATGACACGGACGTCGCTGAGTAACGTGCGACCAGCCAGGTAGGCGAGGTTGAGCTCCAACTTGCGAGGCATGATCACCTCGATGTAGTAGCGCTCGGGGTCCTCCTGCTCGCCCATGAGGTCGCTCTCGTCGCGGAACGCTACGGACGCCGGGTCGGTGATCCCGGGCCTGACGTCCAGCACCTTGCGCTGCTCGGGCGAGTACAGCGCGACGTAGCGGGGCACCTCCGGCCGCGGTCCGACGAGGTCCATGTCGCCCTTGACGACGTTGAGCAGCTGAGGCAGCTCGTCCAGCTTCCAGGCGCGGATGATGCGGCCGACGCGGGTGATCCGCGGGTCGGCGCCGATCGAGAGCTGCCCGCCGCGCTGCGGCGCGTCGACGGTCATGCTCCTGAACTTCACGATCTCGAACGGCTCGCCGCCGCGCCCCACCCTCACCTGACGGAAGAAGACGGGGCCCGGCGAGTCCAACCGGATCGCCACCGCCACGGCCAGCATGACGGGCGACAGCACCAGCAAGCCGGCGGCGGAGCTCACGATGTTGAAGGCGCGCCGTACCAGTTCGTCAGCGCCGTCCGCGCTGCCGAGCGCGGCGGCGTCCTGGCTCGTCACCCGACCCCGAGGCCGGACCCGACCCCGAGGCCGGCGACCCCGGTGCGAGCCGAGGCGGCCACGTCGTTCACCGCCTCGACGACGTCCTCGACGTCGGCGTGGCTCAGCCGCGGGTTCAGCGGCAGCGAGATCATGCGCTCGTAGGCGTCCTTCGCCACGGGGAAGTCGTCAGGCCGGTAGCCGTACTTGTTCGCGTAGAAGCTCATCATGTGCAGCGGTCGGTAGTGCACGCTGCTGCCGATGTTGCGGGCCTTCAGCTCTTCGATGAAGCGGTTGCGGTCGAGGCCGAGCAGCTCCGGCCTGATGCGCAGCACGTACAGGTGCCAGGCGCTCGAGCAGTCCTCACGCTCGACGGGCACCTGGAAGCGCTCGTCGTTCCCGAACGCCTCGGCGTAGCGCGCGACGACCTCGCGGCGCCGGGCGTGGAACTGCTCGAGCCGCGGCAGCTGGTGCATGCCTATGGCCGCCTGCAAGTCGGTCATGTTGTACTTGAACCCCGGCATCGCGATGTCGTACTCCCACGAGCCGCTCTTGTCGAAGCGCTTCCAGCCGTCGGCCGACATGCCGTGCAGGCCGATCACGCGGGCGTCGGCGAGCAGCTCGGGTCGCCCGGTGAGGGCGCCGCCCTCGGCGGTCGTCAGGTTCTTGGTCGCGTAGAAGGAGAACGACGCGAAGTTCTCGCGGCTGCCGACCATGACGCCCTTGTAGAACGTCGGCGCGGCGTGGGCCGCGTCTTCGACGACGTGCAGGTCGTGTCTCTCGGCGAGCTCGAAGAGCGGGTCGAGGTCGGCTGGGTGGCCGGCGTAATGGACCGGCATGATCGCCTTGGTGCGGGGCGTGACCGCGGCTCTCGCGGCCTCCGGGTCGATGCACAAGGTGTCGGGCTCCACGTCGACGAGCACCGGCTTGGCGCCGACGTGCTCGACCACGTTGGCGGTGGCCGCGAAGGTCAGGGTGGGGACGATGACCTCGTCACCCGGCCCGACGCCAAGGGCCACCAGCGCTACGTGCAGACCGGCCGTGCAGGAGTTGAGCATCAGCGAGGTCCCGCCCGGCGCGCCTACGTAGCGGCCGAACTGCTCCTCGAACTGCTTCGTCTTGGGCCCGGTGGTGATCCAGTCGGTGCGAAGGGTCGCGACGACCTCGTCGATCTCGGCCTGGCCGATCGACGGTGGCGAGTAAGGCAGGAAGGTGTCTCTTGGCATCCCTATGGCACTCCTCTAGCGACTTAGCTCCGCGCTGCGGGTGGAAGGCGGCCGACGCAGGACGAAGAAGTCGCGCACGCCGGCAAGATATCCCAGCCCGTAGCTCGTGTGGAGCGTGATGAACGAGGCGATGACGCCGAGCAACCGGCCGCTGCTCGCGCTCGACCGGGCCGCGAAGAGCGCGGCGGCGCCGAGGTAGAGCAACAGCAGCCCGGCGAGCGCCAAGCGCGCCGACTCGTCGACCAGCCCCACGACGGCCAGCACCAGCAAGGTGACGAGGAAGAGCGGCGGGGCGAGCTGCCTCAAGTTGGTGAGCACCGAGTGCTTGCGGTTGACGAAGACCTTCCAGTAGCCGTACTGGAAGTACTGCTTGAACAGCTTGTCGAGGCTCGAGCGCACGTAGTACCGCGACCTGATCGCGTGCGAGAACCAGATCTTGCGGCCGGCCTGGATCAGGCGGAAGTTGAGCTCGTCGTCCTGGTTGCGCACCAGCTCCTCGTCGAACAGGCCGACGGCGAAGAGGTCCGCCTTGCGGTAAGCGCCGAAGGCCAAGGTGTCGACGTAGCCCTCGGCGCCTCCGGTGCGGAAACGTGCGTTCCCCACGCCGAACGGCGAACTCATCGCGACCGACACCGGCGGGGCGGCAGCGTTGAGCTCGATGCTCTCGATCGGGCCGCCGACGCACGCGCACTCCGGATGCGCCT
>CAZQVC010000082.1:0-9993 GCA_964596625.1 uncultured bacterium | reverse complement strand
GACATCGTGGCGCTGTTCGACACCACCGACGTCATGGCGCAGGTGCTGACGAGGACCATCAAGAAGGTGCCCGCCCTGCAAGGCTTCACGGTGGCGACGCTGTTCTTCGAGGAGAGCACGCGCACGCGCCTGAGCTTCGAGCGAGCGGCTCGCGCGCAGAGCGCCGACGTGATCTCGTTCGCCGCCGGCTCGTCCAGCCTGAAGAAGGGCGAGGGCATCAAGGACACGCTGCGCACGCTCGAGCAGCTGCAGGCCGACCTCTACGTCGTGCGGCACCCGGCCGCCGGCGTGCCGCGCCAGCTCACACGCTGGACCGACGCGGCCGTCGTCAACGCCGGCGACGGTCGCCACGCGCACCCCACCCAGGCCCTGCTCGACGCCTACACCTTCAAGACGACGCTCGGTCAGGCGCTGGGGGCGCCGACGGACGCCGCCGAGCCGTTCAGCGGCCGGCGACTGGCCATCGTCGGCGACATCGCACACTCGCGGGTCGCTCGCTCCAACGCCCAGCTCTTCACCAGGCTCGGCGCACAGGTCGTGCTCTGCGGGCCGCCGACGCTGGTGCCGCGGGAGTTGGCCACCCTGCCGGGGGTCAGCGTCACGAACCGCCTGGCCGAGGCGGTCGAGGGAGCGGACGCCGTCATGGCGCTGCGCCTGCAGCGCGAGCGGATGACCACCGGCCTGCTGCCGTCGCTGGCGGAGTACGTCAGCCGCTACCAGCTGACCGAGCAGGTCATGCGCGCTGCCGCCGATCACGCGATCGTCATGCACCCCGGCCCGATGAACCGCGACGTCGAGATCGCCTCCGAGGTTGCCGACGGGCCGCGCAGCGTGATCGAGCAGCAGGTCGCCAACGGCGTCAGCGTGCGCATGGCAGTGCTGTACACGCTGCTGGTAGGCAAGCGGTGAGCGGCCGCCTGGTCATACGGGGCGGCCGGCTGGTCGACGGCTCCGGCGAGCTGGGCCAGCACGACCTCTACCTGCGCGACGGGAGGATCGAGGGGCTCGACCTCGGGGGTCAGGCCGACTCGGAGGCCGACCAGGTCGTCGACGCCGAGGGCAGGTTCGTGACCCCGGCCTTCCTCGACCTGCACGTCCACCTGCGCGAACCCGGTCAGGAGGTCAAGGAGGACCTCGCCAGCGGCCTGTCGGCGGCGGCGGCGGGCGGCTTCGGCACGGTCGTGAGCATGGCGAACACCGCTCCCGTGGTCGACGACCCCGGCCTGGTAGCCGACCTCGTCGCGCGGGCGGCGTCCCTCGGGCGGGCGCGGTTGCGGCCGGCCGCCGCCTTGAGCCGCGGCCTCTACGGCGAACAGCTGACCGACTTCGCCGCCCTCAAGGCTGCCGGCGCGGTGATGGTCACCGACGACGGCATCCCCGTCGCCGACGCCAGGCTGCTGCGCAGCGCCTGCGAGTACGCCGCCGAGCTCGGCCTGGTGGTGCAGACGCACTCCGAGGAGCCTTCGCTGCGCGCCGACGGCGTGATGAACGAGGGCGTGGTGAGCCACGCGCTGGGGCTCCCCGGCAACCCCGACGCGGCCGAGGCCGTGATGCTCTTCCGCGACGGCGAGATCGCCCGGCTGACCGGGGCGCGCATGCACCTGGCTCACGTCAGCTCGCGGCGCGGCCTGGAGGTCGCCGAGTGGCTCAAGGCCAGCGGCGCGCCGGTGACGGTCGAGGTCACCCCGCACCACCTCACGATCAGCGACGAGGCCATGCGCGACTTCGACCCGCTCTTCAAGGTCGCCCCGCCGCTCCGCACCCCTGACGACGTCGCCTACCTGCGGCGCGCCATCGGCACGCCGGCGGTCGACGCGATCGGCACCGATCACGCCCCCCACACGCTCGCCGAGAAGCAGCGCGACATGCTCGAGGCGCCGTTCGGGATCGGCAACATCGAGGTCGCCTTCCCCCTGCTGTACAGCGAGCTGGTGGCGACGGGTGAGCTGCCGCTCGCGCGGCTGCTGCAGCTCCTGCAGGACGGACCGGCCGCCGTGATGGGCTGGCCGGCCCCCCGGCTCCAGCCCGGGGCGCCTGCCGACGTCGTCGTGCTCGACCTCGACACGCCGAGGGTCGTAGAGCCTGCGAGGTTCCTCAGCAAGGCCAAGCACTCGCCCTGGTCCGGAGCCGAGCTGAAGGGCTGGCCGGTGGCGACCGTGGTGGGAGGCCGGCTGGCCTTCGGGGGTTGACTCCGGGTCGGGCCACTGGCGACGGTCGCCGGCGAACGCCTGGCGGCTGGCAAGTGAGCCACGGCGGTCGATCGCGAACGGCGGCGAGGTGCGGCCGGTCAGCGGGCGGGACGTTCGCCTAGAAGGTGACGGCAAGAGGCTCACCGTACATGCGTAGGCCGGCGACGGCACATATAGTGGCCTCATGACCACAGGCGTCGACACACGGGCCGTGGAGCCGGAGCACCACGAGCCCGACCCGGCGTACGAGGCGCGGCTGGCCGCGTCGGACGGCGGGCGCCGGGCGGGAGAGCAAGCTCGGGCCTACACAGGCAGCGTCGCCTTCGTCGACCAGCGGCCTGTCCCAGCCGAACTTCCCGGCGCCCAGGAGCCGCCGCCTTCGGTCCGCGCCGCGCCGCGCCAGTCGCTCGACAAGGGCGAGCTGCTCTACATGCAGGGTGACGCCGCCAACGCGGCGTACCTCGTCGAGTCCGGCTTGCTGGCGCTGTCCATCGCCGCGCGTCCGGGCCGTGAGCGCATCGTCGGCCTGGCCGGCCCTGGCGACATCATCGGCGCTCACAGCGAGGGGTTGGTGCGCTACCTCGACACGGCTGCTGCGCTCAGCCAGGAGGTCAACGTCGTGCGCCTCGACCTCGAGGGTCAGGCGATAAGCCAGTTCGGCGCCGACGTCCGCTACCTGCTCGGCGTGGCAGCGGTGCAGCACCTCGAGCGGTTGACCAACCAGCTGGAAGACGCCGAGGCTCCGGTGCCGGCCAGGGTCGCGCTCACCTTCCTGCGCCTCGCGGAGCGCTTCGGGCAAGCCACGGCGGAGGGCGCCACCCGCCTCACGCTGCCGCTCACGCACGACACCATCGCGTCCATGGTGGGCGCCGCACGCGAGACCACCAGCACCACCATCGAGCAGCTACGCAAGCTCGGCCTCGTCACCGGCACGCGCGGCCGTTACGTCGTGCGCGGCGACGGCCTCAGGGCGTTCGCCGAGCTGGCGGCCAACGCCTGAACTGGAACCAGCGCTCGCGGTTCAAACCCCTTGCCTATCACTGACCGCCCGGCCCACGGCCGACCTGGCGCCGCAGAGAACCTCGGCCGCGCCTAGAGGCGGCGGCGCAGGTTCGGCAGATCGACCTGCAACTGCGGCACGTCGGCGGTGCCGTAGATCCTGCGCAGCTGTCCCTCGCGGTCCACGACCGCGACCACGTCCGTGTGGACCAGCTGCTGCTGGGAGGCGGCTCCCGAGAAGCCGACGAAGAACGTCCTGGCGGCCGTCGCGACCTGCTGGTTGCTGCCGGTGAGCCCCACGAAGTCGGGGTGGAAGCCCCTAACGTAGTTGCCGACGACCTCAGGCGTGTCGAAGGCCGGGTCGACGGTGACCATCACCACGTTCACGTCGTCCGGCTCGCCGGCCTCCTCGTAGATCCGCGAGAGCTGAGCCATCGTCAGCGGGCAGACGTCGGGGCAGCGCGTGTAGCCGAAGAAGACCAGGGTCAGCTCGCCGGCGAAGTCGTCGGCCAGGTCGACGTCCCGGCCGTCAGCGTCGACCAGCTGCAGGCCGCTGATCGCCACGGGGTTCTGGAGCTCGGTGCCGGCCGGTTCGGGGGCTGGTCTGAGGAGAACCCCGAGGCCGTACGCGCCGGCGCCGGCGACCACGGCCAGGACCACGAAGAGTGCGTAACGAGCAGAACGCGTCACGCATCCGAGTATAGGCTCGCGGCCCTAGGACTCGAACAGCTCGAAGAACGCTGCAGCGACGTCGGGGTCGAAATGGCTGCCGACGCCGTCGCGGATATGCGCCATCGCGGCTTCCGGCGTCCAGGCCTCGCGGTACGGCCGGTCCGAGGTGAGCGCGTCGTACACGTCGACCACCGCGAAGATCCGGGCGGCGAGGGGGATCTGGTCGCCCTTGAGGCCGCGCGGGTACCCGGTGCCGTCCCAGCGTTCGTGGTGGCAGTACGGGATGTCGATGGCCGGCCTGAGGAACTCGATCGGCGAGAGCAGCTCGTAGGCGTAGACGGGATGCTGCTTCATGACGTCGAACTCGCCCTCGGTGAGCGGCCCGCGCTTGAGCAGGATCTCGTCGGGGATGCCCATCTTGCCGATGTCGTGAAGCAGCGCGCCGCGCTGGATGTGGACCAGCTCCTCCGCTCCGATCCCGAGACGGCGAGCGAGCTTCACGGTCATCTCGGTGACGCGCTTGCTGTGCCCGGCGGTGTCCTCGTCCTTGAGGTCGAGCGCGTTGGCCCAGCCCTCGATGGTGCGGTCGTACGCCCGCTGCAGCTCGATGTTCGAGCGCTCGAGCGAGCGCAGCAGCTGAGCGTTCTCGATCGCGATCGCGCCCTGGTCGGCGTACGTCTCGAGGAACTCGAGCCACTCGTCCGAAGGCTCGAGCGGCTCACGCGCGTACAGCTCGATGACGCCCTGGAGCTGCCCCTTGGCCAACATCGGCACGGCCATGAAGCTCGCGAAGTCCTCCTGCTGCTCCGGGTCGACGGCCGAACCGCGGCCCGGCTCCGCCGCGAGGTCGGGCAGGAACACCGACCGCTGCTCGAGCGCGGCGCGGCCGGAGGGGCCGTCGCCCAGGGCAAGGCGGGAGCGGTGGCGCAGCTCCCCGGTGAAGCCGCGCCCCACCGAAGGACGCAGCACCTGCGTCACCGACTCGTAGAGCAGCACGGCGACCGCGTCGATGCCGAGGTCTTGAACCAGCTGGTCCATGAAGATGTCGAGCACCAGCCGCACGTCGACGCTGTTGGTGATGGCCATGTCGATGCGTCGCAAGGACTGCACGTGCGCCAGGCGCCGCCGCAGCTCGGCGTTGAGGTTCTGGATCTTCTCGGTGGCCTTCACCCGGTCGCTGATCTCGCGGAAGTTCATGACGAACGCCCGCACGTCGGGATCGTGCAGCAGGTTGGTGACCGTGCCCTCGAGCCAGCGCCAGTTGCCCGAGGCGTCGCGGAAGCGGTAGCGCACGCCCTCGGTCGCGCCAGGCACCGCCTCGGCCATGTCCAGCACGTCGAGGAACGCGTCGCGGTCGTCGGGGTGGATCCCGTCGCTGCGGTCGTGGCCCAGGTAGTACTCGGAAGGGTGACCGAGCATCCTCAGGACCGCCCCGCTCACCGACATGATCCTGCGGTCGTCGTCGAGCAGGATCACGCCCTCCAGGCTCTTCTCGAAGATCGCGCGGTAGTACGCCTCGCTGAGGCGCAGCTTCTCCGCCGACTCCTCGCGTTCGGTGATGTCGCGCACGTTGAGGACGATGCCGAGCACGTCCGGGTCGTCGCGCAGGTCGGAGGCCACGGCCTCCAGCCAGCGCCACGCGCCCTTCACCCTGTAGCGGAAGCGGGAGATCTGCGGCGCGATGTCGGGGCGTGAGCCGGAGCGTTCCTGGAGCAGCGCGCTCATCGCGCCGCGCGCCCTGTCGCGGTCGCGCGGGTGGACGAGGCGCCAGAGGTCGCGTTCCGAGATGTAAGCGCTGTCCAACCCGAGCTTCGCCCCCGCCGGCGAGACGTAGTTGATGCCGCCGTGCCCGTCGAGCACGACGATGATGTCGGAGCTGTTCTTGACCAGCGCCATGAAGCGGCGCTCGGTGCGCTCGAGCACGCGGCTCGCCGTGCGGTCGAGCGTGGTGTCGCGGCACAGCAGCAGCTTCCCGCCGTCGGCCAGGCGCCGAGCGACCATCTCCACCGGCACGAACCCGCCGTCGCGACGCTCGAGCTCGACCTCGAGCCTCAGCGGGTGCTCGGTGTTCGAGTTGTCGAGCAGCGAGAGCAACGGCGAGCCGACCGGCACCATGTCGACCAGCGCCACGCCGTCGAGCTCGCCGCTGCGCGCGCCGAGCAGCAGCTCGGCCCTGGGGTTCGCCTCGACCACGTTGTCGTGCTTGTCGAGGATCAGGATCGCGTCGGTGGTGTGCTCGAACAGCTCGGCCAGCACGCCGAGCGTGCGCGTCGCCGCGGAGACCGTATCCATGGGCCTGGCAGCGATCGCCTGCTCGATGGCCGGCCTGGTGAACCTGAACCTGCGCGTCGGCGGGCTCATCGTTCGAGGCCCAGCTGCCAGCCATGAGGCGCCTGCAACTGCTGTCGCGGATCTCGCCTCATCTCTGCGCCAGGATAAGCGCGCCGGGCGGTGCGGAGCTGACGAACATGCCACTCACGTCGGGCACGGGTAAAACGGACGCGCCAAGGTTCAGCCGTCGAGCAGCGCCTGGATCCCGTCGAGCTTGGCGGCCACGAGCTGGGCGACGTCGATGACCTCGGGCGCGCCCTGTTCCTGAGCGCTCTCGCTGCTCGAGAGCATCACCTTGCAGAAGGGGCAGCCGGTCGCGACGACCTCGGCGCCGGTGGCGACCGCCTGGGAGAAGCGCTCCTCCGAGACGCGGCGCTCGCCCTCCTCCTCTTCCTTCCAGAACTGCGCGCCGCCGGCTCCGCAGCAGAACGAGTCGTTGCGGCTCTTCTCCATCTCCTTGAGCGTGGTGCCGCCGCCGGCCAGCACGCTCCTCGGCGCGTCGTACACGCCGTTGTGCCGGCCGAGGTAACAGGGGTCGTGGAAGGTGATGCTGCGCGTCTCGGCCAGCGGCGGCAGGCGCCCCTCGGCGGTCAGCCGCTCGATCAGCTGCGTGTGGTGCACGACCTCGTAATCCCCGCCGAGCTGCGGGTAGTCGTTGACCAGCGCGTTGAAGCAGTGGGGGCAGGTGGTGAGCACGACCTTGCTCGAGCCGGCGTCGAGCCTGTCCGCCAGGAGCTCGTCGTCGACGGGCTCTGAGGCGTGCAGGACGCTGTCGAGGGTGGCGACGTTCTCGCTGGCGAGCTGGTAGTAGAGGTACTCGTTGCCGGCGCGCCTCGCCGGGTCGCCGGTGCAGCGCTCGGCCTTGCCGAGCACGGCGTAGTTGACCTTCGCGTGCTCGAGGATGCGAGCCATCGCGCGCGTCGTCTTCTGGGCCGCCGGGTCGTAGGAGCCGGCGCAGCCGACGAAGAACAGCACCTCGAAGTCGGGGTTCTCCTCCACCGTGGCGACGCTGAGGCCCTCGGCCCACTCCATGCGCTTGTCCTGCGCGATGCCCCACGGGTTGCCGGTGCGCTCCATGCCGCGGAACGCCGTCTGGAGCTCGGTGGGGAACTCGCCTTGCATCATGACCAGGTCGCGGCGGATGTCGACGATGTCGATCATCTGCTCGCAGCCCACCGGGCAGACCTCCATGCACGCGCCGCATGTGGTGCAGGCCCAGACGGCCTCGGGCGAGATCGCGAACTCGAGCAGCGGGCGCGGGCTGGGCTCGCCCGCGGCGAAGGCGTCGCCGATGAGGTTGAGCTCGTAACGCTTGTTGATCTCCAGGGCGGCTGGGCTCAGCGCCTTGCCCGTCTGGTTGGCCGGGCACACGTCGGCACAGCGGTTGCACTGGATGCAGGCGTACGCGTCGAGGATCTGCGGGTACGCGAGGTGCTCGAGCCGGGACGCCCCGAACTGCTCGGCCGTCTCGTCCTCCAGGTCGACCGGCTCGAGCACCCCGAGCGGCACCGGCTCGAGCTCCTCGTCACGGCGCTCGAGCGCGAAGTTCACCGGTGTGGCGAACAGGTGAAGGTGCTTGGAGCGGGGGAAGTACGGCAGGAAGACGAGGATCAGCCCCAGCGCCCCCCACCAGCCGACGTGCCAGCCGACCATCCGCCCGTCGCCGCTGCCGATGAGGCCGGCGATGGCCGACGCGAACGGCTGGAAGGGGTCGCTGTGGGCGCCGGCTGCCAACAGGAAGCTCTCGGCGGTCAAGCGGAAGCCGACGTGCAGGATGATGAACGCCCCGACGATGAGGCTGTCGCGGCGCACGCTGCCCTGCTCGACCTTCTCGTGCAGCATGGTGCGCTCGTTGTGCTTGAGCTCGACCGGCTTGACCAGGAAGCGGCGGACGAGGAAGAACACCATCCCGACGAGGATCAGCACGGTGAGCACGTCTGCGAAGAGCCGGTAGCCGTCGCCGAGTGCGCCGAAGTTCAACCGTGAGGTGAAGCTGGGCGGGAGGAAGCCGTTGAGCCCGTCGATGACGTTGACCGCCAGGTAGAAGACGAAGCCGTAGAAGATGAACGAGTGGAAGAGGCTCGCCACGGGGCGGGCGCGGAACACCGTGCGCTGCGACAACGTCTTGCCGATGCCGAGCACGGCGCGCCGCACGATCTGGTTGGTGCGGGGCAGCGGGCCGACCTGGCCGCGCCGCACGTTGCGCACCAGGCGCGCGAAGCCCACGTAGGTGAGGTAGAAGGAGACCCCGGCCAAGACGACGAAAAGGATCTTCTCGGGGATGCTCAGCACTTCCGTCCTCCTACCAAGAACGCCGCGCCCGCAGCACGAGGGTCGAGCGATAGCCGCGGTCGGCGCAGCGCATGAGAGTCTACGCTCGCAAGGCTCCACCCAACTCTAAACGGCCGCTCAACGGCTATGTGCCCCGCTTCTTGCAGGTCGCGGAACAAACCGCTAGAATCTCCTCACCACGGAAAGGAGGTGGTCCTTATACATTCGCACTTAACGACCAGTGGAGGTGCCCGTCAAGGGTAACTCAGGACCCGCCTCCTGTTAGGACCGGAACCGCAGGGTTCCCTTCAATCCAGGACGGTCACCGACCCGCCCCGAGCCAAGCGCCCGGGGCGGGATTACTTTTGCCCCAGCAGACGCCAGGCAGCCGGCAGCGCCGCCGCGGCGATGGCCAGCTTGATCGCGTCCCCTACCAGGAACGGCGCCAGCCCCACCGCTACCGCGGTCGACCACGGCAGGCCGCTGCCGTAGTGCAGCCAGGCCAGGCCCACCGCGTAGATCGCGACGCTCGCCGCGGCCATGGCGAGCGCGCTGCTCCACAGGCGCCGGTCCCAGCCGCGCCTGGCGGCTGCCCCCAGCAGCGCCGCAGCGAGCACGAACCCCACCAGGTAGCCGCCGGTGGGACCGGCCAGGTAGGCCAGGCCGCCGGCCCCGCCGACGAACAGCGGGAGGCCGATTGCGCCGAGCAGCAGGTAGGCGAGCGTGGTGCTCACGCCGAGCGACAGGCCGTAGCCGGCGCCGACGAGCAGGACCCCGAGGGTCTGGCCGGTGATCGGCACGGGACCGATCTGCACCCGAACCTGCGCCAACAGAGCCAGGAGCAGCACACCGAGCGCGACCTTGACCAGGTCGGCCAGTCGGCCGGCGAGCAGCGGGTGCGGGGCGCGCGCAGCCCGCACCTCCAAGGCCGAGAGGAGCGAGGCGGCGGGAGCCGCGTTGACTTCGGAAGCGCCGAACGCCGGTCGAGTTCGCATGATGCCGACGATGATACTGCCGCAGGAGCGCCGAAACGCCGTTGAGCCCGCCGCGCCTATACTGGTCGGAGATGGACGTCGCTGAGCGGGATGGCAGGGTGTCGGAGTGGGTGATCACCGTCGACACGGTCTTCCCCAACCAGACCAACCCGGTCGGCTCGGTCTTCGGCGGACGGCTGCTGCAGCTCATGGACGTCAACGCCGCGGTGGCCTGCACGCGCTTCTGCCGCAAGGCGGTGGTCACGGCGTCCACCGAGCCGATCGACTTCCGCGCGCCCATACACGTCGGCGAGATCATCGAGGTCAAGAGCCGCGTGGTCTGGACCGGCACCACCAGCATGATCGTGCGCTGCGAGGTGCACGGCGAGAACCCCTTGAGCGGCGACCGGCGCCTGTGCACCATCGGCCACCTGAACTTCGTGGCCCTCGACGAGGACGGCCGCCCCACGCCGGTGCCTCGGCTGCGCGTGCAAGGCGAGCTGGAGACGCGCCACTGGGAGACGGGCGCGCGCGTGCGCGAGGACATCGAGCGGCGC
>CAZQVC010000081.1:5665-10494 GCA_964596625.1 uncultured bacterium | reverse complement strand
TGAAGTCGAGGTGGTAGGCGACGTAGTCGGCGAACTGGCCGGGGTCCTCGAGGTTCATGACGAACTGCGCGACCTCGGTCTGGACGTTGCGGCCGCCGTTCTCCACGAGGTCGCGGAACTTCTCGCGCAGCTCGCGGAAGGCCGCCTCGAGCTCGACCGAGTCGCCGTCGGGCACTTCGATCGGCTCGACGATGGCCTCGATGAGGCCCTCGGACGTGAGGTACTGCTCGACGTTCACGCGCGCGAAAGCCCGCACCAGCATTTGGATGCTGCCGTCGGGGTTCTTCTTCATGCGCATGATGTTGCACGCCGTGCCGACCTCGTAGAGGTCGTCGGCGCTGGGCTCCTCGATCTCGCGGTCCTTCTGGCTGACGATGACGATGGTGCGGTCGCGGTCGAGAGCGGTGTTGATGGCCTTGATGCTGATCGGCCTGCCGGCGTCGATCGGCATGACCATGGTGGGGTAGAGGACAGAGCCGCGGACCGGGCAGACCGGTATCGGCTGTTCGAAATCGGCGTTGATGCTGGGAGCCTCGGCCATGTCAGTTACCTAGCCTATCTGAAGGGTTGCTTCGGGAAAGTGGCGCGCTTCCGATGCGTGCGCCGGTAGTTGCAGTCGGGTTGGGATCGCGAGCGTGGGTCGCGGGGTACGCGGTTCGCGTGCTGCGTGCGCGCCGTGTCGCGCGAGGTGCGCTCGGTGGAGCGACTTGAGTCAACATTGCTCAAGTTTACTGCAAAAAGTCGACTCAATGTTGTCGCCAGCTACTGCTCGGATGGCGCCGGTCGGCGCGCCGTGCAGGCGCCGGCGAAGCGGTGAGCGATGATAACCCCTCGTGGTACGGTGTCGCGTCATGCCGGACGTGCTCGACGCCCTCGACAACGCCGTTCGCCACGCCATCGCCAGCCTCACCGGAGAGCCGTTCGAAGGCGACGTGAACGTGCAGCCAGTGCCCCCCGGAAAGCCCGGCGACTACGGCACGCCGGTGGCCTTCAGCCTGGCGCGCACGCTGCGCAGGGCGCCGGACCAGATCGCCAGGGACCTGGTGGCCGCCCTGAGCCTGCCGGACGGCGTGGCCAAGGCGGAGGCCGTCGGCGCCTACATCAACTTCGAGCTGGACGTCGGGAGCTTCCTGCGCGGTCTGGTCCTCGAGCCCCGCCAGCCCGGCGGCGAGCGCCGCAAGGTGATCGTCGAGCACACCAGCGTCAACCCGAACAAGGAGGCGCACGTCGGCCACCTGCGCAACATCGTGCTGGGCGACGCCACGGCCCGCATCCTGAGGGCCGTGGGGCACGACGTCGAGGTCCAGAACTACGTCGACGACACGGGCCGACAGGCCGCCGAGAGCCTCTTCGCCGTGACCTACTTCAACGCCCGCTACGACGACAACGGCGTCGGCGGTGGGAGCCTGCGCAAGTACGACCACTGGATCGGCGAGCTCTACGTCCGCCTGACCGAGGCCAAGGAGAGCGACCAAGAGGCCATCGAACGCGGCGTCACCGAGGTCATGCACCGCCTCGAGCGCGGCCAGCTGCGTCACGAGATCGAGCGCGTGCTGCGCGCCCAGCTCGAGACCTTCAACGCGCTCGGCGCCGAGTACGACCTGCTGGTCTGGGAGTCCGACGTGGTCAACGCCGGCTTCCTGGAGCGCGGCCTCGAGGTGCTGGAGAAGAGCAGGTACACCTCCCGGCCGAGCGAGGGCAAGTTCGCCGGCGCGCTGGTGATGGACGTCTCCGAGTTCCTCCCCGGCCTCGAGGAGCCGAACATCGTGCTGGTGCGCTCCGACGGCAACGCGATGTACGTCGCCAAGGACATCGGCTACCAGTTCTGGAAGGTCGGGCTGTTCGAGGGGCTGACCTTCGAGCGCTTCGCCCGTCAGCCGTCCGGCAAGCCGCTCTACAGCAGCGGCCCGGCCGGCGAGCTGCACCCGGACGGCCGCTCCTTCGCGCACGGCGACGAGATCATCAACGTCATCGACGTGCGCCAGAGCCACCCCCAGACCGTGGTCAAGGCCGCGCTGGCGCTCACCGAGACCGAGGAGGGCCGCCGGGCGCACGAGAACTCCCACCACCTGGCCTACGAGGTCGTCACCCTCGAGGGCCAGGCGATGAGCGGCCGCAAGGGCATCACGCTGTCCATCGACGAGGTGCTCGGCGAGGCCATCCGCCGCGCGCGCAGCGTCGTCGAGGAGAAGAACCCCGGCCTGCCGGACGTCGATGCGGTGGCCAGGGTCGTGGGCATCGGCGCGCTGCGCTTCGGCATGCTCAAGAGCGAGGCGCGCAGGATCATCGACTTCCGCTGGGACCAGGCGCTCTCGCTCAACGGCGACTCGGCGCCTTACGTGCAGTACGCGCACGCCAGGGCGCAGAGCATCCTGCGCGCGGCGGCCGCCGAAGGGATCGACCTGGCGGCCGGCCGCAGCGCGGTGGAGGCCGCCGCCGACTTCGCGGCCATGGGCCAGCTGGAGACGCGCCTGGCGCGGGTCCTCGAGCGCTACCCCAGCGTCGTCGAGGCCGCTGCCGAGGAGCTCGCCCCGCACAGCGTGGCGCAGTACGCCCTCGACCTGGCCACGGCGTGGAACTCGTACTACAACCACAAGGACGAGGACGGCAAGCCGGACACCCAGGTGCTGCGCTCGCCCGCCGGCCTCAGGGAGGCCAGGCTGCTGCTCGTCGACCGGGTGCGCCGGACCCTGGCGAGCGCCCTCGAGCTGCTCGGCATCGACGCTCCCGACGTGATGTAGTCGTCAAGTCGCTCGCCGTCGCGGCGGGCGGTATGCAAGGAGGAGACACCATGTGCGCAGCCAGCGCAGCTGACGGCATGAACTACGCGCCGACCGGCGCCCCTCGACCGGTGGTCGAGCAGGGCGAGTTCGTGGTCGCCGCCGTACACCTCGATCACGGCCACATCTACGGCATGTGCAACGGCCTGCAGGAGGCCGGAGCGACCATCGGCCTGGTCTACGACCCGGACCCCGCCAAGGTGGCGGCGTTCGTCGAGCGCTTCCCCGGCGCCCGGCCGGTCGACAGCCTCGAGCGCGTGCTCGACGACCCCGCCGTGCACCTGGTGGCGGGCGCCGCGGTGCCGGCGGAGCGCGGCCCGCTCGGCGTGCGCGTGATGCGCTCGGGCAAGGACTACTTCACCGACAAGGCGCCGTTCACGGCCCTCGACCAGCTGGCCGAGGCGCGGCGGGTCGTGGTTGAGACCGGGCGCAAGTACCTGGTCTACTACAGCGAGCGGCTGCACGTGGAGAGCGCGGTGCACGCCGGCAAGCTGATCGAAGACGGCGTGATCGGCCGGGTGCTGCACGTGCTCGGCACGGGACCGCACCGTCTCAACGCCCCGGCGCGGCCCGAGTGGTTCTTCCGCAAGGAGCGTTACGGCGGGATCCTCTGCGACATCGGCAGCCACCAGATCGAGCAGTTCATGCACTTCACCGGCGCCGCCGACGCCGAGGTGCGCTACGCCAGGGCGGCCAACCTCGCCCATCCCGAGTACCCGGAGCTGGAGGACTTCGGCGAGGCGGCGCTAGTGGCGAAGAGCGGCGCTGGCGGCTACTTCAGGGTCGACTGGTTCACGCCCGACGGCCTGCGCACGTGGGGCGACGGCCGGACCTTCATCATGGGCGAGAAGGGCACCATCGAGCTGCGCAAGTACCTCGACGTCGCGCGCTCCGGCGAAGGCGACCAGCTGTTCCTGGTCACGGCCGAGGGCGAGTCGCACCTCTCGCTGAGGGGCGAGGTCGGCTTCCCGTTCTTCGGCGAGCTGATCCTCGACTGCCTCGAGCGCACCGAGCGGGCCATGACGCAGGAGCACGCCTTCAAGGCCGCCGAGCTCTGCCTTCAGGCGCAGGCCATGGCCGACGCCGCCTCGCAGCGGTCCGCCGGCGCCGAGCGCTGAGCGCGGTCGTGCGCGAGCGACCGGCCGCGAGCTTCGAGCCGGACCGGCACGCGGCCCGGCGCGCCGAGCTGCTGGCGCTGCTCGGCAAGCTGCCCGAGCGCGGCGGGCCGGTGGCCGTCGAGGAGGTGCTGGTAGAGGAGCGGGGCGGCCTGCGCTGCGAGAGCCTGCTGCTCGACCTCAACGGGCTCGAGCCGGTGCCCGCGACCTTCGTGCGGCCGGCGCAGGCCGCCGGGCCGCTCCCGGTGGTCCTCTACAGCCACGCCCACGGCGGCGACTTCGTGCTCGGCAAGGACGAGCTGCTGCACGGCCGCTCCGCGCTGCAGAGCCCGCCGTACGGGCCGCAGCTGGCCGAGCTCGGCTACGCCGCCCTGTGCCTCGACGCCTGGGGCTTCGGCGAGCGCCGCGGCCGCAGCCACGACGAGCTCTTCAAGGGCATGCTGTGGGAGGGTCGCGTGCTGTGGGGGATGATGGTTCACGACAGCCTGCGAGCGCTCGACTACCTGGAGCAGCGGGGCGACGTCGACGCGGGCCGCATCGCGGCGTTGGGCATGTCGATGGGCAGCACGATGTCGTGGTGGCTGGCGGCGCTCGACGAGCGCGTGAAGGTGTGCGTCGACCTGTGCTGCCTCACCGACTTCGACACCCTGGTCGAGGAGCGAGGCCTCGAGGGACACGGCATCTACTACTACGTGCCGGCCCTGCTGGAGCACTTCGGCACGGCTCAGATCAACGCGCTCATCGCGCCGCGGCCGCACCTCAGCCTGGCCGGGCGCTACGACAGGCTGACGCCCGTGCGAGGCCTGCGGCGCGTGGACGACGAGTTGCGCGCGGTGTACGAGCAGGCCGGAGCCCCGGAGGCGTGGAGTCTCGAGATCCACGACGTCGGCCACTACGAGACCGTCGCCATGCGCCGCTCGGTGATCTCGTTCCT
>CAZQVC010000081.1:0-5565 GCA_964596625.1 uncultured bacterium | reverse complement strand
GCCCGCTCATCGCGTGGAAGTACGGGTCGGCCGGCGTGATGCTGCCGCGTCGGACGGCCTTGCCGGTATGGGCCGACTTGTAGAGCGCGGCGAGGAACTCGAGCACGCGCCGTGCCTCGGGGCCGCTGCTCGGCGGCCGCACGCCGGCGTCCATGGCGTCGAGCAGCCGCGCGAGCTGCGCCTCGTGGCGGCCGGGGACGTCCTCCTCCAGGCCCTCCCAGCGCCGTAGCGGCTCGCTGTCGGCAGCGCCGTCCGGCAGGGTCAGGCGCCAGTCGTCGTTGCGGTAGCGGTAGAGCGCGTCGACCTCCAGCGTGGCCCGCTGGAAGTCGAGGCGGAGGTAGCTGGCCTGGCGCGGGGAGACCACGCTGTTGACGAAGCTGGCCAGCGCTCCGGACTCGAAGGTGACGAGCGCGAGCGAGACGTCCTCGACCTCGATGTCGCGGTCGAGCGTGGCCGTCTGGGCGCGCACCTCGGCCCAGTCGCCGAGCAGCCACAGGCACAGGTCCATCAGGTGGATGCCGAGCGCGGAGCTGGGCCCGCCGGCGTCGGTGCTCCAGCGCCCGTGCCAGCTCTCGTCGTAGTACGCCTGCGGCCGGTACCACAGCGTGTTGCACACCCCCAGCAGGGGCCGTCCGAGCGCGCCGTCTTCGATCAGCGCGCGCGCCAGCTGGGCGGCCGAACCGTAGCGCCACTGCGCCACCGCGCTGACGTATCCGCCGGTGGCCCGCTCTGCCTGCGCCAGGCGCTCGAACTCGGCGAGCGAGAGGCACAGCGGCTTCTCGCACAGCACCCAGGCGCCGGCCTCCAGCGCGGCGGTGCACAGTTCGAGGTGGGTGGCGGGCGGGGTGACGATCTGGACCAGGTCCGGCTGCTCGGCGCGGAGCATCTCCCGGAAGTCGGTGTAGGCGGTGGCGTGCTCGCGCCCCTCTACGGCCGCCGCGGCCCTGGCCGGGTCGACGTCGACGACCGCCACCAGCTCGACGCGCTCCTCGGGCAGCGCGTCGATGGCGGCGAGGTGGTTGCCCACCGAGCGGCCGGCGCCGACGATCGCCGTGCGACGCCGCCGTGAGGTCGGCTTCGCGGTCACGCCCTGGCCCGCTTGGCCGCGGCCTGCCGCGGCGCCGCGGCTGTGCTGTCGCGCACCACCAACGAGGGCGTGAGCACGCGCTGATGCGCGGCGGTGGTCGGCTCGTCGAGCAGCTCGAGCAGGTAGTCGACGACCACCTCGTCCTGCTGGTCGAACGCGAAGTCGACGGTGGTGAGGGGCGGGTCGAGGTAGCTGGCGAACTCGGTGTTGTCGTAGCTCACCACCGACAGGTCGTCGGGGATCGAGCGGCCGAGCTCGCGGAAGGCGTGCATCGCGCCGAGCGCCATGTTGTCGGTGCCGATGACGACCGCCGTGAACGGCTCGGCCGTGGCGATCAGCTTCTTGGCGCAGTCGTAGCCGCTGCGGATGCTGTAGTCGCCCCAGGCCATCGGCCCGGGCTTGACGTCGTGCTCCAACAGGACCGTCTTGAACGAGCTCGAGCGCCAGTGCCCGTTGAGGATGCCGACCTCCGGCGCGATGGCCGCGATGTCGGTGTGGCCCAGCGCGAGCAGGTGCTCGACCGCCAGCCGGGTCGCGTGGACCTGGTCGAAGCCGACCCACGGCACCCCCGAGCCGGGCACGAAGTCGCGGCGCACCAGCGGCAGGTCGCCGAAGGTGGCGCGCAGCTCCTCGTCGGTGACGGTCAGCCGCGGCGCGTACAGCACCACGCCGTCGATGAGGCGCGAGCGGGCGCTCTCCACGGCTGCAGGGAGGCCGGCCGCGTCGGTCTCGGAGACCAGCAGGCTGTAGTCGTGGCGCTTGGCGGCGTTGGCCATGTTCTTCACCGTGTCGGCCAGCCGGCCGCCGTAGTGCACGTCGACCAGGAACAGCTCGAGCATGCGCGAGCGGTTGGTCGAGAGCATGCGCGCCACGGGATGCGGGCGGTAGTCGAGCTCCTCGATGATCTTGCGCACCCGCTTGCGGGTCTCCTGGGAGACCCCGGGCTTGTCGTTCACGACCAGCGAGACGGTCTGATAAGACACCTCGGCTGCTCGGGCGATGTCCCGCAGGGTCACGTGGGGGCGGCGTTTGGGGCTCGTCATGATTTGACCGGTCAAGGTCGACTATAGACGACGCCGACGGGCCGCGCAAGCGCGACCGGCGCGCGAACCGCTGGTGACCGGCAGTCACCCTTGATTTTTCTGAAGCAATCGACTAGGTTGGCACTTGAGCGGTCAAGTAGGCGATAAGGCACTCTCGAGGAGACGTCACTCGAGCCATGGATGGGCTAGACCGCCAGCCCGAAGGAGGCCCAGATGAAGTTGTGGAGAGGACTGCCCATCGCGTTGATCGTGGCCCTGTTGCTAGGGTCGGCGGCAGCGCAGGACACGACGATGCGGATCACCTGGTGGGGTTCCCAGGACCGCCATGACCGCACCATCGAGGTCATCGAGATGTACGAGGCGGCCAACCCCGGGGTCGACATCGAGTACGAGTTCTCGAGCTGGGGAGACTACTGGACCCGCGTGAACACGCAGGCGGCCGGTGGCCAGATGGCCTGCATCATGCAGCACGACTACCGCTACCTCGGTGAGTGGCAGTCGCGCGGCCTGCTGCTGCCGCTCGACGACTACGTCGCCTCAGGCGCGATCGACACGACCAACATCGCCGACTCGATGCTCGCCGGCGGCGAGCTCGGCGGCGAGCTCTACGGCATCAACCTCGGCTCGAACAGCCAGGCGATCATGATCGACCTCGACATGCTGGCCGAGGCCGGCCTCGAGCTGCCGTCCCCCGACTGGACCTGGACCGAGTTCGAGGAGCTGGCCATGGCCATCCACGACGAGCTCGGCGTGTGGGCCATCGGCGCCACGCTGCCCGACGAGGCGCTGTGGAAGTCGCTCTACCTCGGCCTCGGCGGCTGGGGCAGCAACCCCGAGGGCACCGCGCTCGGCTACGAGGACGACCAGCCCCTGATCGACTACTTCAACATGATCATGCGCCTGCAGGACGCCGGGGCGATCCCCAACCAGCAGGAGGCCACCGAGATGGCCGACCTCGGGCCCGAGCAGGCTCCGATCGTCACCGAGCGCGCCGTGATGGACTACCGCTGGAGCAACCAGGTGGTGGCCGTCTGGTCGGCGGCCGGTGAGGACCGCAACTTCGCCCTGCTGCCGCTGCCGCGCGTCGAGGGCGGAGCGTCGCCCAACTACATCAAGCCGTCGATGTTCTTCTCGATCACCTCGCAGTGCGACAACCCCGACCTGGCGGCCGACTTCATCGACTACTTCGTCAACGACCTCGAGGCCAACGAGGTGCTCTTCGCCGAGCGCGGCGTGCCCGTGACGACCGCCGTCGTCGAGCACCTGCGTCCGAACCTCGAAGAGGCCCAGTCGGTGATGTTCGACTTCCTCAACCTCGCCGCCGCCGACGCGAGCCCCGTGCCGCCGGCCGACCCGCCGGGCTGGGGCGACGTGCTCAACAACGTCTACGATCCGCTCTTCGCCGACCGCGTGCTGTTCAGGCAGATCACGCCGGAGCAGGGCGTGCAGATCCTGCGCGAGGAAGCCAACGCTATCCTCCAGGCGAACCAGTAGCCTAGCGCTCACCTAAGGTGTAGCCCGGGCGCCGCAGGGGAGAACCCCCCGGCGCCCGGGCACACGCCCAGGGCGGGCGAACAGCCAAGGGGCCAGACCAGGAGCATGGAGCGCATCGACTCACTGACAACCGAGCAACCCACTCGGCGCACCACGCTGCTCCGGCGCCGGGCCGGCGTGAAGCGCCGCAGCCGCGACTTCCGCCGCAACGACCTGGCCGGCTACCTGTTCATCTCGCCGTGGCTCGTCGGCTTCCTGCTGTTCGCGCTGCTGCCCATGGGCATCTCGCTGTTCCTGGCGTTCACCAACTACGACATCCTCGGCAGCTGGCGCTGGGTCGGCCTCGACAACTTCGAGCGCATGTTCACCCGCGACATCCGCTACCGCAGCTCGCTCATCGCGACCTTCAAGTACGTCGCGCTGGCGGTGCCGCTGCGCCTGGTCTTCGCGCTGTTCATCGCGATGCTGCTCAACACCCGCCGGCGGGGCGTCTACTGGTACCGCGCGGCGTACTACATCCCGTCGGTGCTGGGCGCCAGCGTGGCGGTCGCGATCATGTGGCGCCAACTGTTCGGCAGCCAAGGCGTGATAAACGCCGTCACCGCGATGCTCGGCCTGCCGGCCAACAGCTGGCTCGGCAACCCCGACACCGCCATCTGGACGCTGGTGATCCTGGCGCTGTGGCAGTTCGGCTCGCCGATGCTGATCTTCCTCGCCGGCCTCCGGCAGATCCCCCGCGAGCTCTACGAGGCCTCCGAGATCGACGGCGCGTCGTTCTGGTCGCAGTTCGTGCGGATCACGCTGCCCCTGCTCACGCCGATCATCTTCTTCAACCTGATCATGCAGACGATATCTGGCTTCAAGGTGTTCACGCAGGCGTTCCTCATCACCGGGGGCGCGCCGCTCGACACCACGCTGTTCTATTCCCTCTACCTCTACCAGCGCGCCTTCGAGAGCTTCCAGATGGGCTACGCAGCGGCGATGGCCTGGGTGATGCTGGCGATCATCGGCGTGCTCACCTTCTTCAGCTTCCGCCTCTCGTCCTACTGGGTCTTCTACGAGACCGACGTCAAGTAGTGCTGACAGGAGCGCACGACCGATGGCCCTGCTAGACCACGCCGACCAGCTGAGGCACACCCGCAGGAAGCGCAAGAGCTTCTGGGTGGCGGTGGCCTACCACCTCGGCGTCGGGCTGTTCGGGCTGCTCATGCTCTACCCGGTGCTGTGGCTCTTCGCCAGCTCGCTCAAGGGGCCCGGCGAGGTGTGGACCCAGGTGACCTCCCTGATCCCCGAGGCCTGGCGCTTCGCGAACTACGCCGAGGGCTGGCGGGGCTTCGGCGGCATCACCTTCGCCACCTTCTACAAGAACTCGTTCATCTACGCCGGTGGCGCGACGCTGATCGCGGTCACCGCGTCGGCGCTGGTCGCCTACGGGTTCGCCAGGGTGCGCTTCTGGGGCAAGCCCTTCTGGTTCGGGGTGATGATGATGACGATCATGCTGCCGGAGCAGGTTCTGCTGATCCCGCAGTACATCATCTTCGCCAGGCTGGGCTGGCTGAACACCTTCTACCCACTGCTGCTGCCGCAGATGTCGGGCTCGGTGTTCTTCATCCTCCTGATCGTGCAGTTCATCCGCGGCATCCCCCGCGAGCTGGACGAGGCCGCGTTCATCGACGGCGCCAACCAGTGGGCGCTGTTCGCGCGGGTGATCCTGCCGCAGCTGACGCCGGCCCTGATCACGGCAGCGATCTTCTCCTTCTACTGGACCTGGGAGGACTTCCTCCAGCCGCTGATCTACCTCACCGACCCGCGGATGTACACCGTCTCGGTGGCGCTGAGGTCGTTCTCCGACCCCGGCGGCGTGACCAACTGGGGCGCCGTGTTCGCCATGCTGGCGCTGTCGCTGGTGCCGGTGTTCATCATCTTCGTGTTCTTCCAGCG
>CAZQVC010000080.1:7678-10507 GCA_964596625.1 uncultured bacterium | reverse complement strand
GGCTACTACGCCGAGCTGCGCGTCAACCCCTCGGGAACCTCCTACGCCTACGTCCTGCACGGCGACGACGGCTCAGATCTGGTCGTCGCCGACGGACTGCACAACGCCCTGCTCGAGTACGACGCCGGCGGCTGGTTGAGCGGCCTCGACTGGCTCGACGACGAGAGGCTGGTGGCGGCCAGGGACGCCCCGGACGGCGACGTCGAGGTGCTCGTCCTCGACCTCCAGGCTCGCGGCTTCGTCGTCAACTCCGTGGGCGTCGACCACAGCCCCCGCGCCCTGCCGTAGGAGGACGGAGCCGAAGGGCGGGCTCAGCGGTCGCTGAGCTCCGCCAGCGCGAGCTTCACCCAGGCTTGCATCTCCGGCGTGAGCCCGAGGTCGATTGCGGCTGTTCGGTCGTACCATCCGAGCCCGTGCGGGCCCCCGACGAACTCGCCGGCCAACCGGCCCTCGTACGGCTCGACCGGCCTTGCCAGGTAGACGAGGTCGATGTGTTCGTGTCCGGGGGCTATGGCCTCCAGTTGGACGCCGCGGGGCCGGATCAGCTGAACCGGTCCGGGTGCGTCGACGGCGCGTTCACCGACCAGCGTCACGGGCACGCCCGTCTCCTCCAGCACTTCGCGCACCGCGGCGTCGTCCGGTGTCTCGTTCGGCTCGACGTGGCCGCCGGGCGGCAGCCAGATGCCGAGCTTGTGATGCTTGTGCAGCAGGACCTGGCCGCGCCACACGACGAAGGTGCTCACGGCGAAGTCGCGGGTCACCTCGCTCACGTCTCACTGGCCCCGCCGCCGGCGGCCGCGAGCGGGCCCCGGGGCCTGGAGGTGGCGTGGCTCACGAGACCATCGCCAGCTCGATCGCCTCCGGCACGACGTGCGGCAGCCGTCCGTAGAGGGCGTGCGGGGTGGCGCGCTCGACCACGACGCGGGTGAGACCCATCGAGCGCACCTGGTCGCGGGGCACCAGCACGGTGTGGTTCTGGTCGGAGTGCCCCACGACGAACGCCTCGTCGCGGCCGATCTCCTTGACCAGCACGCGCAGCTCCCTGCCGACCAGCTGCCGGTTGGCCTCGAGGCTGAGGCGCTTCTGCAGCTCGATCAGTCGCGCGAGCCTCGCGGTCTTGACCTCGCGCGGCATGTCCTGGAAGTGCTTGAAGCTCGGCGTGCCTGGCCGGGCCGAGTAGATGAACATGTAGGCCTGCTCGAAGCCGGCCTCCTCGTAGAGCGACAAGGTCTGCTCGAAGTCGGCCTCGGTCTCACCCGGGAAGCCGACGATGACGTCGGTGGAGATCACGACGTCAGGCACCTTCTCGCGGATCTCGCGCACGATCTCGAGGTAACGCTCGCGGCGGTACTCCCGAGCCATGCGCCTGAGTACCTTGTCGCTACCCGACTGCGCCGGCAGGTGGATGTAGTTGCACACCGCCGGGTGCTCGGCGATGACGTCGATCAGCTCGGAGCTGAAGTTCATCGGGTGGCTGGTCGTGAACTTCACCCGCTCGGCGCCGGCGTCGGCCACCAGCCGCAGCAGCTGCGCGAAGGAGGGCAGGCCGGGTCGGTCGAGGCCGTAGGAGTTGACGTTCTGGCCGAGCAGCGTGATCTCACAGGTGCCGGCCGCGACCATCGCTTCCGCTTCGGCGACGATCGCCTCTACGGAGCGGGAGACCTCGGGCCCGCGGGTGGTCGGCACCACGCAGTAGGTGCAGTGGTGGTTGCAGCCGCGCATGATCGTGAGGAAGCCGCTGAGGCTGCCGGGCGGGGGAGGCCGCAGTTCGTGCAGCTCGGGCTCGAAGCCGCGCCGAGAGATCAACGAGCCGCTTCGCGCTGCCTCCAGCTCGTCAAGGGCGGGGAGCACGTCGGTTATCGCACCGGGACCGATGAGCAGGTCGACGCCGAACTTCTCGGCCAGCTGCTTGCCCTCCTCGAGCTGCGCCAGGCAGCCCATCAGCCCCACCTTGAGGTCACGGCCGGCCAGCCGCTCCTTGCGGAGGTCGCCGAGCAGCGAGACGACCTTCTCGACCGGCTTGCCGCGCACGGCGCAGGTGTTGAGCAGGATCAGGTCGGCGTCGGCCGGGTCGGTCACGAGCATGTGACCGCCCGCCACCAGCTCCGAGTTGATGGTGTGCGTGTCGTACTCGTTCATCTGGCAGCCGTAGGTGACGACGTGTGCCCGCAAGCTCTAAGCTCCCTTCTTCAGAGCGAGCATTCTAGCAAGGGGTCGGTTACGCTTTCAGGCGTGGCTGGCTTCCGCGAACGGGTCCTCGACATCGTCAGGGCCGTGCCGCACGGCAAGGTCGTCACCTACGGCCAGGTCGCGCTCATGGCCGGCTCGCCGCGCGCCGCCAGACAGGTCGGGGCCGTGCTCCATGGCATCAGGCACGACGAGCACGACGTCCCCTGGCAGCGGGTGATCAACGCTGCCGGCGGCATCTCGACGTTCAAGGTCGGCTCCGGGGAGCTGCAGATCGCACTGCTGAAAGCCGAGGGTGTCGAGCTGACCAGCGGTGAGGGGACGCAAGGCCCGCGCGTCGACCTGCTGCGCTACCAGTGGCGCCCCGACCTCGAGGAGTGAGCGAGCCTAACCGACGTGGATCTGCTCGCCGATGTAGTAGGCGATCAGACGCCGGTGCAGCCTCCGCGTGACCCAGCCGACCCTGACCGTGGCCTCGACCACGTAGCCGCCGTGCTCCCGCAGGTTGCTGGCGTTCCACCGCAGCGCTGGCACGAAGCGGCCGAGGAGGTCGAGCACGTCGGCGCTGATCTCGGCCATGACGTCGCTGTGCTTGCTGGCGGGGAACGGCGCGACGAAGCCGGCCTCGAACACGGCCGAGCG
>CAZQVC010000080.1:5168-7578 GCA_964596625.1 uncultured bacterium | reverse complement strand
TGTGCTTGCTGGCGGGGAACGGCGCGACGAAGCCGGCCTCGAACACGGCCGAGCGGCGACCCTTGAGTGCGCCGCGGTGCAACAGCGCGAACGAGCCGAGCACGCGCGAGCGCGTGGTCACGTTCCCCTCGCGGTTGCGCTCGTAGAAGCGGTCGAGGAGCCTGACGTCGACGCTGACGCCCTCCAGGGCGGTGTACGGCACGAGCGTGAGCGTCGCGGCGAACTGCTCGCCGGTGGCGGCGTGGTCGGGGACGTGCAGTTCGACCTGGTTGAACCAGCGCTCCCAGAGCGCGTCGAGAGCCGATGAGCCGCTGGCGTATAGCGCCGCGGCGATCTCCAGCAGCAGGAAGTTCCTGCCGAGCCCGGTGGTGGCTAGCAACGAGGGCGACAGCAGCGCCACACCGCCGAGCAGCGCGGCCAGCAGCCAGCCGAGCGCGAACCAGAAGCTGGGTACCTCGGAAAGCGTCGGCTGCTGCGGTAGGTCGAGGGGCGGATCGGCGAGGTAGCGACGCGCCACCCCGCAGGCCTCGCAGGTGAGCGCGGCGATGCCCCTCCCGGCCGCTCGGTACTCGCCTGAGGGGTCCTGGCCGGGCCGGTTGAGGTGTCCGCAGGCTGCGCACTCCCAAACCCCTCGGTCGAGGGAGCCCGCGGGGGAGCCGCCCACGGCGCCGGTTGTCGACACGTGAGAAGCATAATCTGCCGCGCTCTAAAGCGGCGTATGCGAATCCTCGTATGATGCCAGGGATGGGGAGCAGGACGCGTAAGCCTCACACGGGCGGCGGGACCGACAAGGCAGAAGACGCCGGAGCGGAGCCCGGCTCCGCGCTGGCCAGCGACGCCGCGGTGCGGCTGGCGAGGGAGCTGATCAGGACCCCGAGCCAGACCGGCAGCGAGGGACCGGCGGCCGAGTTGCTGACCCGCACGATGCGAGAGCTCGGCTACGACGAGGCCTACATCGACGACGCCGGCAACGCCATCGGCGTCATCCGTCGCGGCGAGGGCCCGGTGGTGATGCTCAACGGCCACATCGACACGGTGCCGGTTGGCGACGAGTCGCTCTGGCCGCACCCGCCCCTGGAGGGCGTGATCGCCGACGGCCGGCTTTACGGGCGCGGCGCCTGCGACATGAAGGGCGCTGTCGCCTGCATGGTCGTGGCCGCTGCCGACGCCGCTGAGGCCGGCTTCTCCGGCACGCTTATCGTCAGCGGCGTGGTGCAGGAGGAGGTCGGCGGCCTCGGCGCCCGGCACCTCAGGGAGACGCTGTCGTACGACGTGGCCATCCTCGGTGAGCCGAGCAAACTGCAGTTGAAGCTCGGCCACCGCGGCAGGGTCGAGCTGCTCGTGACGTTCCCGGGGGAGATCGCTCACGCAGCCAAGGCCGAGCTGGGGGAGAACGCGCTGAGCAACGCCGCGCGCTTCATCGCGGCCATGGACACCCTCGAGCTGCCGACCGGCGGCCCGCTGCGCGGCTCCAGCGCGACCCCCACGCGGCTGACCAGCTACCCTCTGGACGGCGCCAACGTCGTGCCTGGCAGAGCCGAGCTCATCGTCGACTACCGCAACGTGCCGGGCGACGAGCCCGCCGACATCGTGGCTCGGCTGCGGGCCCTGAGCGACGACGAGAGGGTCGAGATCGAGATCCCCCTCGAGCACGGCGAGAGCGCCAACGGCAAGGTGAAGGCCTCCTACCCGCGCTTCGCCCCGCCGTACCTGGTGCCGGCCGATCACCCCGCGGTCGGCGTGGCGAGAGGCGTGTTGCGAGACGTGCTGGTGGGCGCCGGGAGGAGCTTCGAGGAGGGCACCTGGTGGTTCTGCACCGACGCCCCGCACCTGTCGAGGGCCGGCACCCCGGTCATCGGCTTCGGGCCGGGCGAGGAGGAGCTGGCCCACACGACCAACGAGAGCGTCGCCGTGAGCGACCTGGTCATCGCGAGGCGCGCCTACAGGGACTTGGCCTTGGCCTACCTCGGAGCCTGATGCGGTGAGTGGAGAGGATACCTTCATGAAGGGCGAGACGCTGGTTGTCAACGGAGATCCTTGGACGGTGGTCGACGTCGCCCCGGCGGCGCCGCTGGCCGAGATGGTCGCTGCCTTGTTGGAGGACGAGGGCTTCGTCGTCATGGTGCGCGGGCTCGACCTCCACTCCGACGCGATCTCCCATCTCGGCACGACCAGCGTGATGACCACCTACGTGCTCGTGCCGGAGGGTCAGGCGGAGGCCGCCACGGCGTTGATCGCCGAGACGGTGACCGACTACGAGGGGCCAGAGCTCGAGCGGTTGATGGAGCAGATGGCCAGCGGTGAGCTGCCCGAAGGCATGGTCGACGAGACCGCGGGAGCCGAGTGGGCCGAAGCGGACGACGAAGGCCCAGACGAGGAGGACGAGCAGGGCGAAGCGCCGGGCGAGGAG
>CAZQVC010000080.1:0-5068 GCA_964596625.1 uncultured bacterium | reverse complement strand
GGCTCCGTCGGCCTGCTCTCGGACGCCGCCGAGTCGGTGGTCAACCTGGTCGCGGCGATCGTGCTGCTGATCGCGGTCGGCGTGTCCGCAGCTCCGCCCGACTACCGGCACCCGTACGGGCACAGCAAGGCCGAGTACCTCTCGAGCGTCCTCGAGGCCGCCCTCATCCTGGTAGCCGCGCTCTACATCGGCGTCACGGCCGTGCAGCGGCTGGTGAACCCCGAGCCGCTGGAGCGGATAGCTTTGGGCGTCACGTTGTCCGCGGTCGCCGCCCTGGTCAACGGCGGACTGGCGCTGCACCTCTTCAGGGTCGCCAGGCAGACCGACTCGATCGCGTTGGAGGCGAACGCCCGACACCTGCTGACCGATGTGTGGACCTCGGCGGGGGTGATCGTCGGTGTCGGCCTGGTCGCGCTCACCGGCTGGACGCGCATCGACCCGGTGATCGCCCTGGCGGTCGCGGCCAACATCGTGCGCACCGGCGTCGACGTGCTCAGCACCTCGGTCTCGCGCTTGCTCGACGAGCGCCTGCCGGACGACGAGGAGGCGCGGATCATCGCCGCGCTCGAAGGGGTGCCGGAGGTGAGGGGTTACCACCGCTTGCGCACCCGGCGCGCCGGCAGTGCCCGCTTCGCGGAGGTCGACGTGTTCGTCGACGAGGAGATGAGGGTAGCCGCCGCTCACGAGGTCGCGCGGACCGTGGAGCGGGCCGTGAAGAGGGCGGTCGACGGCATCGACATCACCGTGCACATCGAGCCGTACGTCGAGGGCGTGAGGGACACCAGCCGCTCGCCGAAGGAGGAGTTCCCCGAGAGCTGACGTCGCGGTGCCCGCTCTCCCACCAAGGGGGGCCGGGAGCTCAGCGGCCGCTGCCCACCTGCTTGGGGCTGGGCTTAGACACGTCGGGGCTGTGCGCGTCGAAGTACCGCAGCGGCGCGTCGGCCCAGGCGCCGGCGTACGCCACGCCGACGCGCGCGCTCACCCCCACCTCGGCGGGCGCGGGGCCGTCGTGGATGGCGAGCTTTGGACCTCGCAGGGAAGCGCCGTTGTGCTGCGCCTTGGTGATGCCGAGCACGCGGGTCAGCTTGCCGGGGCCGTCGGTGCGCGCGGGCCCGTCCGGCGCGCCGGCGCCGTGGGAGGCGTCGATCAGCTCGACCGCCCTCACCAGCACCGCGTGCGGCACGCCCGCTCGTTCGGCGACGACGTTGAGCATGTGGTACATGCCGTAGATCAGGTAGACGTAGGCGTGCCCCGGCGGGCCGTAGATCGTGCTGGTCCGGGCCGTCAGGCCCTTGGACGCGTGGCAGGCGAGGTCGTCCTCGCCGACGTACGCCTCGGTCTCCACGATCCGCGCGATGTGCGGCTCGGCCGGCTGGCCGTGGCGCACCACCAGGTACTTGCCGAGCAGCTCGGGGGCGACGACGTCGCCGGGGCGCGCGTAGAAGGGCTCGCCGAGCAAGGCCCCGAGGGGCACGTCGCCCGGTTGCACCCGGGGCCGGCTCACAGGTGCCGCCGCAGGTCGATGGCCTCGGCCAGTCCCTCCGCCCTGTCGGGGAACGTCGATCCGGTCGGTTCCCGCCCCGCCGCCGGCGTGACGACCAGGGCGTCGGCCTCCACCAGCGAGCGCAGCACGCCCGACGACTGGTTCGTGAACGGCCTGGCGGTGAGCGCGCCGTCCTCCCACGCGAGGTGCGCGCGGTGCAGCACCGTCTTCGGCTGGGCCCGGAACTCGCCGGCGGTGCGCACGGCGAAGCGATCGAAGTACGGCAGGGGACCGGAGAGACCAAGGGCGGCATCGACGAAGGCCCGCCCGAAGAGCATGAAGCCGACCAGCGCCGACACGGGGTTGCCAGGCAGGCCCAGCAGCGGCACGCCGTCGAAGCGGCCGAACAGGGTCGGACCGGCAGGGCGCACGCTCACGCGCCAGAAGACCAGGCGGTCGTCGGCGAGCATGAGGTCGCGCACGATGTCGTGCTCGCCACGTGAGACGCCGCCGCTGGTGAGGATGAGGTCGGGCGGTGTGCGCGAGGCGCAGAGCTCGGCCAGCATGGCACGCAGCGCGTCGGCGTCGTCGCGGGCGTAGGCGGCGCCGACGACCTCGCAGCCGGCCCGCCTGGCCGCGCTGGCAAGCGCCGCGGCGTTGGCGTCGTAGAGCTGTCCGGGCTCAGGCTCCGCGCCCGGCGGCACGACCTCGTCGCCCGTCGTGACGATCACGAGCCGTGGACGGCGTGCCACTTCGAGCTTGGCGTGTCCCATCGCGGCGGCCAGCCCCAGGCTCGCGCTGGAGAGGCGAGCGCCGGGCTCGAGGTAGGCGCGTCCCTCCTTGAGGTCTTGTCCTCGCGGCCGCGTGGCGGCACTGCTGGCCGGCCTGGTCACGCGCACGCGGCCGCCGCCGACTGCGGCGTGCTCGACGCCGACGACGCCGATCGGCCCCGCGGCGGCCGGCAGCAGACCGCCGGTCGCGATCCTCACCGCTTGGCCGGAGCCGATGCTGCCGCTGAACGGTCGGCCCGCCGCCACCTCCCCGACGAGCTCGAGCTCGACCGGTCGGTCCTCGCTCGCCGTGCTGGCGTCGGCGATCAGGCAGGCGAAGCCGTCGAGCGCCGAGTCGTCGCCCGTTGGCCTGTCGACCAGGCTCACGACGCGCTGGCGCAGCACGCGGCCGTCGGCCTCGTCCAGCGGCACCAGTTCCGTGCCGGTCGGTACGGCGGCCTTTCGCACCAGCTCGATGGCGCGCTCCGGCGTGACGTCGAACGCTGGCCCGCCTGGGGCGCTCACCATGATCGACCGGTCCTCTGGCCCACGGCTAGACCCGCCGGGGGTGGCGGCCGTCCCAGCCGGCGTAGGAGTAGAAGCGCCCCGGCACGCGGTCGTCGAGGTATGACACCAGCGGGTCGCGTAGCGGCGCGATGGGCACGGTGTGCCGCACCTCCGCTGCGGGGAAGAAGCGCGCCTCGACGATGAAGCCGTCGGGGTCGCGGGGGTTGAGGAGCCCGTTGTACTTGGCCTTGAACGCGAAGGAGACGGCGCGGTCGTTGCGCCGCCGGTCCTCGACGTGCACGGCGTAAGCGAGATGCTCGACCTCGGTCAGCTCGAGGCCGGTCTCCTCGGCGACCTCGCGATGCAGCGCGTCGAGCGTCGACTCGCCGCGCTCCACGACGCCGCCAGGCAGCGTGTAGCGCACCCGTCCGTGCCCTTGCCAGTCGTTGCCTACGAGCAGGACGCGGCCTTGCGCGTCCAGCAGGATCGCCGCGGCAACGACGAACTCACGCCGTGCCACCGACGCCGGCCCGGGCCGGCTCCTCGGCGTGTGACGGGGTCGACGCGGCCAGGTTGCGCGCGTGGTCCTCCGCCTGCAGCGCGGCGGTGAGCTCCGACAGGTCGCCCGCCATGATGCCGGCGAGGTCCCGCGAGGTGTAGTCGATGCGGTGGTCGGTGACGCGGGACTGCGGGAAGTTGTAGGTCCGGATGCGTTCACTGCGGTCGCCGTGACCGATCTGCACCAGGCGCGCCTCGCGGGCCTCGCTCTGCGCCTTGGCGCGCTCGCGCTCGAGCAGCCTGGCGCGCAGTACCGACAGCGCCTTCTCCTTGTTCTTGATCTGCGACTTGCCGTCCTGGCAGGTGACGACGATCTCTTCGTCGGTGCCGGGCTTGTAGGTGACGCGCACCGCCGAGTCGGTGGTGTTGACCGACTGCCCGCCGGGACCGCTGGAGCGGTAGACGTCGACCCGGTAGTCGGAAGGGGAGAGCTCCACGTCGACCTCGTCGGCCTCCGGCAGCACAGCCACGGTGATCGTGCTGGTGTGGATGCGACCCTGCGACTCGGTGGCCGGCACCCGCTGCACGCGGTGCACCCCGGACTCGAACTTGAAGTGACGGTAGGCGCCGTGGCCGGTGATCTCGAAGGAGACCTTGGCCAGCCCGCCTACGGCCGTCGGCGTGGAGTCCACGACCTCGGTGCGGAAGCCGAGCTCGTCCGCGTAGCGCTGGTACATCTCCAGCACCTCGCGCACGAAGAGGGAGGCTTCGTCACCGCCGGCGGCTGCCCGCAGCTCGACGATCACGCTCTTGTCGTCGAACGGGTCCCGCGGCAGCAACAGGGTGGTCAGCTCGTCCTCGAGCTCGGTGAGGCGCTCCGAGAGCACCTCGACCTCGTGCTCGGCCTCCTCGGCCAGCTCTGGGTCGCCCAACAGGGTGCGGGCCTCGTCGATCTGGCGTTCGAGCTTACGGTGCTCGCGGTAGACCCCGACCACCTCTTTCAGCTCGGAATGTCGCTGGGCCGCTTCGCGGTAGCGCTGCGGGTCGGACAACAGCTCAGGGTCCGACAGGCTGCGCTCCAGCGCGTCCAGCTCTTGGCTTAGGGTTTCCAGCTCCTGTCTCATTGTCAAGGATTCTACTGCGTGAGGAGCAAGCGCCCTGAGCGCTATCGGACTTCCAGCCCACCGAACTCGCCGATGGCGACGGCCACGAGGCCCCGCGGCACGATCGCGCTGCGACGACCCTCCTGGAAGTCGATGAGGCCGCTGGCCCCGCAGCGCTCCGGCAGGCCGACGACGGCGTCGCGCAGCGCCTGCCGCTGGACCGCCACCGAGGTGGTCGGGGGGAGCTGTATGGCGATCAGCTGCTCCACGCCGGCGGCGAGGACGTCGAGCGCGTCGAGCACCGGCGCGGCAGCCTCGAGGCTGGCCACCCCGCGGTACTGCTGGGCGAGGCGCTCACGGTTCATCGACACCTCCGCTGCGCACTCCGTGCCCGCTGGGAGCTCCGCCGAGGCGCCGTCCGAGGCCGGCACCGACGGCGGCAGCGGGAAGATGACCCCGGCGAACGCACCGGCTGCCAGAGGGTCGGCGGCCGGGGCCAGCAGCGCGGCGCGCGCGTAGACGGGACCCTCGTAGCCGCGGGCCCGCAGCGCCGTGACCGCAACCTCGGTGTCGCGCGGCAGTCCCCAGATCACCACGCCGCCCGGTTGGTGGCTGGCCATGAGCAGCGCTTCGGGTCGCAGCTCCTGGACGCTCGGGGAGTAGCGATGCTCCGCCACCAGCCGCATGCCGGCGTACGCGAGCAGCGC
>CAZQVC010000079.1:0-10518 GCA_964596625.1 uncultured bacterium | reverse complement strand
GCGAGGGCGTCGAGTGCGTTCTCGGCGTCACCGAGGACGGCCGCACTGGTGGTGAGCGTGTCCACCACGCCGGGGTATCGCTCACGCATCACGGGCAACAGCACGTGGCGCGTCCATGCGCGGGTCAGCGCGGTGTCGGCGTTGCTCCGGTCCTCGCGCCAGTCCTGACCGATGTGCTGTAGGTAGGACCTGACGTCCTGCCGCGACACCGCCAGCAGCGGACGGAGCACCAGCCCGCTGCGCTCCTCCATGCCGGAGGGGAAGGCGGCGCCCCGCAGGAGCTGCATGACGAACGTCTCGGCCTGGTCGTCACGGGTGTGCGCGACGACGATGCCGGCCGCGCCCGCGGCCTTGGCGCTGCGGTGCAGGAACTCGTAGCGCAGCCGGCGCGCGGCGTCCTCGAGGTTCCAGCCGCGTTCCAGGGCGACCCGGCCCACGTCGGCTCCGCCTGAGAAGAGCTCGACCCCGAGCTGCGCACACAACCGCTCGACGAAGTCGGCGTCCTCACCGGACTCCGGCCGGAGCCGGTGGTCGAAGTGCGCGGCGGCGACCTCCCGGCGCGCCTCGAGCGCCAACCGCAACGCCGCTACCGAGTCGGCGCCTCCGGAGACCGCCACCAGCAGCCTGCCGCTTGGCAGCAGCCGCTCGAGGGCGGTGGAGAACGCTTCGACGGTGGTCACGTGCGGTCATTATCGCCGCTGCCAGGCAGGGGACCGAACGCAGGGCCTCGGCCATATACTCGACCATGACCGTCACTCTCATCGTGCTCGACTCCGTAGGGGTCGGCTCCTTGCCGGACGCCGGCAGCTTCGGCGACGAGGGCGCCCACACCCTCGACCACACCCTGGAGCGCGCCCCGCGGGCCTTGCCCAACCTGGAGATGCTCGGGCTGGGCAACATCGAGGGCGTGACCGCGCTCCCGGAGGCGGCCAAGCCGGCGGCGAGCTTCGGGCGTCTCGGCGAGCTCTCGCCCGGCAAGGACACGACCACCGGACATTGGGAGTTCATGGGCGTGGTGCTCGAGCACCCGTTCAGGACCTTCGAGCGCTTCCCCGACGAGGTGATGGACGCCTTCGACGCGGCCACGGGGCGCGGCCACCTCGGCAACCGGCCGGCCTCCGGGACCGTCATACTCGACGAGCTCGGCGCCGAGCATCTGCGCACCGGCGAGCCGATCGTCTACACCAGCGCCGACAGCGTCTTCCAGGTGGCGGCGCACGTCGACGTCGTCCCCCTGGAGACCCTCTACGCCTGGTGTCGCGCGGCCCGCGAGATCCTGCGGGACGAGAATGCCGTCGCGCGGGTGATCGCCCGGCCCTTCACCGGCCGACCCGGCGCCTTCGAGAGGCTGGGCGCGGACCGGCAGGACTTCTCGCTCGAACCTCCGCACCCGACCGTCCTCGACGCGCTGCTGGCCGCGGGCCGTGAGGTCGTCGGGGTCGGGAAGATCCCCGACATCTACGCGCACCGGGGCTTCAGCAGGGAGGTGCCGACCACCGACAACGACGACGGCGTCAGCCGCACCCTGGAGCAGATGCGCCGGCGTCCGCATGGGCTCATCTTCACCAACCTCGTCGAGTTCGACTCGCTGTACGGCCACCGGCGCGACCCCGAGGGCTACGCCGACGCGCTAAAGGCCTTCGACGACCGCCTTCCCGAGCTGCTGGCGACGACCGGACAGGGCGACGTGCTGCTGTTGGTGAGCGACCACGGCAACGACCCGACCTGGCACGGCACCGACCACACCCGCGAGTACGGCTTGCTGCTGGCGTACGCGCCGGGCCGGCCAGGTCGCGACCTCGGCACGCGCGCCACGTTCGCCGACGTTGGCGCGACGGTCGCGGACCTCCTGGGGGTCGAGTGGGACGGCGTGGGGACGAGCTTCGCCTAGCTGGCTCCGGCTCACGCACCGGTCGCTAGCGGCGCGAGGCGATCCTCAGGGGTTCCAGGGCCAGGCGACGCAACTGCCCACCTCGGGGAACAGCACGAAGTCGGCCCCCTTGCCCTTGAGCACCAGGGTGGTGATCTCGCTACCGGGCAGGAGCGTGCGCCCCAGGTCCATGGTCTTGCCCGACACCGAGACGTCGTCGACCAGCAGCACTCGGGTGCCGGCGGGCGGGGGCTCGGGCGGCGCCAGCAGCGCCGGCTCCGGGCGTTGCGGCGAGTTGTCTGGCGCGCGGTAGTTGATCTCGAGGCGCCTCAGCGGCACGCCGAGTTGGTATGCGGCAAGCGCGCCGGGAACCACGCCTCCGGTCGCGATCGCGTAGACGACGTCGACCTGGGGTAGGCGCGTGGCCTTGAGACGCGCCGCGATCTCGGCGAAGTCGAGCGGCACCTTGCCGTCGGCAGCCGGTGCCCGCGTCTCGACCTCGGTAACCACGGCCACGGCTAGGCCGAGCGGCGCTTGAGCAGCAGGGCGAGCGCGTTGATGACGAACAGGCTGATCAGGCCGGGCAGAGCGGATCCGAGGCCGCTGAACACCGCACCGACCGTGCCGGCCGAGGCGCCGACGACGACCAAGAGCGTTCCAGCCACCACGCGGGCGATCAGGTAGGCGGCGGGAGCGAGCAGCGGCGTGCGCTTCACCTGTTCGAACCGGGACGCGAGGAGCAGGACGCCGACGAAGATCGCCAGCTCGACGGTCAGCGGCAGCACGACGAACGACGGCGGCATGCCGGTGATCAGATGGTTGAGCACCGGTGCGAGCAGCGCGGCCGCGACGCCGGGCACGGGGCCGAAGAAGACCACGGCCAGCAGCGGAGCCCAGAAGATCGGCAGGATCGCCGCGCCGATCGAGCTGCCGCCAGGCACGAGGTGCACGGCGAACGGGATCGCCACGGACGCCGCCACGGCAGCTGCGGTGAACGAGATCGTGCGAACCACGGATGCTTGCGCGGTCAGTGCCACTGATTGACTCTCCTCACGTCTGCTCTCTCCTATCGCCCGTCTCGGGCAGCCTTACCGGCCCACTCGTGCGGCGCCTTTGGCCATCCTCGGCCGCTGGCGTCGCTGCCCTCGAGGATACCAGTGCTGTTAGCGCTATCAGGAACTGGGTGTACCTCGAGGTTCCACCGCGGCAACGGGCTGCGGCCCCGCACCTCAGCTGCGGGGCCGCGCCGTGAACGTTGGAAGGGCGCCTTACTGCGCCTCGTAAGCCTCCAGGTAGATCGAGGTGTCGACGAACTCGCTGGGATCGACGAAGCTGTCGAGCGCGCCGATGTCGACGAACACCTGCTCGACCTGGCCGATCCAGGTGAGCACGGAGCCGTCACGGTAGCGCTCGGCCCACTCGTCGTTGTTGAACGAGCGTAGCTGCTCGAAGCCGGCGGTGAGGTCCTCGAGCGTGAGGTTCGGGTACTGCTCGGCCTGCAGCCTCTCGAGCGAGGTCGCGGTGTCGGTCATGAGGATCTCGTTGGCTTCCAGCCACACCTGCGCGAGCTTCACCAGCGTGTCGCGGTTCTGCTCGTAGTAGCGCGTGTTGGCGACCCAGCCGCCCATGATCGCGGCCTCCGGGTAGTAGTCCTCGGCCTGGGTGAGCATCACCGCGTCGGGCCGGTCGTTGACGACCTGCGTGGTGAACGGCCACCAGGTGGAGAGCGCCGGCACGGCGCCGTTGATGAACGCGCTGACCGCCGAGGGCATGTCCATGTTGACGATGTTCACCGAGTTCGGGTCCTGGTCGGCGGCTTGCATCGCCGTGGCCAGCAGCACGTGAGCGGTGGTGCCCTGTGTGGTGGCGAGCTCGGCGCCGACGAGGTCCTCGACGCTCTCGATGCCGCTGTCGGGGTCAACGAAGATCGCGGCGGTTCCCGACTCGATGTTGTTGGTGAGGAAGACCTTGCCGACCCCGCGGGAGGTGATGTTCGAGATCACCGCGCCCATGATCGCGATGTCGACGCTGCCGCCGGAGAGAGCCTGGGCCAGTGGCGGCCCGGAGCCGAAGAGCACGAACTCCACATCGATGCCGTGCGCTTCGTAGAGCCCTTCCATCTCGGCCAGCCACATGATGCCGTCTACTGCCAACGTGTGTAGGTAGCCGATCTTCACCTGGTCCTGGGCGGTTGCGGTACCGACCAGCAAGGCGATGACGACTGCCAAGGCGAGCTTTCGCAAGAGGGTCTCCCGTTCGTGTCAAGAGGAATCGTGAACCGTTGGGTGCACAGCTTCTACGCGGAGGCTGCCTCCTCTCGGCTCGGGGTATGGCGCAGGATCGACCCCGTGGATCGCGGCCGCCGAGCCCTGTTGTTAGCGCTGTCAGGAGTCTACGCGACCCCCCAAGCTCTGTCAATTTCGGCGGCAATGGGTTCGCGGTGGGGCTTCTAGCGCCGACCTCAGGTGCTGGCGCGCACCACGATCTCGAAGCCGAGGTCGATCTTGTCCTCGATCAGGGACTCGCCCGAGAGGCTGGCCAGCAACATCTCGGCCGCCCGCTGGCCGATCTCCCGCCGCCTGATGCGCACCGTCGTGAGGGCGGGGATCACGTGGGAAGAGGTCTCGAGGTCGTCGAACCCGGCTATCGCGACGCGGCCCGGCACCGCCAGGCCCAACCTCTGCGACTCGAGCAGCGCCCCCGCTGCCAACGTGTCGTTCGCGCAGAAGACCGCGTCGGTGTCGGGTCGCTTCTCGAGGATGCGGCGCAACGACTCGGCGCCGGCGTGCAGGCTGAAGGTGTTGGTGAGGATGACGTCCTCGCGCAGCTCGAGGCCGAAGTCCTTGACCGCGGTCACGAAGCCGCGTCGTCGCTCCTGGGAGCGGTCGTTGTTCTCGATGGGCGCGCTGACGAACCCGAGCCTGCGGTAGCCGCGCTCGTAGAGGTGGCGCACGACGCCGTAGGCGGCGTCGTAGTTCGAGAAGCCCACGCTGCCGACGGAAGGCCTGCCCAGCAAGGTCCAGGTCTCCACCACCGGGATGCGCGACTTCTCCAGCAGTTCGTGCGCCCCCGGCGAGTGGCTGGCGCCGGTGATGATGATGCCAGCCACCTGGTGGGAGAGGAACACCCTGATGAGCGACTCCTCCTGGGCGAGATCGTAGTTGCTGCTGCCCAACACCAGCTGGTAGTTGTTCTCCGAGACGAGGTCGTAGATGCCCTGCAGCTTCTCGGCGAAGATCGAGTTGGCCAACGTCGGGACGATCGCGGCGACGACCCGGCTCTCGTTGGCCGCCAGCCCGCCCGCCACGAGGTTGGGGATGTAACCGAGCTGGCGGATGGCGCTTTCCACCCGCTCGCGGGTCGCGGGGCTCACCAGTTCAGGGCTGCGGATGGTCCGCGAGACCGTGATCGTCGAGACCTGGGCGACCCGCGCGACGTCGCTCAGCGTCACGCGCCCATGGCCACGCCGGTTCTGGCCCTTGCTCTCCACGCTCTTCTTCCCTGCCCCCTCGACTGCCGAGCTCTCGGTGACGCCCAGGCTAGCGCCTCTGGTAGACCTCGAGCGTGCGCTTCATCCCTTCGGCCAGCTCGAGGTACTCGACCGGACCGTAATCGCGCTGCAGCGCGGCGTCGCTGAGGTTGCCGGCGATGGGCAGCGGTGTCGGGTCGAACTCGATCAAGCCGGCTCTGCCGGTGACGTGCTCGATGGTGCGCACGACCTCAGGCATCGGCACGACGCTGCCCCTGACGTTGTAGACGCGGCCCTTGTCGACGGGTGAGACGGCGAGGGCGATGAACAGCCGCGCCACGTCCGAGGCGTGGTGGAGAGCGACAGTGCCGCCGAAGCCGATGCGGTAAGGCTTGCCGGCCGCTGCCGACAGCAAGGCGAGGTTCACGTCCGCCGTGAGGCCGGCCTCACGACCGGGCCCGTAGACGATGTAGGGACGTAGTCCGTTGCTCGCCACGCCGAAGTCGCGGGCGTAGGTCTTCGACATCCACTCGTTCGTGAGCTTGAACACGCCGTAGAGGCTCTGCGGCGAGACGGGGTCGTCCTCGGTGAGCAGCCGATCGTCCGCCGGGGCGTCGAGGACCCACGCGCTCGAGGCGTAGGCGACGTTGAAGCCCTGCTCGCGGGCGGCCTCCAGGACCGTCTGGAGGCTCTTCACGTTGAGGTCGACGCAGAGCAGCGGATCGGCCTTGCAACGAGGCATGAGCAACGAGGCGAGGTGGATGACACCGTCCGGACGCTCCTCTGCTAGCAGGTCGCGGTAGGCCTCGCTGTCGGTGACGTCGAGGCGTCGCAGGGGGAACGCGTCGTTCAGCCCGAGGAGCTCGCCCATCGGCAGTCCGGTCGCGATGTCGACGCCGACGACCTCATGGCCGTCCTCGATGAGGTGCTTGGCTATCCAGCTGCCGATGCAGCCGGCTACTCCCGTAACGACCAACTTGGCCACGTCGTGCTCCGTTTCCGGCTCGTCGCCGCCTCAGTGCTTCACGAGCTCCGGGTGCGCTATGCGGTACTGCTCGCGCACCAGGTGTTCGATCTCCCGCCGTATCTCCATGAACTCGGGCGTGGTCTTGACGTCGGCGTCGCGTGGGAACTCGAACGGCACGTCGACCACCGAGTGCACCCGAGCCGGCCGCGCCGAGACGACGACGATGCGGTTGCCGATGAACACGGCCTCCTCCACCGAGTGCGTGACGAAGATGACGGTCTTCTGCTCCTCCGCCATGATCTCGAGGATCAGCTCCTGCATCAGCGCGCGGGTCTGGGCGTCGAGCGCGGCGAACGGCTCGTCCATGAACAGGATCTGCGGGCTCACGGCGTAGGCCCTGGCGATCGCCAGGCGCTGCTTCATGCCGCCGGAGAGCGTGTTGGGGTAGGCGTTCTCGAAGCCCTTGAGGCCCATCAGCTCGATGTAGCGGTGGGCGATCGCCTCGCGCTCCGCCTTCGGTTTGCGGTTGACCTGGAGGGTGAGGCCGAACACCGCGTTCTGGAAGACCGTCAGATAGGGGAACACCGCGTACTGCTGGAAGATCACGCCGCGCTGCGGGTCGGGGCCGGTGATGGGCCGGCCATCGACCGTGATGCTTCCGCTGGTGGGAAAGTCGAGCCCGGCCAGCAGGTTGAGCAGCGTGGTCTTGCCCGAGCCGCTGGGACCGACGACCGCCACCGACTCGCCCGCATTGACCTCGAAGCTGAGGTCCTTGATGACTTCGAGGGGGCCCTCCCGCGTCATGAAGGTCTTGTTGACGTTCTCGAGCTTGATCCCGCTCTGAGCGGCGCCGTTGCTCATCGAAGCCTCTCCTAGTCCCGCCACTTGACGAACTGCGCGATGGCCATGCGCACGAGCGAGTCCATCACCAGCGCGATCACGCCGATGAGGATGATGCCGAGGAAGATCGTGGGGATCTGGAAGAAGTTGCTGGCGTTCTGGATCATCGCGCCGAGGCCGGTGCGGGCCGCGACCAGCTCGGCCGCCACCAGCGTGGCCCAGGCGACCCCCAGCGAGACGCGGAAGGCCGTGAGCACGTGCGGCAGCGTGAGCGGCATGACGACCCTGGTGAACAGCTCGCGGCCGTTGGCGCCCAGGACCCGCGCGGCGCGCACGTAGATCGATTCGATGGCCATGATGCCCTCGTAGATCACGATCACCGCGGGGAAGAACGAGGCGTAGATCAGCACGAACAGGCGGCCGTTCTCGCCTATGCCGACGTAGACCACGACCAGGGGCACGAGCGCGATGGGCGGCAGGGCCCGCAGGAAGTTGATGAGCGGGTCGAGGAACCCTCGGAGGTTCTTGTACCAGCCAAGCGCGAAGCCGACGGGGATCGCCAGTAGGACCCCGACCACCACGCCGATGAGGACGCGCAGGGTGCTGGCCCAGAGGTGGCCGAGGAGGGTGCCCTGCTGAAGTTGACGGACCGCGGCGTTGAAGACCTGCAGGGGCGAGGGCAGCAACGTCGGTGAGACCAGGCCGCTGGCGTGGAGCAGCTGCCAGAGCAGGACCACGACCACGAACGGCGACAGGCGCACCAGGGCGGTGCGGAGGTGAGCGCCCCAGGTTCCGGTGGTCGTGCCGGCGCTACCAGCCATGTTCCTCACCTCGTCGGTACAGTTCGACCAGCGCGGAGCTGTCCCTCTCGCCGAGTCCCCGGTCGAGGGCCGCCCGCGTCACGCGCTGCAGGGTCGGGGCGCTGACCAGGGGCACCTCGGCGGCCTGGCACATCTCGACCGCGAGGCGAAGGTCCTTGTCGAGCAAGGCCACGGTGAAGACCGTCTCGAGGTTCTCCCCTGCCATCCGGGGTGCGAGCGAGCGGAACAGCGGGCTCACCGTGGCGGCGGTGCTGCCGCCGACGATGTCGGCGAACTGCGCGGCGTCGATGCCGAGCCGGTCGCAGGCGCCGATGGCTTCGGCCGTGATCACGTTGATGGCAGCGAACATCATGTTGTTGAGCAGCTTCATGGCGTGGCCGCTGCCGAGCTCGCCGACGTGGAAGACCCGCGTGGCGACGGCATCGAGGGCGGTTCTGGCCGCACCGAAGGACGGGGCGGAGCCGCCCACCGGCATGGTCCAGGAACCGGCGCTCTCCGGTCGACCCAGGATGGGCGCGTCAAGCAGTCTCTCGCCGAGTGGGCCAAGCTCAGCGGCCAGGGCCTTGATCTCGGCCGGCGAAGAGGTGCTGGTGTCGACGAACACCGCGTGCGAGCCGGCGAACGCGCTGCGGAACGCCTCGTCGAAGAGCACCTCGCGGGTCTCGGCCGCTGAAGGCAGGGAGGCGAGGATCACGTCGGCGTTCGCGGTGGTCTCCGCGAGCGAGCCCGCCCGCCGCACGCCGTCTAAGGTCACCGGCCTGAGGTCCCAGCCAAGCACGTCGAAGTCATCGCTCAACCGCTTCGCTGCCGCCGAGCCCATCCGACCAAGACCGATCACGGCCACCGTCGGCCGAGCGCCCGCTGGGGCCGCAGCGCGTTGTGGTGCGCTCACGCCCCTCGTCAACTCTCGGCCGACCGCAGGTGGACCGCGGGCTTGGAGAGCGCCGGCACGACCAGCATGCGTGGCTCCACGTCAAGCAGCCTGCCGGCACGCTTCAGCGCCTGCTCGAAGTCGGCGACCGGCGTCGCGCCCATGCCGCGGGCGTAGCCCGGCTTCTTGGCGCCGACGATGAACACCTCGAGCGCCCGGTTGACGGCGATGCTGCCCATGTAGGCCATCGAGAAGCCGTGGAACGGGTGGTAGGCGAACTCGCGACGGTACTTGTGGACCCACTCCGGGTTGGTGGCGAACTCCTCCGCGTACGGCGTCAACTCCTGCGCCCCGTTCAGCTCCTGAAGCTTCTCGTAGATCGACTCGTAGGCCGGGAACCAGGACTCGTTGAACCAGCCGTCGCAGATGCTGGCAGCGATGATCACGAAGCGCTCCTCCAGCGCGGCGGCGGCCCGCGTCACCCATGAGCCCATGCCCTGCATCATCAGGATCGGGTTGGAGCCCATGCCGGGACCGTAGTGGAAGTTGCGCGGCACGCCGAGGACGAGCACGTTCGACTTGCGCCCGGGCACGGTGACGTCGGTGCGCGGCGCGGCCTTGGCCCAGGTCTCGGCCTCGACCTCGTCGGGTAGGCCGGCCCTCACGGCCAGCTGCCGGGAGTCGGCGTTGAGAACCGCGTCGACCAGGAAGAACTCGTTGTTGCGGCCGGCCTCGATGGCCTTGCCGATGTCTCGCAGCTGGTGGCGGAAGTGCGAGCTGGTCGAGGCCGGGATGAAGTCGTCGCGGTACATCGTCGACGGGGTGTGGTGCGAGCTTATCGAGCGCCAGCTGGTGAACCCCGTGCAGGGCATCTTGTAGCCGCCGCTGTAGCCGCCGTATGGGTTGCCCATGGTGTGCCCCAGCAGGACGGTGAGGTCGGCCTCGTAGGCGGAGCGGTTGAAGTCGACCCAGTTGCCGTGCTCGGTCTTCCCGAGCGTGACGATGCCGTCCGGGTCTTCGGCGTCGTGGTTGACCAGCCGGGTGTGGCCGAAGCGCCTCACGAGGTCGTCGCCCAGGTACTGGGCGAACTCCTCGTGGGTGTTCATGCGGTGAAGGCCGATGCCGCACACCAGCGTGACGTTCTCGTCCTTGACGCCGGCCCGTTCGAGCTCGTCGAGCACGAGGTTGATGGTCACGCGGCGATGCGACGTCGCGTGGAAGCCGCCCTTCACGCGGTCGGGGAAGCCTATGACGACCTTGGAGCGGCTGTCGACGAGTTGGTGGATGGGCTTGGTGCCGAGCGGGTCGCGCAGGGCTTGGCGGGTCGCCTCCACCGGGTCCTCGAGCGGTGCCGGTTCCTGGTAAAGGTCGCCGGGTCTCACCACCGGCGTGCCGGTCGGCACGTCGATCGGCAGTCTTCCGTCGCCGTACTCGAGTTCTATGCGCATGAGTTGCCCCTTCCGGAAGGGACGCCTTCGTCCCCTAGACAGCCTTGGTTGTTAGCGCTGTCATGAGGCTATCGGCTCCCGCCGAGCGAGTCAAGGCTAATCACGCGCGCCGTACGAGCGCGCCAAGCGAGGACAACAAACAAGGCCGGCGAACGAGACCGCCAAACGAGACCGCCAAACGAGTCGGCCATGACGAGTCGGTCAAGACGAGTCCGCCAAAACGAGAGCGCCA
>CAZQVC010000078.1:3102-10541 GCA_964596625.1 uncultured bacterium | reverse complement strand
CGCCCTCGCAGGAGGTCGAGTTGGCGTTCGTCGACGATCGGCTCGCCTCAGGGCCCCTGCTCCGGCGCTTCGGCTTCTCCGCCGACCTCGACAGCAGGGGCGTGCCGCAGCTCTACCGGCGGTCCGGAGACTCCTCCCGTCAGCCAGTAGTGCAAGGCGTAGCACAGCTCCAGGTGACCGGTTACGCCGACGCGAGCGGTCTACACCCCATCGCCGTGCCGGCGGACGGTGTAGTCGAAGCCGTGTGGGCCCTGACCTTGGAGCTCTCGGCCGCCACGGGCGAGACGCGAGCGCTGCTCGTCGAGTTGCCGAACCGGCCGTCCCTTGTGGTGGTCCCATGAGGCGGGAGGGCTTCGTGCTGCCGGCCGTGCTCGGCACGCTCTTGGTGGTCGGCGTGATCTCCTTCGCGATGGGCCTGGTGGCGTCGCTCGAGTCGCTGGCCGCCAGAAGCGCCGCCGGCGCCGTGGAGGCGCGGGCCCTGGCCGAGGGCGCGGTGGCGCTCGCGCTCGCCGAGGTCCGCGAACAGGCGACCGCGCAGGCGCCGCTCGCAGCGGAGTCCGGGTCGAGCATCGTCTACGGACCGTGGGCGGCGGCCGGCATCGACGCCACGGCGACGCTAACGACGCTGGCCGCCTCCGGCGACGGGGAAGACGGTGCGCCCGGAGGCGTCTTGCTTCTGCGAGCGGAGGTCGCCACGGAGCGCGCCGGCGCCTCGGCTTCGCTGGTGTTCACGCTCGAACCCGAGCTGACGATCCTGGAACGGAGGCGTCCTTGAAACCAGCTGCGGACCCTAGGTGAGCATCACAGCGCCGGCCACAAGGGCCGTCCTTGACAGCCCCGCCGTAGGCTGAAACCATGATGCGTGCCAGAGACGCTCCTTGCTGACGAGCCCATCGCCACTGCGGACGACGTGAACGAGGACGCGCGCGAGACGTCAGCCGAGGACCACGGCGAGAGGGTCGAAGGGGGCGAGGCGGGCGCTCGCGGCGCGCAGGGCGAGACCAGGGCCCTGCTCTGCGCCGCCCTGCTGGCGGCAGAGAAGCCGCTCTCGGCCCGCGAGCTCAAGAACCTGCTTGGCATCAGCGAGCTGGCGGTGACCCGCGAGGTCGATGACCTGCACCGTGTCCTGGGAGAGGCCGGCTTGGGCATCGAGGTCGAGCACGTCGCCGGCGGTTACCGACTGGTGGTGGCTCCCCGCCTGGTGCCGGCGCTGGCCAACCTCCTCTCGCCGACCCCGCTGCCGCAGTTGAGCAACGCCGCGCTCGAGACGCTGGCCCTGGTCGCCTACCACCAGCCGGTGACGCGCGGTGAGCTCGAGGCGGCAAGGGGCGCGTCGTGCGCGTCGACGCTCGAAACACTCCAGGAGCGCGAGCTGATCAAGGTCGTCGGGCACAAGGAGGTCGTCGGCAGGCCACTGCTTTACGCGACCACCGAACGGTTCCTGCTCGATTTCGGGCTCGCATCCCTGGCCGACCTGCCGCCGGTAGAAGAGCAGGCCACGGGCTTCCTGAGAGGCTGAACCCGCCAGAATAGGCAGCGGCGCTAGCGGTTCAGGCGCTCTGAGGCTTGCTCGGCATGCCGTGCCCACTGGCGCCGAGCAGGTGGCGGAGCGCGAGCTCGTAGCCGCTCTTGCCCAGCCCGGCGATGACGCCGACAGCGGCGCCCGCCGTCAGGCTCCGGTGACGGAACGGCTCGCGGGCGTGCACGTTCGACAGGTGCACCTCCACGACCGGCACGTCGATCGCCGCGATCGCGTCGCGCAGGGCGACGCTGGTGTGCGTGAGGCCGCCAGGGTTCAAGATCACGCCAGCGAAGCCCTCGTCGGCAGCGGTTTGTAACCAGTCGATGAGCTGACCCTCGTGGTTGCTCTGGCGGCACACGACCTGCGAGCCGAGGGTCGTGGCCAACAGGCGCAACTCCTCCTCGATGGTGGCCAAGGTCGCGGACCCGTACACGCCGGGTTCGCGCTTGCCGAGGAGGTTCAGGTTCGGTCCGTTGAGCACCAGGATCACGCGATCATCTCCCTCAAGTCGGCCCACGCCGCCTCCCGCTCGTCGTCGGTCACGTCAGCGACCACGACGGGCCGGCCGACCTCCTCGAGCAGGACGAACTTCACGCGGCCGTCGACGACCTTCTTGTCCCGCGTCATGAACTCGCTCACGTCCGCGAAGTCGAGCTGGGGCAGGGGCAGCGGGCCGAGGCGCTCGACCAGCGCGGCGAACCGGTCGACCATGTCCTGCATGCCGCGATTGCGCGCCAGCAGCGAGGCGTAGAGCAGGCCGTAAAGCACGCTGTCGCCGTGTGGCAGCAGCAGGCCGCTGGCGGCCTCGACGGCGTGACCCAGGGTGTGTCCGAGGTTGAGGAACGCCCTCACGCCGGCCTCGCGCTCGTCCTGCGCGACGATGCCGGCCTTCACCGTCACGGAGCGCGCCACGGCCTCGGCGAGCAGGGCCGGCGAGGCCTGCGCCGACCACTCGCCCTCCACCAACTCGACCAGCCAGGGGTCGCCGATGAAGCCGGTCTTGACGAGCTCGACCGTGCCTTGACGGAACTCGCTGGCCGGCAGGCTGGCCAGCGCGTCGACGTCGGCGATCACCGCTCGAGGCTGCCAGAACGCGCCGACGAGGTTCTTGCCTTGCGGCAGGTCGAGGCCGGTCTTGCCGCCGACGCTGGCGTCGACCATGGCCAGGAGGCTGGTGGGGAACTGGTAGTAGGCGACGCCCCTGAGGTAGCTGGCAGCCGTGAAGCCGGCGAGGTCGCCGACGACGCCCCCGCCGAGCGCCAGGACCGCACCGTTGCGTCCGAGCCCTGAGGTCGCCAGGGCCTCCAGGAGCTGGCTCCAGGTCGCGATCTGCTTGCTGCTCTCACCGGCCGGCACGGTGAGCAGCGTGACGCGCTTGCCGGCAGCGCGCAGTCCTGCACTCAGCCGGTCGGCCAGCAGCGGGCCAACGTTGTCGTCGGTGACGATGGCGACGTGGCTCTCGGCCACGACCTCGGCGGCGTTCGCCAGCAGGCCGCTGCCGATGACGACCTCGTACGGCGGCGAGACGTCTACGGGCACTCGGCGGGCGGCCGCGCTCGGCGGCTCTACGCTCACGGCCGCGCTGCCGGGTCGCCGGCGTCAGGCTGGGCCCTGCGCCACACCTGGAGCTTCTCGACGATCTCCTCGACCACGTCGCTCGAGTCGCGGCCGTCGGTGGAGACCTTGAACGCCGCGACGTCGTCGTAGGCGCTCTGGCGCGCGGCCATCAGGGTCCGGATGCGGTCGAGGGGATCGCCGACCTCCAGCACCGGCCGCCGGTGGCGCCGCGTGCGCTTGTACACGGTCTCGGGGCTGGCGGTGAGCACGACAACGGGCCCGCGCTCCTTGAGCAGCTTGCGGTTCTCCTCGCGCACCACGGTGCCGCCGCCCGTCGAGATGACGACCTCGTCGAGCCGGACGCAGCGCCTGACGATCTCGGACTCGTAGTCGCGGAACACGGCCTCGCCGTAGAGCTCGAAGATGTCGGTGATGCGCATGCAGCCGACGCGTTCGATGACGCGGTCGGTGTCGACGAAGGTCAGCTGCAGCCGGCGCGAGAGCTCCCAGCCGATGCGGCTCTTGCCCGTGCCCATGAAGCCCGCCATGGCCAGCCAGGTGACGACGCGCTCACGCGGCAGGTGCCTCTTGGCCGGGTCCATGGTCAGTACTCAGCCACCTTGCGGGTGTACGCCTCGAGGCGTTCGAGCAGCTCGCCCACGGTGTCGTTGCCGAACTTCTCGAGCATCGCGTCGGCTACGACCATGGCGGCCATCGCGAGCACGACGATCGACGCGGCCGGCACGGCCGTGACGTCCGAGCGCTCCCTGGCCGCGTCGGCCGGCGCGTGGGTCACGACGTCGACGGTGGCCAGCGGGCGCATCAGGGTCGCGATCGGCTTCATCGCGGCGCGCACCACGAGCTCCTCGCCGTTGGTCATGCCGCCCTCCAGCCCACCGGCGCGGTTGCTCCCGCGCTGGTAGCGGCCGCCGCCGCGCCCAACGATCGGGTCGTGCACCTCGCTGCCGGCCACCGTGGCGTTGCGCCAGCCGTCGCCGATCTCGCAGCCCTTCATGGCGGGGATGCTCATCACCGCCTGGGCCAAGCGGCCGTCGAGCTTCCTGTCCCACTGCACGTGGCTGCCGAGGCCGACCGGCAGCCCCTTGAAGCGCGCCTCCACGATGCCGCCGAGCGTGTCGCCGTTCTCCTTGGCCTGGTCGATGCGGTCGATGATCTCGTCCTCGGCTGCCTGGTCGAAGGTGCGAAGTGGGCTCTCGTCGAGCGCCTCGAGGCGGTCCCAGTCCATGCCGCCGTCGCAGTCGATGCCGCCCAGGCTCACGACGCGGGCGCACGAGGCGACGCCGGCCACCTCCAGCAGGCGCAGCGCCACGGCTCCGGCCGCCACGCGGCTCGCGGTCTCGCGGGCAGAGGCGCGCTCGAGGACGTCGCGCAGGTCCTTGTGACCGTACTTGATGCCGCCCGTGAGGTCGGCGTGGCCGGGGCGAGGCTCGGTAAGGGCGCGCTTGCGCGGCTCGTTGCCGGGCTCGGGCGCCATGATCTCGCGCCAGTTGGCGTTGTCGCGATTGGCGATCTCGAGCGCCAGGGGAGAGCCGGTCGTGCGGCCGGCGCGCACGCCGCCCTTGAGGGTGACGCTGTCGCTCTCGATGATCATGCGCTGGCCACGGCCGTAGCCTCCCTGCCGCCGCCGCAGCCAGGGGTCGATGTGGTCGACAGCGGTGATCTCCAGCCCGGCCGGCACCCCGTCGAGTATCACGGTGAGCGCCGGGCCGTGCGATTCACCGGCCGAAAGGTATCTGAGCATCGGACCACAGTATCACTTGGCCGCTTGCGTCCAGGAGGAAGAATCCCGCCCGGCTGGGTGGCCGGGCGGGACGGTTCTCAGGCTGTGTCTTGCGGTGCGTCGAGGCTGGCCTCGAGCGGAGTTACTCGATGACCTGCGCCGTGATGACCAGCAGCAGCTCGCCGGCCTCCTCCTCGGTCGAGGTCGTGCCGAACAGCTCGCCGATCACGGGGATCGCGCCGATGATCGGCACGCGGCGCTTGCTGACGACGATCTGGTCCTGCAGCAGGCCGCCGAGCAGCGCGGTCTGGCCGGGCTCCAGCGACACGGTGGTGGTCACGTGACGGGTGGAGGTGTGCAGCACGGCTTCCGGCGGGGTCGGCAGGAGGTCGGTGACCTCCGCGTCGACCGTGATCGTGATGCGGCCGTCGGCGCCGATGAGCGGGGTCAGCTCGAGCTGCACGCCGTAGTCGACGTCTTCGAGCACGGCCTCGCCGGCGGCGTTGGGCAGCAGGAAGCGCAGCGTGCCGCCCGAGTTGAGCGTGCCGGTCTGCTTGTCGAGCATGGTCAGGTTGCCGTCGTCGACGCGGCGCGAGAGGCCTTGCGACTCGAGCGCGTCGAGGATGGCGAGGATGTTGAAGCTCGAGACGGCCGAGGCGGTGTCGAAGATGAAGCTGAGGCCGGTGTCGAGGATGCTGGCGGTCATCTGGCCGAAGCCGCCGCTCCAGTCGAGGCCGAAGTCGCGGGTGAAGGTGTGCGAGACCTCCTGGATGCGCACCTGCACGTTGACCTGACGCTGCGGCTGGTCGAGCTCGGGGATGAGCTGCGCGAGCCGGGCCTGGAGCAGGGCCGGGCCGGTGACGATGAGGCTGTTGGTGCGCGGCTCTGCCACCACCGAGAAGTCCTCGAGTCGACCCGACTGGCCCTCCTCGACGCCGCCGGAGAGCACACCGGTGGCCTGCAGCACGCCGGCGAGGTCCTCGGCCTTGGCGTTCGAGAGGAAGTAGGTGCGCTGCTCGAGGCTCACCTCTTCGACCGCACGGTCGAACTGCTCGAGGATCGCGACGACCCTGTCGTGCTGGGCGAGCGTGCCGACGACGACGATGCTGTTGACGCCGGGGAGGGGATCGACGTCGATGCCGGCGACGGTCTGGTCGAGGATCTGCGCGACCTGCTCGGCGTCGGTGTTCACGCGGTAGAAGCGCTGCTCGAGCGGCTCGGGCTCCGGCGACGTGGCGGCCGCCTGCTGTTCGGGCGCCGTCGGGGTGCGCAGGCGCGCGACGGACTCCGGCGTGCCGACGACGACGACGTCGTTCTCGAGCAGGACGTAGTCGAGGTCGTTGAGCGTGAGCACGATGTTCCAGACCTGACGGAACGGCTTCGGCTCGCCGATGTCGTAGACGATGGTCACGGGCGGCACGTCGTCGGTGATGGCGGTGAGCCCGATGCTCTGGGCCAGGCCGTTGATCATGGCCGGCAGGGACTCGCCGGTGACGCCGGTGATGAACTCGACCGGCTCATCGAAGCGCGGGTCGTCTGGCAGCGGCGTGAGGGTACCTTGCGCCACGCCCACCGCGAGGAGCGCCAAGAACGTGAGGACGACTGCGAATCGCTTCATGATCACCGCCTGAGATCCAACGAGAGAGTCTGGGTGCTGTCACCCAGGGAGAACCGGGCCTCATAGCCACGCAGGTCAGAGAGGATGATGTCGGTCTCTGGTAGCGGTTGGCCGAGGGTCAAGACGACTGGACTGCCGTAGAGGTTCGAGCGGAACACGCCGACGCTCAAGGGGCCGAGCACCGTGCCCGTGAAGCGGACGTCGTTGTCCCGCAGGTAGCGGCTGAGCGGGTCGGCTCCGACCGCCAGGGGCAACGTGGGTCCAGCTGCGACAGCCGACTCCCTCGGCTGGGGCACTCCGATGATCTCCGGGGTCACGACCTCGTCGGTGGGGGTCGCGGCGGTGACGGCTTCCAGCTCGACGTCGCGCTCTTCCTCCTCCGGCACCCGCAGCGCGGCGATGGCCGCGAGGTCGGGGATCACCGGGGTGACGAGGTTCGGCTGGCTCCTGGTGTCGCGCAAGATCTCGGGCGTGGTCGGCAGCATGCCGGAAGGCAGCGCCCTCGGGAGGTTGGTGGCCAAGGTGGAGGACGGAGCCACCGCGCGCGGTGCCGGGGCGGCCACCGGGGTCGGCTCGGCCGCCGCGCTGGTCGGCGCGCGGCTGGAGCCGGCCGTGGCGGCGGGCGAGCCGCTGCTCGGTGCCGGTCCCTCGACCACTTCGATGACCGGCGACTGCGAGGGCGGCGGCGCCTGCTGGGCGACGACGTCCTGGCTCGGTGCGGCCGGCGGGGCTTGGACCACGACGGGGGAGAACGGGTTGATCGAGCTGCGCTGCGGGACCTGCGGCCGGCTCACGCCAGCGGCAGCGTCGTCGTCGGCCTCGGTGCCGGCGACCGGCGGTGAGGTGACGAGGAACGGCAGCACGTCGACGACGAGGTCGCGGGTGGCGACGGTCGGGGCGTCGGTGACCACCACCGCCGGTGGGGCGACGACCGTGCCGGCAGCGGGGGTCTCAGCGGCGCCGGCGACGCCGATGGCGTCACCGTTCTCGCCGGCGACAAC
>CAZQVC010000078.1:0-3002 GCA_964596625.1 uncultured bacterium | reverse complement strand
GTGCCTTCCGCTGCCGCGGCGGCGCCTTCCGCGCCGGCCGTGGCCGTCGGCGCGCCAGCCGGCGCAGCGGCGTTCGACCCCCCTGCGGGGTCGCCGGCGAGCGCCACTGGGGTGCCGCTGTCGGCCTGGGTCGAGAGCGGGTCCTGGTTGAAGAAGTTCACCCAGACGAAGGCGGCGGCTGCGACCAGCAGGGCGGCGATCAGGAACCGCGCGGTTCTAGAAAGCGTCATCTACTGCTGCTCTCCCGGGTCGGTCCCCGTGTAGACGTAGACGGTGAAGTTGTAAGACGAGTTGAGCGCCGGGTCGCTGGAGGTGTTGTCCTCGAGCGAGAGCGAGACGTTGGAGATCTTCGTGAAGCGCTGCAGCCCCTCGAGGCTGGAGAGGAAGGTCATCGTGTCGCCGTAGGTGCCGGCCGTCTCGACGTTGAAGCCGATCGGCCTCACGTCCTGGATCGACTCCTGGGCGCTGCCCTGGCTGAGGCTGTTGACCAGCACGTCCGCGTCGGCGGCGGAGGCGCGCAGCTGGTCGATGAGGCCGGCGATGTCGCTCTCGAGCGGGAGCTCGGAGAGGAACACGCGGCGGTCCTCCTCCAGCTGGGCGACCGCGAGGCGCAGGTCGGGGAGGTTGTTGCGGGCGTCCTCACCGCGCCGGATCTCGATGTCGAGCAGGCTGATGTCGCTCTCGAGCTGGGCGATGCGGTCCTGCGTCGGGCGGTACATGTAGAAGTACCAGAGCACGCCCCCCACGATCGAGAGGACGATCGCGATGATGGCGAGGTCGCGTTGCTTGATGTTGCGCAGGTTGAAGCTACCGAGCCGCATCACTGATCCTCCGCCAGGGCCCCTACCGTGAGGGAGTACTCGTACAGGTCGGTCTCGTCCTGGCGCTGGGCGCTCTGGAAGCTCACGCCGTAGGCGGACGAGCCCTCCAGCGCCCTGATGAACTCGGCGAGCACGTCGGTGTTGACCACCGTGCCGCTGACGTTCATCTCGGCCACGACCGGCTGACCTTCGTAACGGTTCGGGTCGGACCTGGCCGGCACGACGCTCGACATGTTGAGGGTGCGGAAGTCGATGTTGGGCCGACCGCTGGCGCCCTGCGCCGGCAGCGTCTCCAGCAGCCCAGTGATCTCGGCGGTCCAGACGATGCGGTTCTCGCGCACGGCCCTGGCCACGGAGATCAGCTCGTTGAGCTGCTGCTGCCGGGACAGCAGGTCGCGCTGCTCACGCAGGAACGGCTGCAGCAGCGCCAGCTGGTCCTCGCGGGCGAGCTTCTCACGCTGCAGGTTCGCCTCGGTGGTGCTGGCGAAGTACTGGAACATCGCGGCCACGCCGATCACCAACAGGGGGAAGACGACGATGAGCAGTCGCCAGTAGCCCGGTTCGCGGACGCGCCGAAGGTTCTTCGGAAGTAGGTTGATGTTAATCAACGCCGGCTACCCCCCTCAGGGCGAGCCCGAGCGGCACGGCGAACTCGGCCGCGTTCTTGCGCAGGTACTGCGTGTCGAAGCGGTTCTCGTCGACGTGGATGGTGAGCCACGGGTCGCCCAGCTCGACGCGGAAGCCGAGAGCGTCGCCGATCGCTTCCGGCAGGCCCCGCAGCTTCGCGCCGCCGCCCGTGACGAGCATGCGGCTGATGTTCGCGTCACCGCTCTGCACCCTGAAGAACTCGAGGCTGCGGCGGATCTCGGTGGTCAGCTCGACCAGCACGGGGCGCAAGGCCTCGTAGACGCGGCCGGGGCTGAACTGCTCGCGCTTGGCGTCGAAGTTCAGCAGGTCCTCCTCGTCCTCGGTCGGGATGGTGGCGGTGCCGTACTCGATCTTGACGTCCTCGGCGCTGTCGAAGTCGAGGCCGAAGGCGCGCTGGATGGCGGCCGTGAAGTCGTCACCCGAGACGTTGATGTTGCGGTTCATCAGCACCCGCTGCCCGCGCACCAGGGTGACGGTGGAGGTGCTCGCCGCGATCTCCAGCACCACGCCGATCTCGTTGGCCTCGGTGTAGAGGTCGCCGGTGAGCGTGGTCTTGGTGAGGTACTCGCCGAGCAGCGAGCCCTTGAGCGCCCGGAGCAGCGAGAACGGCTTGACGTCGATGACGTACGGCTCGAGACCCGCCTGCTTGAGGTACTCGACCTGCTGGGTCACCTCGTCGAGCCTGGCGGCCGCGATGACGACCTCGAGCTGGCCACCCTCCTCGACGTCTTCCGGGTTGTCGAGGACGAAGTAGTCGAGCATGACCTCGTCGATGGGGAACGGGATGTAGCGCTCCGCCTCCCACTTGATGGCCTCGTCGAGCTCCTGGACGGTCATGCGGGGAACGTGTATGTTCCTCGTGATCGCCTGGCGGTTGCTGACGGCCGTGACCGTGAAGCGACGACTGATGCCCGCGTCCTGGAAGAGCGCCTTGATCTCTTCAGCCAGGCCGCCGGCGTCGGTCACCTGGTCGTCCTGGATGAGACCTGGTGGCATGGGTCGCAAGGCGAGCGCGCCAAGCGTTGGAGGGTTGCCTGGTCGCAACTCCACCACCTTGAGCGCGCTAGTCCCTACTTCGAGACCGACGGCCTCGACCTTGGGGCTTAGCCAGCGCGACATGCGCTCGCGCATTGAGGACATAAGCGACTCCTCCTCGTAAATCCTGGCGAGCCTATCATGGGATACTCACGATTCAGCGTGAAAAATACCAACCCTGCGCCGGCTCACCGGCATGTGGGAAAGTACCGGACGAACGTCTGGGAGCCTGTTAATAGGACAGCAGCGAGAGGCGGTCTTTAGCGGCCGTCGGCCGCTCATCTGGAACACCGATGAGCGGCCCCGCCGCGCTCACTTGGCGAGGTCGTTGAAGCGCACGTGGGCGTTGTGGAACTGGACCTCCAGGCTCCCGGTCGGGCCGTTGCGCTGCTTGCCGATGATCACCTCGGCGATGCCGTGCTTCTCGCTGTGCTCGTCGTAGTACTCGTCGCGGTAGATGAACATGACGAGGTCTGCGTCCTGCTCGATTGCCCCCGA
>CAZQVC010000077.1:7573-10562 GCA_964596625.1 uncultured bacterium | reverse complement strand
TGAGGTCGATGACGCCGTCGCCCATCATCCCGCGGCCCGCCAGCACGTCGGGGAGGGGCACGATCCAGTCGTTGACGTGGAAGCCCAGCGTGTGGTCCTTGGCGGCCTCGATGGACCCCTCGATCTGCGGGTCCCACCAGACGTGGTAGACGTCGATGACCGCGCCGACCCAGGGCGAGGCGAGGCGCTTCGCCATGGCGCTGGCCTCGTCGAGCGTGGTGATGACCGAGCGGTCGGCGGCGAACATCGGGTGCAGCGGCTCGATCCCCAGCTTCACCCCGCGCTCGGCGGCGTGAGGCAGCACCGCGGCGATGCCGTCCTCGACCATCTGCCGTGAGCCGGCGATGTCCTTGCCGACGACGCCGCCGCAGACCAGGACCAGCACGTCGGTGCCGAGCTCGGCGGCCTCGTCGACGGCGCGCAGGTTGTCCTCGACGTTGGCCCGCCGCTCCTCCCGCGTGGCGGCGGGGTAGAACCCACCGCGGCACAGGCTCGAGACGCGCAGGCCGGCGTCGCGGATGGCGCGAGCAGCGGTGGCCACGGGGGTCTGCTTGAACTGCTGGCGCCAGGGCGCGATCCAAGGCACCCCGGCCCTGGCGCAGGCGTCTGCCATGGCCACGAGATCGGGACCGTCGACGGCGTCGAGCGGGCGCACCGTGGCGGTGTTGAGGCTCAGACGGGACAGGGCGGCGGCGCGAGCGTCGTCACGCGCCGCGGCTTCGTCGTGTCCAGCGGACCGGCTCGCAGCACCTTGACCTTCCGCCATCCGCTCTCCGGCCAAGTCGTCCTCAGCCATCGATGCCGGCGAGCTTCAGCACCGGGCGCATGCGCTCGGTGGCGAGCTCGGGATCGACCAGCACGCCGGCCTGATCGGCCAACCTGAACAGCTCCGAGAGGTGCAGGATGCTGCGGGCGCTCTCCAAGCCGGCGACCATGCGGAAGTGGTCCTGGAAGCCGTTGAGGTAGGCGAGGAAGACCACGCCCGTCTTGTAGTAGAAGGTCGGCGTCTGGAAGATGTGGCGCGACAGCGGCACCGTCGGCTCGAGCACCTGCTCGTAGCGCTCGACGTCGCCGTCGTCCAGGGCCTGGAGCGCGGCCGAGGCGGCGGGCGCGATGGCGTCGAAGATGCCGAGCAGCGCGTCGGAGTGATGCTGCCCGTCGCCGAGTATCAGCTCTGGGTAGTTGAAGTCGTCGCCGGTGTACATGCGCACGCCAGCCGGCAGCCTGGCTCGCATGGCCACCTCGTGACCGGCGTCGAGCAGCGACATCTTGATGCCGTCGATCTTGGCTGCGTTGCGCGTCATGACGTCGAGGCAGGCGTCCATCGCGGCCTGGACGTCGTTGCTACCCCAGTAGCCGGCCAACGCCGGGTCGAACATCTCCCCGAGCCAGTGGATGATCACCGGCTCACGAACCTGCGACAGCACGCGGTCGTAGACCGTGGCGTAGTCCTCCGGACCGCGGGCCGAGGCTGCCAATTGGCGGCTCGCCATCATCACGATGCGCCCCCCGGACGCCTCGATGTGCTCGCACTGCTCCTCGTAGGCGGCGACGATCTGGTCCAGACTGGCGGTGCCCGCGGTGAGCTGGTCGGTGCCGGCACCGCAGACGATCGCCCCGCCGGCGGCGCGCGCCGCGCTGCAGCCACGCGCGATCAGCGACCTGGTGGCCTGGTAGTCGAGGCCCATGCCGCGCTGGGCCGTGTCCATCGCCTCCGCGACGCCGAGCCCGTACGACCACAGGTGCTCGCGGAAGCGCATGGTCGCCTCCCAATCGATGGCGTCCTCACCGCTGTCGGGCCCGAGGGGGTCCTTCACCACGTGGGCGGCGGCGTAGGCGACGCGCGAGCGCAGCGGCGCTTCGGGCTTCGGGAAGGGCGCAGCCGGCGCGGTCGGCACGTAGCTCGACAGCGTGCCGTCGGGCAGCGGCAGGTTCAGGGGCGCGCTCACAGCGAGAGCTCCGGCACTTCGACCCAGCGGCGCTCGCGCCAGGAGGTGAGGCCGAGCTCCGCGAGCTGCACGCCGCGGGCGCCGGCCAGCAGGTCCCAATCGAACGGCTCGTCCCAGACGACGTGCCTGAGGAAGCGCTCCCACTGGATCTTGAAGCCGTTGTCGTAGCTGTCGTTGGTGGGGACCTGGGTCCAGCCGGCCTTGAAGTCGATCGGGTTCGGCACGTCCGGGTTCCAGACCGGCTTCGGGGTGGCGTTGCGGTGCTGGATCTGCACCTCCCGCAGGCCCGCCACCGCGCTGCCGTGCGTGCCGTCGACCTGCAGCGTGAGGAGGTCGTCGCGGTAGACGCGCACGGCCCAGGAGGAGTTCATCTGGGCGATGATCCCCCCTTCCAGCTGGAAGATCGCGTAGGCCGCGTCGTCGGCGTCGGCGCGGTACGTCTCGCCCCGCTCGTCGACGCGCTCCGGGATGTGGTTGGCGCCGAGCGTGACCATCGACCTGACCGGCCCGAACAGCCCGGAGAGCACGTACTCCCAGTGCGCGAACATGTCGAGGATGATGCCGCCGCCGTCGGCCGCGCGGTAGTTCCAGGACGGCCGCTGTGCGGGTTGCCAGTCGCCCTCGAAGACCCAGTAGCCGAACTCGCCGCGCACGCTGAGGATGCGCCCGAAGAAGCCGCTGTCGATGAGGCGCTTGAGCTTCAGCAGGCCCGGCAGGAACAGCTTGTCCTGCACCACGCCGGCCTTGACGCCAGCCTCCTTGGCGGCCTTGGCGAGCTCCAGCGCGGTGCCTAGGTCCTCGGCGATCGGCTTCTCGCAGTAGATGTCCTTGCCGGCCTCTATCGCCTTTCGCACGGCGGCCGCGCGCCGCGTCGTGGTCTGGGCGTCGAAGTAGATGCGCGCCTCGGCATCGGCCAGGGCCGCTTCCAGGTCGGTGGTGTAGCGCTCGACGCCGTGCGCCTTGGCCAGGCGCGCGAGCTTCTCCTCGTTGCGGCCCACCAGGATCGGCACCGGCATGATCGTGCCGCGCTCGTCACGCAC
>CAZQVC010000077.1:3732-7473 GCA_964596625.1 uncultured bacterium | reverse complement strand
GCTTGACTCTCGCTCATCTGCTGTCCACCGCTCGGCGGTTCTCGACCTGTCTCACTATCTCGACGTGCTCCTTTCGCGCTGACGCGCCTCGTTCCAGCGTAGCCTTACCCGCCGGGCTTTTCGACCCGGCTAACGTGACTCATCCCCAGGCGAAGTCGAACGCGGCGACCACCGCCCTGCTCTCGAACACCGGCCGCGCCGGCCGGGCCATGCGTTGCAAGGTGCGCACCACGCCAAGGCCGTGGGCCGCGAGGTCCACGCCGTCCACCGCGCCGCGGACCGCGTCGAGGAACACCTCGGAGCCGCCTTCCAGGCGGGCAGCGCGGTCGAGCAACAGCCCGGCGACGTGGGGGTCGGCAGCTACCAGCGGCCCGACGTGCCGACGGTGACGGCCGCTGCGCAGGGCGACGTAACCCACGGTGGTCTCGCCCCGGCGCGCGGCCAGCAGCTGGGCGCCGGGTTCTCCCGACAAGTGACGCAGCAACCCGGAGCGATCGACGCCCATGGCGGACCTGTCGTACGCCACGACGTCGGCCAGGCCCGCGATGTCCGCGGCGCCCACGCGCACGACCTCCGGATCGGCAGCGCGACCCGCTGGGAGTGAGCCTGCGGGGCGAAGCCGGCCGGACCAGCGGTCGATGGTCGCGACCGCCTCGAAGCCTCGGCGGCGGTAGATGGGCGCGCCGTACTCGGTGGCGTCGAGCCCGATCACGCTCTCGCCTGCGCCTTGCCAGAGCGCGAGCGCGGCGTCGGTGACGGCGCCTCCGATGCCGCGGCCGCGCACCTCGGGGTGCGTGATGACCATGCCGAGCCAGGCTAGCTGGGAAGGGACGACCTTTGAAGGAACGCCTGCGGCCGGGTCGGGGTCGAGAACGCCGCCCTGGCTTTTGCCCTCTTCGCCCACCCGCGAGTAGCGCACGAGCGTAGCCGTCCCCACCAGCTGGCCGTCGAGCCTCGCGGCGACTACGCCCTCGGGATGGACCTCGACCAGCCGGCGCCAGTCCTCCTCGTCCTGGTTCCAGCCGATGGCGTCGCTCAGCGCCGCCGCGTCAGGCACGTCCGCCAGCGTGAGGCGGTCGAGTTGCAGGCCGGCGGCGTGGCTCAGCCGAGCCACTTCGTGAGGTTGGCTGCGACGAAGTCGTCGTCCGTCAGCTCCGGGTGCTCGCGGTAGATCCGCTCGATCTCCTCGGCCTGGCCGGGCGAGAGCCCCTCTTCAGGGTCGAGGCACCAGGTGCCTTCCAGCAGTCCTTGACGCCTCAGCACCTCGTGGACGCCGGCGATCACGCCGTGGAAGCGGTTGGCCGCGTCGAACACGGCGGCGTTGGCGTCGGTCCAGTCGGCCGCCCTGGTCAGCAGCTCGGTCGGCACCGTGCTCGGCTCCGCTTGCCTCAGCTGCTTGATCTCCTCCAGCAGCTCCACGGCCACCTTGGTCCACACGGCCCACTGCCCCAGCAGCCCGCCGACGATGCGCCTCTCGACCGTCCGGCCGTCGACCGCGACCCGGTACGGCGTGAGCAGGTCGAGCACGATGTTGTCGTCGTTGCCGGTGTAGAGCGCTATCTCGTCGCCTCGTGAGGAGGCGGCAACCGCCCGGACGACGTCGAGCGTCGCGTAGCGGTCGAACGGCGCGACCTTGATGGCCACGACCCCAGGCACGTCGGCGAAGTTGCGCCAGAAGTCGTGCGACAGGCGCCTGCCCCCCACCGCCGTCTGGAGGTAGAAGCCGAATATCGGCAGCACCTCGGCCACGGCTGCGGTGTGCTCGATCAGCTGGCTCTCGCTGAGATGGTCGAGGCCGCGGAAGGAGAGCAAGGCGATGTCGTAGCCGAGCGAGGCGGCGAGCTCGGCCTCCGCGAGGGCCTGGTGCCGGTCGCCGAGGACGCCCGCCACCTTGAGGAAGGGGCGGCCTTCAGCGACTGCCTCGTCGGCGGTCTCTGCCGCCAGGCGCAAGACGGGCTCGAGCAGCCCGACGTCGCGTATCTCGAACTGCGTGGTGTGCACGCCGACGGCCACCCCGCCAGCCCCGGCCGCCGCGTAGTAGCGGGTGAGCGCCCGCTGGCGGCGCTCATCTAGCTGCCTCTGGGCGTTGAGCGCCAACGGGTGCGCGGGTATGACCGTGCCGTCGCGCAGGAGTCGGGCCTTGGCCGCAGGCAGCCCGGCCGCCATCAGAAGTCGCCCGTCCTCACCTGGAACTTCGTGGGCTTGCCGGACGTCTCCCCGCCCTTGGCGATCCAGTCGGCGACCATGTCGATCATCGTGTTGAGCGCCACCTTGGGGTAGCCGAACAGCGCGTGGCTGCGCGAGGCGTCGTTGAGCAGCGCGCTCTCGGCCTCGGTGCCGGCGAAGATCGGCTCCTTGCCGAGCCGCTCGCCGAGACGCGTGGCGACCTTGCGCACCGAGACCGTCTCGGGACCCGTGAGGTTGAGGACGGTCGGCGGCGAGGAGGCGTGAAGGAGCGAGCGCAGCGCGATCTCGTTGGCGTCGCCCTGCCAGATGACGTTGACCTGGCCCATCGCGAGGTCGACGGGCTGCCCTTCGTTCACCGCCAGCGCGATGTCGACCAGCACGCCGTAGCGCAGCTCGATGGCGTAGTTGAGCCGCAGGATCGAGACCTTGGTGCCGTTCAGCTGGGAGAAGTACTCGAACATGCGCTCGCGCCCCAGGCACGACTGCGCGTACTCGCCGATGGGCCCGGTTGGGTCGTCCTCGGTGGGGCCGCCGGAGGCGAGGGGCGAGAGCGGGTAGACGTTGCCGGTGGAGAAGGCGCTGATCCGCGAGCTCTTGAAGCGCTCGGCGACGCGGCCCGGCAGGTAGGTGTTCATGGCCCAGGTGCGGGCCTCCTGGCCGGTCGCACCGAACTTCATCGCCGCCATGTAGACGACGTTCGCGACGTCGGGGAGGGTGGCCAGCTGGGCCTCGTCGAGGAGGTCGGCCCTGTGCGTCCTCACGCCGGCGTCGTTGAGGCGCTTCTCGGCCTCCTTGTCGGAGAAGCGGGAGACCGCGATGACCGCGTTGGAGCGGCCAGCCGCGTCGAACGCGTTGCGCGCCAGCATCGCCAGGCTCGGGCCCATCTTGCCGCCGGCGCCGAGCAGCATGAGGTCGCCGTCGAGAGACTTCAGGTCCTCGATGAGTGCCGCCGACGGCGTCGCGAGCAGCGCCTCCAACTGCTCGACGTCAGCTATCGTTCGTGTTCGTTCAGACATCGTCACCTCCGCCAGGCTTGCGCCGCTTGAAAACCCCTGCCAGCGCCTTCTGGACGGGCGCCATCCCCAAGAGGAACGTGATGAGGATGCTGACCCAAAGGACGATGCTGATGGGACGGGAGAAGAAAGGTTCGAGGGAGCCGCCGGAGAGGACCAGGCCCCTTCGCAGGTTGGAGTCGAGGATCGGGCCGAGGACGACGCCGAGGATGAGCGGCGCCAGCGGGAAGCCGAACGTGCGCAGCAGGTAGCCGATGACGCCGAACGCGATCATCACCCAGATGTCGAACTGCCGGCTGGCGATCGCGAAGGCGCCGACCGTGCACAACACCATGATGATCGGCATCAGGCGCGTCGGCGGGATGCGCAGGACCGCGAGCAGCGGCTTGGTGAGCAGCAGCCCGAACACCAGCATGGCGAGGGTGGCCATGAAGACCATGGCCGTGACCTCGAAGACGAACGAGGGCGCCTCGATCATGATGAGCGGACCGGGGCGGATGCCGTGGATGAACAGCGCGGCGAGCAACACGGCGGCGGGCGC
>CAZQVC010000077.1:0-3632 GCA_964596625.1 uncultured bacterium | reverse complement strand
GCCGTGGCGGGCTGGCGCATGACGAAGAGCACCTCGGTGAACCCGAACATGCCGACCAGCACGGGCAGCAGCCCGAAGCCGCCAGCCATGTCGGTGCTGCCGTAGGCGAAGCGAGCGTAGGAGTAGATGCCCTCCTGCCCGACCATCGCCACCAGCAGACCGAGGAACCCGGCGATCCAACCCTTGAGGGGGTCTTCGAGAGCCGTGAGGCGACCGGCGATGACCACCCCGAAGATCGCCAGCCAGAAGAACTCGTACGACTGGAAACGCAAGGCGGCTTCCGCCAGGAACGGCGCGATGGTGGCGAGGAGCAGCATGCCGATGAAGCCGCCGAGGAACGAGCCGGCAGTCGCGATGCCCATGGCCTTGCCCGCTTCGCCGCGCCGCGCCAGCGGGTGACCGTCGAGGACGGTGGCCGCGTTCGCCGGCGTGCCGGGGATGTTCAACAGGATCGCGCTGCGGCTGCCGCCGTAGATCGCCCCGACGTACATGCAGATCAGCACGAGGATGGCCTCGCCCGAAGGCATGCTGAAGGTGAGCGTGGTCAACAGCGCGACGCCGAGCGTGGCTGTGAGGCCCGGCAGCATGCCGACGACGATGCCGAGCAGCGTGGCCCAGGCGATGTGGAAGAGCGAGCCTAAGGTGAGGAAGCCGAGGATCGCTTGGAAGAAGTAGCCGAGGCCGTCGAGCACTACGAACCCGCCTTCGCGATCATGGGAGGTTCACCAGGAAGATTCTCTCGAACACGAACGGCACCGCGAACGCGGCGGCCGCTGCGATCACGCCGGCGATGGCGACACGCGTCGTGGTCGTCCTGGCGTCTTTATAGGCGGGCCTCTCGAACCACACGATGAACCCGAAGACGAAGACGAACACCGCCAGCCAGAACGGCAGGGTGCCCACCAACACGATGCCGAAGATCGCGCTGAAGATGAGCGTCCAGAGCATGCGGGCGTTGGAGGGCGGCGGCAGGTCGGCGACCGGCGGGCCGCCGGTGGACGACTCGATATACGCGGCCTGGTCGTCGGCCACGCCGGGCGTCGAAGCGGCTTCGACGGCCGTCGGCGTGGGCGCCATGGACTCGCGGTGGATCAGATAACGGATCAGCATGATCGCGCCGAGCAGGACGATGACGGCGCCGAGGATGAACGGCACGAGCCCTGGGGCGGAGTGGAGCTGACCGCCGATCGACTCGAAGCGCGGCATGCGCCACGACTCGAAGGCGACGAAGGCGCCGAAGAGGATCAGCACTATGGAGGAGCCGAGATCGGATCTTGACATGCGTTACGAGTGCTCCCCCCGCTGAGATCTTTCCGTCAGCGGGGGGAGCTGTCCTCGAGTTAGCTCGTTATGGGCGCTCGTAACCCATGGTGGCGGGGTCAACCGTGGCCTTGCCTGCATCGTAGAGCGTGTAGGCCTGGTGCGCGGCGGACGGGATGGCCGCAGCCAGCGCCTCGTCGCCGTAGATCGGGTCGAACAGCGCACCGCGCTCTTCGGCGTAGGCGCGCAGCGACTCGGAGTTCTTCATGACGTCTTCCCAGACCATGTTCATGGTCTCGACGACCTCTTCTGGGATGCCCTTGGGCGCCCAGATGCCGAAGTAGTTGGTGGGCACGCGGACGTCGGGCAGCCAGTTCGTGATCGCCGGGATCTCGCCGACGCCCTGCAGGACGAGCGGCTGCTCGCTGTAGGCAGCGAGCGCACGCAGGCGACCGGCGCGCAACATCTCGGCCTCTTCGACCGCAAGCTGTGTGACGACCTCGGCCTCACCGGCCACGGTGGCGATGACGGCCGGGTTGCCGCCGTCGTACGGCACGTGGCGGTAGGTGATGCCGGTCTCGGCGGCGATGGCCTCGATGACCGTGTGGCCGGCCGAGGAGAGGCCGGCGGTGGCTACGGACACCTGGCCAGGGTTAGCCTCGAAGGCCGCCATCAGGTCATCGAAGGTCTCGTATGGCGTGCTGGGGTTGACGGCGATGACGCCGGTGTTGGACACGCCGAAGTAGAGGTGCCAGTCCTCGACGGCGGTGTCGAGCATTTCGAGCACGGCGTAGGTGCCAAGGTCACGAACGGCCCCGGCGGCCCAGGTGTAGCCGTCCTTGTCTGCGTTGAGCACGTTGGTGGTGCCGATCGAGCCGGAGGCGCCGGGCTGGTTCACGACCACGACGCTGGTCCCGAGCGCGTCTTCGAGCTCGGCGGCCATGACGCGGGTCACCTGGTCGGTGGAGCCGCCAGCCGCCCACGGCACGACGATGTTGATGGGACGATCCGGCTTCCAGGGGTAATCCTGGGCCAGAGCGGTGCTCGCGAAGAGGGCCATGGCCGCCGCGAGCAAGAGTGTGTGGCGCAGCAGTCGCTTCACTTAGTTCTCCATTCCGCGGCGTGACACGATGCCGCATACGCTAGCTCTCGTGCTGGTCTTCCGCTCAGAGACCGGGTTGAATCGATATCCCATCCCGGAAGAAATCCGTACGAAGTGCGTACGGCCACGCTAGCCAGCGCTTGGTTGAAGGTGAAAGTATCACGAGGGATGCAGACGGTCAACGTCCTGGACGCAGGATATGAAGCTACGCCCAACGCGCTCTCAGGGGAGCAGCTGGCCGCAACTGGCCCGGGCGTGACTTCTCGCAGGCGAAGCGGAAAGATGGGCTGATGAGTGATCTGAACGGTTCGACACCCCTGACGGTCGGCCTGGTTGGCGCCGGCGCCAACATCGCCGGCCAGCACCTGAGCGCGATCGCGGCGGTGGAGGGCCTCGAACTGATCGCTGTCTGCGACGTCGACCCGGCCGCCGAGGAGCGACTCGCCGCGCTCACACCCGCGCCGTTCTTCGCCTCCGTCGACGACCTGCTGCGAACGGCAGAACCCGACGTCGTCGCCATCACCACGCCTCACCCCTTCCACCTACCGGTAGCCGAGAAGGCCTTCGCCGCCGGGGCCCACGTCCTGGTCGAGAAGCCGATGGCCGTTACGGCGTCCGAGGCGGACCGCATGATCGCCGCCGCGCAGCGGGCCGGGCGGCTGCTGGCTGTCTCGTTCCAGCAACGCTTCTCCCCCATGACCGAGCGGCTCGTCGAGTGGCTCGGCTCCGGCGAGCTCGGCGCGGTGCAGAGGGTGCTGGTGAACGAGCCTTGGCTCCGCACCGCCGCCTACTTCAAGAAGGCCAGGTGGCGTGCGACCTGGCGCGGCGAGGGCGGTGGGCTGCTCCTCAACCAGGCGCCGCACGCGCTCGACCTGCTCACCACGCTGATGGGCCTACCTAGCCGGGTCACCGGCCTGACGCGCACCGCCCGTCACGGGACCGAGGCCGAGGACACCGCGCACGCACTGCTCGAGTGGGAGGACGGCGCGGTTGGCTACTTCCACAGCTCGACCACCGAGCCCGAGACGGGCCGCCGCCTCGAGTTCGTGTGCGACCGCGCCAAGGTCGTGGCCGAGGGCAACAGCCTGCACCGCACCGACTACGAGCCGGGCTTGAACGAGCACGCCGTGAGCGACCCGGAGCCGTTCGGGCGGCCGCGCCTCCACGAGCGGCTCGTCGAGGAGCTGTCCTTCGCGGCCAGCCACGCGCCCGTCTACGCCGACCTCGTGGCCGCCATCCGGGAGGGCCGCGCCCCGCGCTGCGACGGGGA
>CAZQVC010000076.1:8283-10749 GCA_964596625.1 uncultured bacterium | reverse complement strand
CTGGAGCGGTGCCCGACGTTCGCGCCCGAGGTCGCGATCGTGCTCAACCTCGGCGAGGACCACCTCGACCGGCACCACACGCTAGAGGCCTACCACCAGGCCAAACGCAACCTCGTCGACAACCTCGGACCAGCGTCCACGCTGATCACCAACGCCGACTCGCCCAAGCTCGAGGACTGGGCCCTCGAAGCGTCGGCCGGCGCGGTGCTGCGCTTCTCCCTCGAGCGCGAAGCCGAAGCCTGGCTCGACCGCGGCAGCGGCGAGCTGATCCTCCACGGCGAGGCGTTGCTCAAGCGCAGCGAGCTGGCGGTGGCCGGCGAGCATCAGGTAGCCAACGCCCTGGCCGTCGCGCTCGCGGCCGACACGCTGCTGCGCGACCTGCGCGAGAGCAACGACCGTACAGACCGGTCTACTCTGGCAAAGCTGCTGGGGTCCTTCCGCGGCCTGCCAGGGAGGTACTCGGTCGCCGCCCGCAGCGGCGGCATCACCTTCATCGAAGACTCCATTGCCACGCGGCCTTTGGCCGTAGCAGCCGCGCTCGCCAGCACCGCGCGGCCGCTGGTCTGGCTCGCCGGCGGCCACTCGAAGGGCGCGGACGTCTCCTCACTGCAGTCGACCGTGGCGGACAAGGTCGACCTGCTCATCACCTACGGCCGCTCCGGGCCGGAGCTGGCCGACGCGTTCAGCGACCTTACGGCGGTCGAGCAGTGCCGCCAGGCCGATGGCCGCGCGGCGCTCGAGGCCGCCGTAAGGCGCGCGGTCGCCTACCTCGACGCCCACCACGACGGCAAGGGGAACGTGCTGCTGGCGCCGCTGGCCGCCTCGTTCGATCAGTTCACCGATTACGCCCACAGGGCGAAGGTGTTCCGGAGCGTCGTCGACACGGTGAGCCGCGAGCGGGAGAGCCGCTGATGGACCGCACGGTCCTGGGCGTGCAGGTGCTCCTCGCGGTCTTCGGCCTCGTAGGCGTGGCCGCAGCTCAGTCGGACCTGGCCTTCGAGCACGCCTCGCGCGCGGCCCTGGCGATCCTCCTGACGATCCTCGTCGCCCGCCTCAGCCCCAAGGCGATCGTCAAGCTCAGCCCCTACCTCTTCGTGACGGTGCTGGTCCTGCTGGTGGTGGTGCTGTTCCAGGGCGTCTCGCCGGAGGGCTCCGACAGCAAGCGCTGGCTCGTGATCCTCGGCTTCACGCTGCAGCCGTCGGAGTTCATGAAGATCGCCGTGATCGCCTACCTCACCGCCTTCTTCCACAACCACCTCGGCGACTGGCAGATCTGGCGCCCCATGGTGGTCATCGGCCTGGCGGTCGCGGCGATCATCGCGCAACCCAACCTCAGCACGGGGCTGTTCATCTTCGTGCTGGCGTTCGGCGTGATGGTCATCGCCGGCATCTCGCTGGGGCGGCTGGCCTCGATCTCCGTCGCGGCCGCCCTCATCGGGCTGCTGCTCGGCGGCTCCTACATCAGCCAGTTCGGCTACATGAAGGACCGGCTGGTCGGCTTCGCCGACCTCTGGGGCGCGCAAGCCCTGACCGACGAGAACTACCAGGCCAACCGGGCGCGCGAGGCGATGGCCATGGGTGGGATCACCGGGATCGGCACCGGCCGACCCGTCAGGGTGCCGGAGGTGCACACCGACTTCATCGCCGTGGCCATCGCCCAGGCGACGGGCCTGCTGGGGGTAGCCGCGCTCATCGCGGTCTACCTGCTACTGGGTTCTCGGGCGGTGGCGCTGGCGCGGGCCGTCTCGGGCCCAGCCTCGCTCCTGGCCGGCGGAGCGGCCGCCTACATCTGCGGCCAAGCCGCCATCAACCTGCTGGTCGCCTCCGGGATGGCGCCCGTCACCGGCATCCCCCTGCCCGGCGTGAGCTACGGCTTCAACAGCCAGCTCTCGATCGCCATCGCCTTCGGCTTCATCCACGTGGCCTACCGCCAGGCGCGCGAGCTGCCGGCCACGCAGGCGGTGCCGGCGTGATCGTCCTGGCGACCGGCGGCACCGGCGGGCACGTCTTCCCCGCCCTGGCCGTCGCCGAGGAGGCGCGCGCGAGGGGCGTCGAGGTGACGATCCTCGGCGAACGCGGCGGGCTCGAGGAGCGGCTGGCGCGCGAGGCGGAGGTGCCGTTCGTGGGCGTGAGCGCGGGCAAGTGGCACCGCGGCAGGCCGAACCCGGCGCAGGCCGTGCGCGCCGCCGCCGGCGTGATGGAGGCCTGGCGCTACCTGCGGCGCGCGCGCCCCGGCGCCGTCGTCGGGTTCGGGGGCTTCGCCTCGTTCCCGGGCGCGGTGGCGGCGAGCCGTTTGAAGATCCCGCTGGTGCTCCACGAGGGCAACGCCTTCCCCAGCAAGGTCAACCGCTGGCTGGCGCGCAGCGCCGAGCTCGTGATCGCAGCTCAGGAGGAGGCGCTCGCACACCTGGGCCCGGTCAAGCGCCAACTGGTGATCCCGTTCCCCGTGCGTGAGCGGCGCGTCGA
>CAZQVC010000076.1:0-8183 GCA_964596625.1 uncultured bacterium | reverse complement strand
CTGGTGACCCTGGTGATGGGCGGATCGCAGGGCTCGGCCGCGCTCAACCGTGCGGTGCCGGCCGCGTACGGCGAGCTCGCGGCCGACGGCGGGCGCCCCACCGAGGTGCTCCACGCCGCCGGACGTGGCCGCACGGCAGAGGTGCAGGCGCCCTGGACCGACTACCTCGTGCGGGACTTCGTCGACGCGCCGCAGGCCTGGGCAGCGGCCGACCTGGCCATAACCAGGGCCGGCATGGGCACGCTCTCGGAGGCGGCCCTCAACGGCGTGCCCCTGATCATGGTCCCGCTGCCCTCGAGCGCCGAGGACCACCAGCTGCACAACGCCCGCGCGGTCGAGGCCGCTGGAGCGGGCCTGGTCGTGGAGGAGCGCGAGCTGAGCGCCGGCGTCGAGCCGCTGGTGCGCGCCTGGCGCAGGCTGCTCGAGCCGGCCTTCAGGGAGCGAGCGGCCGCGGCGGCCGCGGCTCGCACGCCGGCTGGAGCCCCTCGTCGTATCCTCGACGCCGTGATGGAGTTGACGTGAGCAGCAACGAACAGCCCGCGCGCAGCGCGCGCTTCGACCTCTCTACCCTCGATCCCAAGACCTCTCACCTCCACTTCGTCGGCGTCGGCGGCGTGAGCATGCAGGCGCTGGCCCAGTGGTGCGCCAACGAGGGCTTCCGCGTGAGCGGCTGCGACAGCGGCACGCCCGCAGCAGCCCTGGCCCTGGAGACCGCCGGCGTGAAGCTGCACCAGGGCCACCACCCCGACCACGTGGCCGACGCCGACGTCGTGGTGCACACCATGGCCGTGCCACACGACCACCCCGAGCTCGTGGCGGCGCGCGCCGCCGGCGCCGTGGTGATCAAGCGCATCGAGCTGCTCGGCGAGCTGTTCAGGTTGCGCCGCTCCGTAGGCGTGACCGGCACCCACGGCAAGAGCACGACCACGGGCATGCTCGCGACCATGATGCTGGCGCTCGACCCGGAGACGTCCGTCCAGTTGGGCGCGAGCCTGGCGGCCCTAGGCGGGAACTACCGCCACGGCGCGGGCGACTGGCTCATCGCCGAGGTCGACGAGTCCGACCCCGGCTTCGCGGCCCTGGCCTGCGAGGTCGCGATCGTCACCAACCTCGAGGACGACCACATCGCCGGCGACTACGCCGAGCGGCGCAACTACCACGCCAGCCTCGGCGACCTCGAGCAGGCCGCGCGGCGCTACGCCATGGCCGCCCCGAAGCTGATCTACTGCGGCGACTGGCCCGGCCTCGAGCCGCTCTTCGCCGACCACCCGGACGCGCTCACCTACGGCCTGGCGGAGGGCTCCGACTTCCGCCTGCGGGAGCTCGACCTCACCGCGAACGGCAGCTCGTTCCTGCTCGAACGCCCCGGCCGGCCTGCCCTGCGCGTCGCCCTCGGCGTGCCGGGTGTCCACAACGCGCTCAACGCGGCCGCCGCGATCGCGGCCGTGGAGGCGACGGGGCTCGACGCCGCCGGCGCCATGGGCGCCCTCTCCACCTTCACCGGCGTGGGGCGGCGCTGGCAGGTCCTCGGCGAGGTCGACGGCGCCCTCGTGATCGACGACTACGCCCACCACGCCACCGAGGTGAGGGCCAACCTGGAGGCGGCGCGCGCCACCGGACGGCGCGTGCGCGCCGTGCTCCAACCGCATCGCTGGATCCGCACGGCCAGGCAGTGGCGCCCGCTGGCCGACGCCGCAGCGCTGGCCGACGAGGTGCTGGTGCTCGAGATCTACGGCGCCGGCGAGACGCCCATCGAGGGGGTCTCACCCGACCTGATCGTCGACCGCCTGCACGAGCTGGGCGTCGAGGCGACCCGCCACGACGTGGCCTCCGCCACCGCCTACCTGGGTGGCAGCCTGCGCCAGGGCGACCTCGTCATCACGCTCGGCGCGGGCGACGTGTGGCGCGTGGCGGCGACCTTGGCTCAGACCAGCAGGGCCAGCCTCACGCCGATACCGAAGCCGGGCGGGAGCACGGTCCATGCCGGTTGACACCGCACCGCACGCAACGCCCTCACAGGCCAAGGTGCGCACGGTCTCGCTGGCCGACTTCACGACCCTCAAGGTGGGCGGCCCGGCGGAGCTCTGGGAAGTGGAGGACGAAGCCGGGCTGAGGGCCGCCACCGCCGAGCCGTACCGGGTGCTCGGCGGCGGCTCGAACCTCCTCGTCTCCGATGCCGGCGTAGACGAGCGCGTGGTGCGCCTCGGCCGCTCGTTCAACGACGTGCGCAGCTTCGGCGCCGAAGAGGACGTCTGGCTCGGCGCCGCCACGCCCCTGCCGGGCCTGGTGCGGCGCGCCCAGCGGGCCGGCCTCTCGGGGCTCGAAGGGCTCCTCGGCGTGCCGGCGGTGCTCGGCGGCGCCGTCGCCATGAACGCCGGGACGCGCTTCGGCGAGCTCTCCGACACGCTGCAAGAGGTCGAGGTGTTCGTCGACGGCGGGCTCGAGCGGCTCCCGGCCGACCGGCTCGACCTCAGCTACCGCCGCGCCGTCCTGCCCGCCGGAGCCGTCGTGACGCGGGCCAGGCTGCGGCTCACGCGCTCCGACCCGGAGTCGGTGGAGCGCACGATGACGCTGGTCGACGAGGCCCGCCACGGCCAGCCGAAGGTGAAGTCGGCCGGCTGCGCCTTCCAGAACCCGCCGGGCGACTCGGCCGGCCGCCTCATCGACGCTGCCGGGCTCAAGGGCCTGAGGATCGGCGACGCGATGGTGGCCCACGAGCACGGCAACTTCATCCTCAACCTGGGCAACGCCACCGCCGACGACGTGCGCAGGCTGGTGGAAGAGGTGCGCTCCAGGCTGGCCGCGAACGGCACCGAGCTCGCGCTGGAGTGGCGCCTCTGGGGCTTCTGATGGCCTCGGCTCGCCGAGCCGGGGCCCCGCGCCCGCCGGCACAGCTCTGTTCGTTCCGCCGCCCCACACGCGCGTGAGACGCGTCCTCCTCATCCTCCTGGTGCTGGCGTGCGCGGGCGTGGTCGTCAGCCGCTTCGTGCCGAAGGTGGCCACTGTCGACGTCTCGGGCAACCTCCACTACAGCTACGAGGAGGTCCTCGAGCTCGCCGGCGTCGGCCCCGGAACGCCGTTGCTCTGGGTCACCAAGTGGTCGCTGCGGGAGCTGACGAGCGATCCGTGGGTCCACTCGGCCTGGGTCACCAGGGTCTGGCCCGACACCGTGAACATCGTCCTGAGGGAGCGCGTGCCGGTCCTGAGCGACGGCGTCACTACCTGGGCGCGCGATGGTACAGTCTTAGCCGGCGCCGGCCAGGAGTACCCGGGTCTCCCGCGGCTCGAAGGCTGGGGAACGCCGCGCACGACGGAAGCCTTGGAACTCCTGGAGCTTCTCGGACCGTTTGAGCCTCAGGTGATAAGCTACTCGCCAGAAGGATTCGAGATCCAGTTGACAGGCACAACACTACTGACACCGAGTGCCGACGCCCTACGCGAGCAGTGGTCGGCGTTCGTGAACCACCGCGGAGGTCGCGTCGCGGTCTACCCATGGGGAGTGAGCTCTGCTGATGAGTGAAGAGGTCGAAGCGTGATCCAGACGTTGGTGAACCGACCGTCCTCTCGCCCACGCTCGAACGGCGGCCGCTCGTGAGCGACGAGCGGATCATCGTTGGCCTCGACATCGGCACGACCAAGATCTGCACCGTCATCGGCGAGGTCGCCCGTGACGGCGTTCTGGACATCATCGGCGAAGGCACCGTGCCTTCCGACGGGCTGCGCAAGGGCGTGGTCGTCAACCTCGAGCGGACCATCGCCTCGGTGCGCCAGTCGGTCGCCGACGCCCAGCGCATGGCCGGGGTCCAGGTCCAATCGGCCTGGGTAGGGGTGGCGGGCAGCCACCTCAAGGCCATCACCAGCCACGGCATGGCGGCCATCCGCCGCGGCCAGCAGGTGACGAGGAGCGACATCGAGCGCACCATCGAGAACGGCCGCGCCGTGCCGCTCGAGCAGAACATGGAGATCCTCCACGTCATCCCGCAGGAGTACGTGGTCGACGGCAACGACGGCATCAAGGACCCAGTCGGCATGTCGGGCGTGCGCTTGGAGGTCGACGTGCACATCGTCGCCGGTTCGCAGGGACCTCTGCAGAACCTGCGTCGCTGCGCGAACGACGCGGGCGTCGCCGTCGACGGCCTGGTGGTGCAGGCGCTGGCCTCCGGCCTGGCGGTGCTCAACCACGGTGAGCAGGAGCTCACCACCCTGCTCATCGACATCGGCGGCGGCACCACCGACATCGGCGTCTTCCGCCGCGGCACGCTGGCGCACTCGGCGATCATCCCGCTCGGCGGCGATCACATCACCCAGGACATCAGCCAGCTGCTGCGCATCCAGTCGGACGAGGCCGAGCGCGTCAAGCGCCGCTACGGCGTGGCGCTGCCGGAGCTGGCCGACCGCGACGTCGAGCTCGAGGTCGCCAACCCCAACTACACCGCCAGCATCTCCACCTTCGAGCTGGCGCAGGTGATCAAGCCGCGCGTGGTCGAGATCCTCGACCTCGTCAAGCGCGACATCGAGCAGCGCATGGGTGCGCTCGAGCTGCTCGCCGGCAACGTCGTCATCACCGGCGGCGCCTCGCTCATGCCGGGCATCGACCAGGTGGCCAACGAGCGCTTCCGGCTGCCGGTGCGCATCGGCAAGCCGCACGACGTATCGGGCTTGGCCGACGTGGTGGCCAGCCCCGCTCACGCGACGGCCGTGGGTCTGGTACGTTTCGGCATGTCGCAGGGCATCGAACCTGGCCGCGGCAGCGCTCCGACGGTGCGGCGCGCCAAGAAGGAGGGCGGCAGCGACGGCGGCTGGTTTGACAGGGTACGGAACGTCTTGAAGGATTTCTTCTAGAGGTCAACGAGGAGCGTGAAACGATGGCGATGAGCCACACAGACAACGCGGTCATCAGGGTCATCGGCCTGGGTGGTGGCGGCAACAACGCGGTCAACCGCATGATCGAGACCGGCCTGCGTGGCGTGGAGTTCGTCGCGGCCAACACCGACGCCCAGGTGCTGGCCACGAGCCTCGCCGACGTGCGCATCCAGATGGGCGACCACCTGACCAAGGGCCTCGGCGCCGGCGCCAACCCCGAGATCGGCGAGAAGGCCGCGCTCGAGGACCGCGACCGCGTGGCGGAAGCCCTGCGCGGCTGCGACCTGGTGTTCATCACCGCCGGCATGGGCGGCGGCACCGGCACCGGCAGCGCGCCGATCGTCGCCGAGGTGGCCCGCGAGCTGGGCGCCCTGGCCATCGCGGTCGTCACCACGCCGTTCTCCTTCGAAGGCCCCAAGCGCATGCGCCAGGCCGAAGAGGGGCTACGCCGCCTCGAGGACAAGGTCGACGCCCTCATCGTCGTCGAGAACCAGCGCCTGATGTCCGCCCTCGACCGCAAGGTGCGCCTCAACGACGCCTTCCGCGTCGCCGACCGCGTGCTCTACCACGGCGTGCGCGGCATCTCCGACGTCATCAACGTGCCCGGCCTCATCAACGTCGACTTCGCCGACGTCAAGGCCCTGCTCCAGGGCGCCGGCACCGTGCTCATGGGGATCGGCGCCGGTCGGGGTGAGAAGCTCGCCGACGAGGCCGCCAACACCGCGACGCACAGCCCGCTGCTCGCGCGCGGCGTCGAGGGCGCCCGCAACCTGCTGATCAACGTCACCGGCTCGGAAGACCTCACGCTGGCCGACGCCACCGAGATCGTCGAGAAGATCTCCGAGGCCACCGAGGTCGACGACGTCAACGTGCTCTTCGGCGTGACCTACGACGACGACGCCGCCGACGAGGTCCGCGTGACCGTGATCGCCGCCGGCTTCGACCAGGCGCCGCAGACCAAGGTGCTCAGGCCCACCCACCTGCGCTCGGCGGTCGGCGGGCGCACTTACGACCCCAGCAACTACGACATCCCAGCGTTCCTGCGCTACAACCCGGACGCCAACGAGAACTGAGCCAAGAGCGGAACCAGGAGCGGCGGCATCCTCACGGGTGCCGCCGCCTTCGTTGCGCTCAGCCCTGAACGCCAGCTCCCTCCTGATAGGCTGTCGCCCGGTGCGTGAGGAGCTCTACAGCGGCAAGATCGTCAGGCTCGTGCTCGAGGACGGGCGTTGGGAGATCGTGCTGCACGACGACTCGGTGGCCGTGTTGGTCGCCGACGGCCGCAAGGTCCTCGGCGTCTGGCAGCGACGCGTGGCGGTCGGGGAGCGGACCTGGGAGATCCCGGCCGGCCTGATCGACCCGGGTGAGCAGCCCGAGGACGCTGCGCGCCGCGAGCTGGCCGAGGAGGTCCAGCTCGGCGGCACGCTCACGCCGATCATCGCCTTCTACGTCTCCCCCGGCTTCACCGACGAGCGCGTCCACCTCTTCCGCTTGAGCGATCCGCGCGAGGCCGCGGGCCAGCGCGACGAGGACGAGGACCTGGAGCTGGAGTGGCGCGACGCGCTGGACGTGTGGCGCGCGGTCGCCAGCGGCGCTGAGCGCACCAGCGCGACCACCGTGATGGCGCTGAGGCACCTCATGGCCGAGCTGGGGCTCGAACCGTGAGGAACGACGGCCTTAAGCTTCCAGCGCTCTTCAACTCCCCCGACGAGGTGGACCTCGGCGGGCTGCAGGGCGCTGGTCCCGTGTTGAGCATCGGCAACTTCGACGGGGTTCACCTCGGGCACCGGGCGCTGCTCCACCGCATGCAGCAGCTGGCGCGCGAGCAGGGGCGCCCTTCGGCGGTGATCACCTTCTTCCCGCCCGCCAGGGTCGTCTTCGGCGACGCGACCTACCTCAGCAGCGCACAGGAGAAGGTCGAGCTGCTCGCCGAGTTCGAGCCGAGCGCTGTCGTGATGATCCCCTTCAGCAGGGAGTACGCCACCACCGACAAGGAGCAGTTCATCGCGCAGCTCGCGAGACTCGCCCCCTCGACGATCATCGTCGGCGAGGACTTCCGCTTCGGTCACAACCGCGCAGGTTCGGTGGCTGACCTCCGCCGGGTGGCCGAGAGCGTCGAGGCGTTCGGCCTCGTCACCGCAGGCGAGGGCGATGCCGAGGAGGTCGTGAGGTCCTCCAGCATCCGGCGGTACCTGGAAGCCGGCGACATCGCCAACGCCAACCGGCTCCTCGGCCGGCCGTACCTCGCGAGCGGCGAGGTCGTGACCGGCGCCCGCCGCGGCCGCACGATCGGCTTCCCCACCGCGAACGTCGCGACCGGCGAGCGCAAGGCGCTGCCGCTCGGCGTGTACGCCGTGAGCGTCGATACCGCCACGGGCCGCTTCGGCGGCATGGCCAACGTGGGGCCGAGGCCGTCGTTCCCCGAGGAGCCGCCCTCGCTCGAGGTCAACCTCTTCGACTTCTCCGGCGACCTCTACGGCCAGAGCGTGACCACGCACTTCCACGCCCACCTCAGGAGCCAGCGGAAGTTCGCCGGGCTCGACGAGCTCAAGGCGCAGCTCGCCGCCGACGAGGTCGCAGCCCGGGCCGCGCTCGACGCGGTCGTATGATGCCCCGGTGCTGATCTACGGCAGGAACGCGGTGCTCGAGGCTCTGCGGGAGGGCCAGGCGGAGCGTGTGCTGGTCGCCAAGGGCATCCAACCCGGGGCGCTCAAGGAGCTCGAGCGCGCCGCCAAGGCCAGTGACACGCCGCTGGAGCAGGTGCCGCGCATCCAGCTAGACCAGGCGCTGAAGACCACTTCCCATCAGGGCGTCGTTGCGGTCCTGCCCGAGGTGCCGCTCGCCGCGCTCGACGACGCCTTCGAGCTCGCCGCTGAGCGCGGCGAGCGCCTGCTGTTGGTGCTGCTCGACCAACTGACCGACCCTCGCAACGTGGGGGCGATCATCCGCAGCGCCGAGGTCCTAGGTGGTCACGGGGTGGTCATGGAGGAGCGCCGCTCGGCGCCGCTCTCGGCCGTGGTCGTCAAGGCCTCGGCCGGCGCGACCAGCCACCTGCCGATAGTCGTCGTCACGAACCTGGTGCGCACCATCGAGGAGCTCAAGGAGCGCGCGGTGTGGGTCTACGGGGCGGCGCCGGCCACCGGCCCCGCCGAGCACCACCAGACCCCCGAGCAGGTCGACTGGGACCGCGACGCCGCGCTGGTGATCGGCTCTGAGGGCAGCGGCCTGCGCCGCCTGGTGCGCGAGCGCTGCGACGAGCTGATCTCCCTGCCGATGTCGGGGCACATCGGCTCCCTCAACGCCTCCGTGGCCGCCGGCAT
>CAZQVC010000075.1:0-11187 GCA_964596625.1 uncultured bacterium | reverse complement strand
CTGCTGCGCGTGGCCGACGCCGACATGTACGTGAACAAGCGCCAGGGGCGCCGCGTGCCGGTGGCTGGCCTGGCCGAATAGGCCTAGACGGCGCTCACGCCGGCAGCGGCTCGCGCACCCCCTTCTGCTCGCTGTCCTTCGCCTGCCTGGCCGCGATCGCCTTGCGCTCGAACAGCCAGAACGCGGCGGGGACCACGTAGAACGTGAGCAGGGCGGAGGTCGTCACGCCGCCGAGGATCACCAGGCCGAGCGGGTAGCGCAGCTCCGAGCCCTCGCCCAGGCCGAGCAGCAGCGGCACGCTGATCACCATCACGGTCACCGTGGTCATCACGATGGGCCGGAATCGGATCCGGGCGGCCTCCAGCAGCGCGTCGCGCAGCGGTGCGCCCTCGCGCACCCGCGCCAGGGCCGCGTCGAGCAGCAGGATCGCGTTCTTCGTGACCAGGCCGATGAGCATGACGACGCCCAGCACGCTGATCACGTCGAGTGTTGTGCCGGTGATGAAGAACAGCCACACCGCGCCGACCAGGGCCAGCGGCACGGTGAGCAGCAGGTAGAGCGGGTACTTGAACGAGTTGAACTGGCTGCCGATCGCCAGGTAGTTGAGCAGCAGTGCGAGGGCGAAGGCGATCGGGCCGTAGAAGATGAGGTCGCCGAGCAGGTCGAGGGTGCCCTCGGTCTGCTCCCTGACCTCCTGGTCGATGACGCCCGCCGCCGCCAGCCGCTCGCGCGCCCGCTGCTCGACCGCGGACTGGCTGTAGCCGGGCGCCAGGTCGGCGCTCAAGGTCGCGCTGAACTCCTGCTGCAGGCGACTGATCGTGCCAGGGGCCTGTCTGGTCTCGAAGTGCCCGAGCGAGCCGATGGGCAGCTCCGTCCGGAGAGCCGGCGCCATGATCGGCAGGCTCAGCAGGCTCTGCTCGCTGGCGGTGGCTCGCGGCTCGGTGGAGACGACGACGGGGAGATCGAGGCCCGCCGCGCGGAACCGGCCGGCCTCGCTCGGGACGTTGTAGGCGCGAAGGGTGGAGTAGATGTCCGCGACCGTCAGGCCGGTGCCGTCGAGCCTGGCCGGCTCGACGACGAAGACGCGCTCCTGCGTCACCTCGGCGATGTCGCTCTCGACGTTGAGCAGGCCCGGCATGTCGGCCAGCGCGTCGACGCCGAGCTCCGCGCGCTCACGAAGCAGGTCGTAGTCGTTCGAGGTGAGCGCCAGCGCCAGGCCGCTCGAGGTGCCGGCCACGAACGCCTCACTGGCGTTGCTCACCGACACCGCCGCGCCGGGGTACGGCGCCACCGCGGCGGCCAGCTCCTCGCGCAGGGCCAGGGCCAGCTCGTCGGTCGACAGCTCGCGCTCCCGGCTGTCGACCAGCTCGACGATGAAGCTCGCGTTGTTGGAGGTCGCCTGGCCCAGCAGCGAGCCGGAGCCGACCTGCACCTGGACGCTGTCGGCGGCCGGATGCCGCCTGAGCGTCTCCTCGACGGCCGCGGCCGCTCGGTTGGTGCGCTCGAGGCTGGTGCCGGCCGGCAGTTCGACGCTGGCCACCAGCTGACCCGAGTCCATGGCCGGCACGAAGTTGAAGCCGATCGTGGGGAAGATCACGAAGACGCTGGCGAACATCAGCGCGGCCGCGCCGAGCACCAGCCACGAGCGGCGCAGGAGGAAGTCGAGCGAGGCGACGTAACGCTCGCGCACCCAGGTCGTGACGACGTCGCCGGCCTCGTAGAGGCTCCTCGAGATCGCTCCGAGGAAGTTGAGCACCACGCGGCCCAGGTAGCGCAGCAGGAAGACCGCGATGGGCGCGAGCAGCACCAGCAGCGCGTAGGCGGGCGCCAAGTAGATCCAGAGCAGGACGGCGGCGGCTACCACCAGCAGCCAGGCCAGCGGCCGGCGGGCGGTGCGCGCCAGCCAGCGCAGGTCGTCGCGCGCCTTGCGCGGCGTGGCCGCGAAGTCGCGCCAGGTGGGCGGCAGCGGGTCGGGCGACAACGCCAGGCGCACGGTGAGGAAGAACATCGCCTCGAGGTAGGAGAAGGCGATGGCTGCTGCGAGCGTGATGCCGAACTGCGAGAAGAACTCGCCCACGATGCCGGGCAGGAAGGAGATGGGCAGGAAGACCGCCTCGAGCGACAGGGTCGCCGCCAGCACGGCCGTCGAGACCGCTCCCGCCCCCTTCAGCACCGCCTCCTTGAGGGGGTAGCCCTGCTGCCGGTACTGGTCGATCGACTCGGCGACGACGATGGCGTCGTCCACCACCAGGCCGATGGCCACGGTGATGGCCAGCAGCGTGACGATGTTGAAGGTGAACCCGAGCAGCGCGAACACCACGAGCGTGCCGGCGATCGACACGGGGATCGCGAGCACCACGGCGAAGACCGTGCCGAGCCGGCCGACGAACACCAGCACGATCAGCGAGACCGCCAACGCGGCGATGAGCATCTCGATGAGGGTGTCGTTGACCGTGTGCTCGACGAACTCGGTGGTGTCGCCGACGATCGCGGCGGAGAAGCCGGCCGGCAGGCTCACGTCCGCGAGCGCGGTCCGCACGCCCTGCGCGGTGTTGACGGAGTTGCTGCCTGAGACCTTGCGGATCTCCAGCAGGACCGCGGCCTCGCCGTTGATGCGGGTGTAGGAGGAGACGTCGGAGCTGCCGTCGCGCACCACGCCGAGGTCGCCGACCCTGATCCCGCGGGAGGAATCGACCCTCATCGCCTCGACCTCCCGCAGCGAGGCGGGGGTCGAGCGGCCCGCGATGAGGATCCGTTGGTCGCCCACCACGACGTTGCCGGCCGGCACGTCGAGGGCAGCGCCCTGCACCGCGCCGGCCACGGCCTGCGGTGAGAGGCCGAAGGCGCTGAGCTGCGCGGGGTCGAGCACGATCTGGATCTCGCGTTGCGCGGGGCCGATGACGGTGACGTCGGCCACGCCGTCGACCCGCAGCAGCTGCGACTGCAGCTCGTCCTCGGCGTACGCCTGCACCTCGACGAGGTCGCGGCCGGCGGCGGTGAGCGCGACGTTGAGGATCGGCTCGTCGTTGGGGTCGAACTTCTGCACCGCGGGGCGGCTGGCGTCCTCCGGCAGTTGGCCGACGATCGCGTTGACCCGTTGGCTCACGTCGATGGCGGCCTGGTCGACGCTGACGTCGGCGGAGAACTGCGCGATGACGAAGCTGATGTTCTCCATCGCGATGCTGGAGACGGAGGTGACGCCGGGGAGCGTGGTGAGGGCCCCCTCGACTCGTTCACCGACCTGGCGGCTCACCTCCTCCGGTCCGGCGCCGGGGTAGGTGGTGCTCACGGCGACGACCGGCACCTCGATCGGCGGCATCAGGTCGACGCCGATGTCGAGCAGCGTGATCGTGCCGAACAGCATCAGCGCGCCGAACACGCTTATCGACAACACGTGGTTGTCGACGAAGAACTTGATCAGCCTGGTCACTGCCCGGGAGCCTCTCCGATCACGCTGACGGCGCTGCCGGCGATGAGGTCGGCCGGCAGCGGGTCGATGACCTGGGCGCCGGCCTCGATGCCCTCGACGACGGCGTTGCCGCCGCCTTCGGCCAGCACCGCCACGCGGCGCTCGCTGGCCACGCCGTCCTCGACGACCATCACGCGCGGCTCGCCGGCCGCGTAGCGCACGGCGCTGAGCGGCACGACGAGGCCCTCGGCCAACGGCACCTCGTACGGCAGGCTCGTGACGGTGCCGTTCGGGATCCTGGTCTGCGACGGGTAGATGTCGGCCGTCAGCTCGACCAGGCGAGCCTGCGACGGCACGTCGCTGGAGTTCGAGACCTGCGCAGCGTAGTGCAGGCCCCCGAACGGGATGTGGATGAGGCCCTGCGCCAGCAGCGCCTGGGCGTCCTGCGGCGGCACGCTGAAGCGCGCGAGCTGCTGCTCGGTGGCCACCAGCCGGAACACGGGGCTGCCGGCGCCGACGAACTCGCCGACCTCGCTGAAGAGCTGGGCGACGACCCCGTCGAACGGCGCGCGCACGCTGGCGTCGGCCAACGCCTTCTGGGCCTGCGCCAGCTGGTTCTCGGCCTGGCGCACCTGCAGGCGCATCAGCTCGAGGTCCTCGGTGTCGGCGCGTTGGCTGCGCGACACCGCGTCACGCGCCTGCTGGGCGGCGCTCCTGGCCTGCGCCAGCTGCGCCTCGAGGCCGGCGAGCTCGGTGGCGGCCAGCGCGCCGAGCTCGTAGAGCTGCTGCGCCTCCGCGTACTGCCGCTCGACCAACTGAAGGTTCGCCTCGGCGGCCCGCAGCGCGGCCTGCGCCTGGCCGACGCCCTCCCCGCCGGCGCGCTCGGCGGCGGCGAGGTTGATGCGGGCCGAGGACAGCGCGATCGCGGCGTTGTCGACCTGCAGGCGCAGGTTGGTGTCGTCGATGAGGATCACGGCGTCGCCCTGCTCCACCGAGCCGCCCTCGCGCACCAGCACCTGGCGCACCTGGCCGCTGACGCCGGCCGCGACCTGCGCGTCGCGGGCCGGCTCGATCGTCACCGAGGCCGTGCGCGAGGTCGTGATCGCGCCGCGCTCGGCGGTCGTCGTGCGCACCTGGCGGGCGAGGTCGGGCGCCGCCTGCGCGTCGGTGGCGCCGAACGACAGCATCGCCGCCGTGGCGAGCGCGCTCAGAGCCGTCCTGGCGGCGGTGTTCACGGGGTCTCCTGGGTGGCGTCGCCTTGGGCTGTGAGCGGGGAGAGGCCGAGGTCGTACATCGTCGCTGTCTGGAGGCGCAACAGGGCGAGGAGGTGCTCGTGGGCCGCGCGCTGCAGCTCGAGCCGCTGCTGCTCGGTCTCGAGCTCCGCCTGCTCGAGCTGGACGGCGGAGATCAGGCCGCCCTCCAGGCGCACGCGCTGCAGCTCCAGCCGCTCTTCTGCTGCGGCCACGCGCTCGGCGGCCACGTCGTGCCGGTCGGCTGCGCTGGTCGCCTGAAGGTAGGCGTTGCGGGCCTGCAGCTCGAAGCCGCGGCGGGCCTCGGCGACGAGCTCCTCGGCCGTGGCCAGCTGGGTCTTGGCGCTCTCGATCTGCGCGACCGGCGCGTAGGCGGGATCGAGCAGCTCCACCGCGGTCGCGGCGAGGTTCACGCCGTGGCGCGCCTGCAGCAGGGTGGGGTGCTCGTCGAGCTTCGCGACCAGCTCCTCCAGCGCCGGCAACGTCGCCAGCAGCTCGTCCGGCACCGGCTCGAGCTCGTCGGCCTCGAGCTCCTGGCCGATCATGCCCTCGAGGTTGGCCAGCGCGACGCCGAGCCCGCTGGTGGCGGCCTCGACGCCCTGCCGCGCCTCGTCGACGGCGATCTCGGCGTCGCGGACGTCGAGGCTGGTGGCGCCGCCGTTGGCGAAGCGGATGTTGGCGACCTGCAGGGCGGTCTCGGCCAGCGCGAGGCCGCTGCTGGCCAAGTCCTGCTGGGCCCTGGCCTGCAGGACCCCGGTGTACGCCTCGGCGACCTCGAGCAACGCCGAGAAGACAGCGTGGCGGTGCTGCGCCTCGAGCAGCTCGACGCCTTGGCGCGCCTGGAGGAGGTCCATGCGCAGGGCCAGCGGGTCGGCCTCGGTTCGGGTGAGCGTGCTCTGGGCCGTGAGCAGCTCGAGCCGGGTGGTGATCGCGTCGGGCCGTGCGGGGGCGCTCCGCCAGGCCTCGTCGAGGCTGATAGCGGCGGCGTGGCCGGCGGCGATCAGTGCCAGGGTGATAAGTAGTCGCTTCATCTTTCGCTTGCCTCCGGTGTTGAGGTGGGGTCGAGCTGAGTGGCGCTCAGCGGCACGGCGTAGAACTCGTAGAGGTCGAGGCGACCGCGCAGCACCGCGAGGCTGGCGGAGTGCAGCTCGAGCTGCGTCCTGGTGACGGCCAGCGCGTCGTTCTGCAGCTCCAGCGCGGTGCTCAAGCCGGCCTCGACCCGCGAGCGGGTCTCCTCCAGCCGGGCGAGGGCGTCACGGTGCTTGGTCTCGGCCAGGGCGCGAGCGCGCTCGGCCTGCGTGACCGCGTTCTGCAGGGCGCGCTGCTGCAGCTCGGCGCCGCTGCGGGCCGACTCGAGAGCGTGCTGGGCGGCTTCGAGCTGCGCCTCGGCGGCCGCCAGCTGGTCGAACGACTCGGGCGAGATCGACCAGGCGACGCCGACGGTCAGGGCGCCGCGGATCTCCGTCTGCGGGAAGGTCCGCCCCTGAGCCTCGTGGCTGTAGTTGATGCTGGGCTGCAGCGTGCGCGACTCGAGCGCCACGGAGAGCGTGTCGTTGTCCCCGAGGTTCCAGGAGTAGCTGGCCTGAGCGGTCGGCAACAGCGCGCGCTGGGCGCCGCGCGGCGCGAGCTCCGCGAGCCGCACCTGGAGGCCGGCGCGCAGCACGTCGACGGGGTCGCCTTCCGGCGTCGGCAGGCTCAGCGCCCCGAGGTCGGGTGTCGGCGGCTCGCTCGAGCCGATCAGCTGCAGCAGCGCGCGCTCGGCCAGGTCGAGGTTCTCGACCGCGTCGAGCGCGAAGTTCTCGGCCTCGGCGACGGCGGCCTCGGCCTCGCGGAGCTCCCGCTCGCTGGCCGCGCCGCGCTCCAACCGCAGCTCGGTGACCGAGAGCGCCTCCCTGGCCAACGCGGCGCCCTCCTCGCTGACCTCGAGCCCTCGCCTGGCGAGCTGGACCTCGTAGGCGGAGAGCAGGGCGCGGGCCTGGATGGACGTGATCGCCGCCCTCAGGTCGAGGCGGGCCTGGGCGACCGCGATCTCCCGCTGGTCGACGAGGTCGGCGATGTCGCCGAACGCGAAGGGCCTGAAGGAGAGCCCGGCGTTGACGCTGTAGAGCGTGCGCTCCAGCGCCTGCATGCCGGGGATCTCGGGGGCCAGGTCGATGTCGTCGGCGTCGAGCCGGGTCAGCGAGGAGCTGACGTCCAGCCTGACGGGGCTCCTGGCCGCTCGCAGCTGCGCTTCGGCGGCTTCGAGGGCGGCCGCGGCGGCTTGGACCCCGGGGTGGGAGGCGGTGGCTGAGAGCAGGTTGGCCAGCTGGTCAGCGGTGCCTTGAGCCTGCGTCTGAGCGCCGCTGCCGTCGCCCTGAGCGAGCGCGGGTTGGCTCAGGAGGACGAGCGCCAGCGACGCGGCAAGGAAGCGTCGCGCACGACGTGCGGCCCTCGCAGCTCGGAGTCTCACGCGCTCTCCAGGATCTTGCGCAGCATGTCGCGGAACGCGATCGACTCGCGCTCGCTCAAGGAGGCGATCTTTGCCGCGTTGAGCTCGTTCCACGAGGCCATCGCCTGCTTGAGCAGCGCCCGGCCGGCGTCGGTGAGCTCGAGGCGCACCCTGCGCCGGTCCTCGGCGTCGAGGCTCCTGGTGATGAGCCCGCGCTCCTCGAAGTCGGTGAGGAGGTGGGAGACGGCCGGTGGCGCCAGGTCGAGGGCCTCCGAGAGCGCCCTCGGGTGCAGCTGCTCGCGCTCGATGAGCACCAGCACCAGCGCCCCTTGCAGGTTTATCCCCAATGGGGCAAGCTGTTGAGCGGCCTGCTGGCGGTAGCGCCAGACGAGGTAGTAGAGAGCCTCGTTGATCTCCTCGATCAGCTCGCGGCGCTCGTTCGAGATCGATGGTACGGCCATGCGGTTGATGATGACATCTAAATGATGCCGAAACCGCAACTATTCATACATTGCAGCTATCTCGGTGGGTCGCGCGTGTGCCGTGCCGGCTAGACCGCCGTTCCCGCGCCGGCCTGAGCCGGCGGATCCTCGCGTGACGGCGCGCCGCCGTCCGGCTCCGTCGGACGCTCGTCCTGCGCGGCGGGGGTGCCGGTTGGAGTCCTCAGCTGCCGCAGCTCGGCCGTGCCGAGGCCGGCGAAGCGCGGCATGTCGACCATGTCCATGCGGATCATGCGCTCGGTCATCTTCGAGAGGAACAGGCGGTTGAGCTCTGGCTTGGCCGACATCCGCCTGAGCACCGCGGCCGGCACCTGGATCAGGGTGGTGTCGGCGTCGGCCACGACCTGCGCCGTGCGGGGCACGCCGGTCAGGGCGGCGATCTCGCCGAAGAAGTCGCCGGCGTTGAGGGCCTCGAGCGGCCGGTAGCCGCCGTCCTCGTCGCGTCCGGCGACCGCTCGCCCCTCGACGATGAAGTAGCCGGCGTCGCTGACGTCGCCGGTGCGCACGATGACGCTGCCCGTCGGCGCCTCGGCGACCAGCGTCTCGGAGGCCAGCTCGCGGATCTCGCTGGCCGTGAGCGTGCCGATCACCGGCAGGTGGGTCGCCAATGCGGCGTAGTCGGCGGGCGTCGCGGCGCGCGTGCGCTTGAGCCCCGGCGCGGCGGCGGCGCCCCGCAGCAGGGCGACGGCGCGCTTCCACTCCGCCGCCGGCTGGCCGAGGCCCGGCAGCACGGCGGTGGCGATGCCGAGGGCCAGGGTCGCGGCGGCCGTCACGAGGTACACGGCGCGGATGTCGAAGTAGTCGGCCAGCCCCACGAGGATCATGCCGACCAGGAAGAACACGTTCGAGGCGACTGCGAAGGTGCTGCTGACGCGCCCGCGCACCTCGCGCGTCGTCTGCCGCTGGATGATCAGGCGACCGGCGATCGTCGAGGGCGCGTTGAGGAAGCCCGAGATCATGATCAGCACGATGGCCCAGGGGATGTTGGTCGCCAGCGCGTAGAGGATGCCGACGACGCCCATGCCGATGAAGGCCAGCGTGAGCCACTGCCCTTCGCGCAGGCGATCGGCGCGGCTGGCCATGAACAGGCTGCCGACGACGAAGGCCACCGAGGTGAGGCCCTCCTGCAGGCCGAAGATGAACTCGGAGGCGCCGAGCGCCTCGACCGCGAACGGCAGCAGCAGCGCGTTGTGCAGGCCGAAGGTGACGGCGATGCCGGCCGAGATGAGCAGCAGCGAGCGCAGGATGTCGCTCTTCCAGAGGAACGAGAGGCCCGCGCCGAGGTTGCGCAGGACCGACTCGGCGTTGGTGCTCTCGTCGACGGCCAGCTTGGGGATCGCGATGCGCGAGATGATGAAGGCGGAGGTGAAGAAGGTCGCGGCGTTGACGTAGAACGCCCAGTCGATGTTGGCGGCGGCGGCGATGAGGCCGCCGGCGGCGAAGCCGACCGCGGTTGAGCCGAAGCCGCTGATCGCGAGCATCGAGTTCGCCGCCGCCAGCTCCTCGTCGCTGGCGATCTCCGGCAGGACGCTGGAGTGCGCCGGGTCGAAGAAGGTGCCGATTGCGCTGACCACCGCGACGGCCACGTAGAGCCAGCCGATGCCGAGCGAGATGAGGAAGGGGATGGCGAGGACGAAGACGCCGCGGAGGACGTCACAGGCGACCATGATCTTCTTGCGGTCGTAACGGTCGACGGCCACCCCGGCGAAGAGGCCGATGACCAGCGCGGGGGCGGCCGTGGCCATGAGCACCAGGCCGACGGCCAGCGCGGAGCCGGTGATGCGGTAGACGAGGATCGCAGCGGCGATGTCGACCAGCGAGTCGCCGATGGTGGACACCAGCTCGGCGGTCCACATGTACCGGAAGCGTCGGTTGCGGAAGACGGCGAACGGGGACAAGCTTCCGGACACGGTGGCCATGCTCGTACCTCCTAGGCTCGCCTCGAGGATCCGCGCCGGTCGCTTACCCGACAGGGCGAGCGACTGCCCTTAAGTGCCTGGACGTCGCGGCGGTGAGCCACTTTCTTGCGCCTTACGGACGCACTTTACTTGCCGGGAAGCCACGGCGACAAGCGGTCGAGGGCAGCGGAGATCGGGGGGTTTCGCAGCTCTTTCGCCCTGGACATCTCACGCGAGCCGTGGCACCATCGCAGCGATGAGCGCCGTCGCCGCCGACGACTCGAAGCTGCGCGACCTGGCCAGGCTGCGCCGCGTGAAGGACCGCATCGACCGCGAGTACATGCTGCCGCTCGACGTCGAGGCGCTGGCCCACGGCGTGCAGATGTCCGGCGGACACCTCAGCCGACAGTTCAAGGCCGCGTACGGCGAGTCGCCGTACGCCTACCTCATGACGCGCCGCATCGAGCGGGCCATGGCGCTTTTGCGCCGCGGCGACATGAGCGTCACCGAGGTCTGCTTCGAGGTCGGCTGCTCGTCACTGGGCACCTTCAGCACGCGCTTCACCGAGCTGGTGGGCGTCGCGCCCAGCGTCTTCAAGCGCCAGGTGGAGCGCACCACCGAGGGCATCCCGCCGTGCGTCGCCAAGCAGGTGACGCGGCCGATCAGGAATCGAGAAGCGAAGGCCGCCTGAGGCTGTCTATATTCGTGCCCATGGACATAACCATCTTTGAAACGTTCCTGCCGCACACCGACCACGAAGCCTCGCTCGCCTTCTACCGCGACACCCTCGGGTTCGAGGTGCGCAACGAGGTCGGCTACGAGGGCCAGCACTGGATCACGGTGGGCCCCAAGGGCCAGCCCGGCACCTCGATCGTCCTCTACCCGCCCACCGCCGACCCCGGCATCACCGAGGAGGAGGGCCGAGTCATCGCGGAGATGATGGCCAAGGGCACGTACTCCTCGATCATCCTCGCCACGCCTGACCTCGACGCGCTGTTCGAGAAGCTCCAGGCGAGCGGCGTGGAGATCGTGCAGGAGCCTACCGACCAGCCGTACGGCCGGCGCGACGCCGCGATCCGCGACCCGGCGGGCAACATGATCCGCCTCAACGAAGTCCGATGAGCAGCAAGGACACGGGCCTCTCAGCGGCCGAGAAGGCGGCCGTCAAGGAGCGCGCCGCCGAGCTCAAGGCTGAGGCCAAGCGCGGCACGAACCGGGAGAAGGGCGAGAAGGAGGTCTTCTCCAAGATCGCCGAGATGAAGCCGGAGGACCGGGCGATGGCCGAGCGCATCCACGAGCTGGTCAAGGAGCACGCCCCCGACCTCATGCCGAAGACGATGTACGGCATGCCGGCCTACGCCAACGACGACGGCAAGGTCGTGTGCTTCTTCCAGGCGGCCTCGAAGTGGGACACCCGGTACGCGACGTTCAGCTTCGAGGACCTCGCCAAGCTCGACGACGGCGACATGTGGCCCACGACCTACGCGATCGCGAAGCTGACGCCGGCGGTGGAGAAGAAGCTGGTGGAGCTGATCAGGAAGGCTGTTGGCTGAGGGGTTATCTATGAGGTCGCTCGGCCCCCCAGCGTCGGCGCCGTGACCTTGACCTCCGGGTCACCGCCCGCCTGCGAGGCCTCTTGGACCCTCCTTTCAGAACTCTACGCAAACAGTGATGTACCTACATCGCGGTTTGCGTAGGCATT
>CAZQVC010000074.1:9663-11210 GCA_964596625.1 uncultured bacterium | reverse complement strand
GCGCCGGACTGCGTGCCTTGCCGCTAGCGTGTGAGAGACGTCCTACCGTTATGGCACAGATGAAGCCGTCAAGCACGGACCCGCGTCGACTACGGCGCGAGGTTGGCCTGTTCGGCGCGGTGATGATGGGCCTCGGGAGCATCGTCGGGACCGGCGTGTTCGTTTCGCTCGGCGTCGCCGCTGGCGTGGCCGGCCCTGCGGTGCTCCTGGCCGTCGGCATCGGCGCGTTGGTGGCGTCGTTCAACGGCCTCTCGAGCGCTCAGCTCGCGGCCAACCACCCGGTGTCGGGCGGCACCTACGAGTACGGTTACCGGTACCTGACGCCGCGGCTCGGCTTCCTGGCGGGTTGGGCCTTCCTCCTGGCCAAGAGCGCCTCGGCGGCGACGGCGGCGCTCGGCTTCGCCGGCTACGCCATGGGGCTGTTCGGCGCTCAGGGTTCCGCCGGAGCCGCCTCGTCCGCGCGAACGGCCCTGGCGCTCGCGCTCGTGGTCGCCCTCACGCTGCTGGTGCTGGCCGGCATCCGCCGTTCGAACCTCGCCAACATCGTGATCGTGAGCGTCACGTTGGCGAGCCTCGGGATCTTCGTGGTCGCGGGCCTGCCAACTGCGGCCGCCGGCGCCGCCGAGAACCTGCGACCGTTCTTCCAGGCGGCGGACAACTCCCCGCTCTCCTCGTTGCTCTACGCCTCGGCGCTGATGTTCGTGGCGTTCACCGGGTACGGGCGGATCGCGACCCTCGGCGAGGAGGTGAAGGAGCCGCGGCGGGTGATCCCGAGGGCGATCGTCGTGACGCTGGTGGTGGTCCTGCTGCTCTACCTGGCTGTGGGGTTTGTCGCGCTGGCGGCCGGTGACCTGGCGTCGTTCGCCGCCGCGGACGGGCTGGCGGCTCCCCTCGTGGTCGTCGCGCGCGGCTTCGGGGGGCTCCTCGGGTCGGCGGCCGTCCCGACGATCGTGGCCGTCGGCGCGGTGACGGCCATGGCGGGCGTGCTGCTGAACCTCGTGCTGGGGCTATCCCGCGTCCTGCTGGCCATGGGCAGGCGCCGGGACATGCCTGCGGCGTTCGGCCGGCTCGACGCGAGCGGCAGCACACCGGTAGCGGCCGTCATCGCCGTCGGCCTCGCGATCGGCGCGCTGGTGCTGATCGGCGACGTCCGCCTCACGTGGTCGTTCAGCGCGTTCACGGTGCTGGTCTACTACTCGCTAACCAACCTCGCGGCGCTACGACTGCCCACCGATCAGCGGCTCTTCCCGCGCTGGGTGGCCGCCTTCGGGCTCGCCGGTTGCCTGTTGCTGGCCGTGTTCGTCGAGCCGAGGGTGCTGTTGGCCGGCGCCGGCGCGCTCCTGGCCGGGCTGCTCTGGCAGGCCCTGGCACGCCGGCTGGTACGCCGTCGAGGCTGACGGCTCAGCGGGCCGCGGTCAGCCTTCGCTGCCTGCGTGTCTCTCCCCGGCCCGCAGCTCGAACGGCAGGCTGTTCTCGTCGGTTGGCATGGGGCAGGTCGCGTACGGCGTGTGCGCGCACGGCGGGTGGTGGGCGCGGTTGAAGTCGAG
>CAZQVC010000074.1:7608-9563 GCA_964596625.1 uncultured bacterium | reverse complement strand
TCAGCGTGGTGATCGACCACCAGCCGTACGGCCCGGCGAGCTTGCCGGCGTACTGGTCGCGCCATGCCCTCAGTTGGCTGCCGTAATCGCTCGCGGCGTCGTCCGCGTAGATCGGTAGGCTCATCTGTCGTGCGTCACCTCGCGTCCTTCTCGTCATCTTCGAGCAGCCCCAGCTGCCACAGCAGGAAGATCCGTTGGTCGACGACCTCGCGCAGGCGCAGGTTGAGCGGCTTGCCCTGACCGTGGCCGGCGTCGCGGTCGACCCACAGGAGCACGGGCTTCTCTGCTGGGTCGCTTGACGTCGCCGACTGCAGCGCAGCCGTCATCTTGCGCGCGTGCAGGGCGTGCACGCGCGTGTCGTGCTCGCCGGCGGTGAGGAACACGGCGGGGTACGCGGTGCCCGGCACGACCCGCTGATACGGCGAGTACTCCGCCAGGAACGCGAAGTCCTCGGCCTCCTCGGCGCTGCCGTACTCCGGCACCCAGTAGCGGGCCATGAGGAAGTTCTGGAAGCGCAGCATGTCGAGCAGGGGCACGGCCACGATCACCGCGGCGAACAGCTCGGGGCGTTGCGTGAGGGCGGCGCCCGTCAGCAGGCCGCCGTTGGAGCCCCCGGCGATCGCCAGGCGGCTCGGATCTGTGTAGCCGTTGTCGATGAGCCACTCGGCCGCGGCGATGAAGTCGTCGAAGACGTTCTGCTTGCGCTCGCGCATGCCGGCCTCGTGCCAGGCGTCGCCGTACTCGCCGCCGCCCCGCAGGTTGGGCAGCGCCAGCACGCCTCCGACCTCGAACCACTGGAACATGGTCGCCGAGAAGCTGGGCGTCTGGCTGATGCCGAAGCCGCCGTAGCCGGTGAGGAGGGTCGGAGCCTCGCCGTCCTTGACCAGGTCCTTGCGGTGCGCCAGGAACATGCTGACGCGGGTGCCGTCCTTGGAGCGGTACCAGACCTGCTCGACCGTGACCTCCTCCGGCGTCACCGGCACCTCGGGCTGCGCCCACAGCTCGGGCTCCGCAGCTGGGTCGGTGAGGTCGACGCGGAAGATCGTCGCGGGGTAGTTGAAGCTCGAGAAGGTGACGAACGCCTCGGTGCTGCCCTGGTCGGTGGTGATGCTGGCCGAGCCGATGCCGGGCAGGCGCAGCTCGCCGAGCGGCGTGCCGTCGAGGGCGAACACCTCCAGGTGACTCGAGGCGTCGCGGAGGTAGTTGACGACGATGCGGCCCTCCGCCAGCGCCACCGCCTGGATGGTGGCGTCGTCGCGCTCGGGGATCACGTCGCGCCAGGCATCCTCGCTCGGCTCGCTCACCGAAGCGGCGACCACGCGGCCGTTGGGCGCGCCCTTGTAGGTGTGGAGGAAGAGCGTGTCGCCGGCCACGCCGCCGTAAGCGTTGCCGGCCGTGCCGACGCTCACCTCGACCTTCGTCAGCTCACCGCTTTGGCGGTACGCCTCGAAGTCGGCCAGCCACACGTCGTTGGAGTTCGCGCCGGTCGAGTAGTAGAGGAGCAGCCAGCGGCCGTCGTGGCTCAGGTTGCCGTTGGGCCCCCAGGTCGTGGCCAGCCGCTCGTCCTCCTCGGGCGTGAGTTGTCGGAACAGCACGCGGTCGCCGGCCGGATCGCTGCCGAGCTCGTGGAACATCACCTGCCCGCTGTACGGGTTCTGCGGGTCCTTCAGGTTGCGGTAGAGGAAGCCGCTGTCGTCGGGGAGCCAGCCGGCCTGCCACACCTTGTTCGGTATCTCCAGCGGCAGCTTGGCCCGCGTGTCGACCTCGAGCAGGTTGAGCGTGGTGTTCTCGTCGCCGGCGCGGTAGGTGCCGTAGGCGAGCAGCTTGCCGTCATGGCTGGGGGAGATCCAGGTGACCGTGGTGAGGCCGGTCGCGTCGAGCTCCGCCGGATCGATGAGCAGGCGCTCCTCACCGTGTGCGCCGTCGCGCACGTACACCAGCGGCTGGTTCTGGTC
>CAZQVC010000074.1:3047-7508 GCA_964596625.1 uncultured bacterium | reverse complement strand
GGGCTCCGGACTGCCGCTGTAGCGGGCTGCTCAGCTCGCGGCGGCGCCCCAACCGGTCTCTTCGCCGGCCACCATGCGCTTGCACACGCCGCAGACGCAGCCGCCGCAGTGGTGGCGACCGATGGGCAGCATGTGCGGCCGGCCCGAGAGTGGGTCGGCGATGATGCGGCACTCGAGCCCGAAGACCCGACGCACGATCTCCTCGGTCAGGACCTCGGTGGGAGGGCCGCTGGCGTGGAGCTTGCCGTTGGCCAGCACGACGAGGTTGTCGGCGTAGCGGGCTGCGAGGTTGAGGTCGTGCAGCACCAGCACGATGGTCGTGCCCCTGGTGCGGTTCAGATCGGTGAGCAGGTCGAGGACCTCGAGCTGGTGGCTGACGTCGAGGAACGTCGTCGGCTCGTCGAGGAGCAAGAGGTCGGTGCCTTGGGCCAGGGCCATCGCGATCCACACGCGTTGCCGTTGGCCGCCGGAGAGCTCGTCGACAGGCCGATCCGCGAGGTCGCTGGTGCGCGTCGCGGCGAGGGCGGCCGCGACCGCCTCGTCGTCGGCGCTGCCCCAGCGGCTGAACAGCCCGTGGTGCGGGTTGCGGCCGCGGCCGACCAGGTCGGCGACGGTGATGCCGTCGGGCGCTATGGGCGACTGCGGCAGGAGGCCGAGCGTGCGCGCCAGCTCCTTGGCCGGCATCTGATGCACGGCCTTGCCGTCGAGCGTGATGCGGCCCCGGCTGGGCGCCAGCAGTCGCGACATCGTGCGCAGCAGGGTCGACTTGCCCGAGGCGTTGGCGCCCACGATCGCGGTGACCTTGCCGGGCAGCAGCTCCAGGTCGATGCCTTCGAGGACGGCGCGGTCCCCGTAGCCGGCGCTGAGGCCGTCGACGACCAGAGAGCGTTTTTGCGTCACAGAGAGCCTCCCGTGCGATGCGACCGAACAATCAGGTATATCAGGAACGGCGCCCCTATGGCACCGGTTATGACCCCTACTGGGTAGCGACTGGGGAGCACGAACTGGCCGACGTAGTCGGCCACCAGCACCAGCAGCGCGCCGGTGAGCGCCGCGGGCAGCAGCAGCGAGCCCGAGCGGCCGACGAAGCGCGACGCGATAGGGCCGGCCAGGAAGGCCACGAACGAGATGGGTCCGGCGGCGGCCGTGGCGAACGCGACCAGCGCGGTCGCGGCCACGAGCACGGTGACCCGGGTAGCGGTCACGCGCACGCCGAGCGACGCGGCGACGTCGTCGCCCATGCGCAGCGTCTCGAGGTCCCTCTTGCTGGCCAAAAGCACGCCGCCGAAGATCGGCAGCGCCAGCAGCACGGGCAGGATGGAGCTCCAGGTGGCGCCGTTGACGCTGCCGGAGAGCCAGCGCATGGCCTCCTGGAGGTTCCAGTCGGCGGCCTGGTTGAGCGAGTGCGCGATGACGCTCTCCAGCAGGGCCGCGATGCCGATCCCGACCAGGATCAGCCGCGTCCCGTTGACGCCGCCCTTGAACGAGAGCAGGTAGATGAGCACGGCTACGGCCAGGCTGACCACGATCGCCGCGGTCGAGACCGCGGCGCCGCTCAAGGAGAAGAAGACGATGCCGACCACGGCGGCCGCGCTGGCGCTGGAGCTGATGCCGATGATGTCGGGGCTGGCCAGGGTGTTGCGCAGCATCGTCTGGTAGGCCGCCCCGGCCAGGCCGAACGAGAGGCCCGCCGCGATCGAGAGCACGGCGCGGGGTAGCCGCAGCCGACCGACGGTGAACGTCGCGCCGGGCACGTCCTCGCCAATCAGCACGCGCAGGACGTCGCCGGGCGGTGTGAACGACTGGCCGAGCATGAGCGTGAGCGCGAACCCGGCGAGCAGCGCGAGGGCCATGGCGGTGAGCGCAAGGCGGCGACGGCCGACGCGTCGCCGGCGCCCGGTGCTGAGCGCGTCGGCCAGCTGCGTCACCGTGGCGACTTGTCTCACAGCTCGCGCACCTTGCGCCGCCGCGCGATCCAGATGAAGATCGGCGCGCCGACGACCGCGGTGACGACGCCGACGTCGAGCTCGCTGGGACGGGCCACGACGCGGCCGAGCACGTCGGCGGCGATCAGCAGCGCCGCGCCTACGAGGCCGGAGAAGGGCAGCAGCCAGCGGTGGTCGACGCCGACCAGCAGACGGCACACGTGGGGGACGGCGAGGCCGACGAAGCCGATGGGCCCGCAGACGGCCGTGACGGCACCGCAGAGCATGACGGCGCCGAGCGACGAGACGCCCCGGGCGACCGCGACGCTCTCGCCCAGCCCGGTGGCGAGCTCGTCGCCCAGCGCCAGGGCGTTGAGCGCGCGGGCCGACAGCAGGCTCAAGGCCAGCCCTACGACGATGAAGGGCAACACCAGCCAGATGCGATCGAAGGTCATGCCGCCGACGCCGCCGACCATCCACGAGCGCACGCCTCCGGCGATGTCGTTGCGCCCCAGCACCAGCGCATTGATCAGCGAGGCCAACGCGACAGAGGTCGCCATGCCGGCCAGCGCGAGCTTCAGCGGGGTCGCCCGTCCCGGACCGAGCGAGCCAACAGCGTAGACGAACACGGCCGTGACGGCCGCGCCGAGGATCGCGGTCCAGACGTAGGTGTAAGACAGCGCCATGCCGAACGTCGAGATGCCGATGACCACGGCGAACGCCGCGCCGGAGTTGACGCCGAGGATGCTGGGGTCGGCCAAGGGGTTGCGGGTGACGCCCTGCATCACCGCTCCGGCCACGCCCAGCGCAGCCCCGGCGAGCAGCGCGATGAAGGTGCGGGGGATGCGCTTGTAGACGGCGGCCTGACTGATGGTCTCGGTCGAGCCGCCGAGCGCCGCGACGATGTCGGGCAGCGCGACCTGGCGCACGCCGATCGTCACCGAGGCCATGCAGAGCAGGACCAGGGTCAGCAGCCCGAGCCCGAGCCACAACGCGCGAAGCTGCGAAGGGCGCCAGCTAGGCGCCCCCCGCGTGACCTCAAGCGTTGCGGCAGCGTCGTTCAATCGAGCTTGTCCACCGCGTTCGCGAGCATCTCAACGTAGTCCTCGAGGACCCAGGAGATGGAGAGAGGCGTCGGGTTGGCTGCGGTGCCGAGCGGGTCGTTGGCCAGGGTCACGATCGCGCCGCTCTCTACCGCCGGCATCTTCGACGTGAGGGGGTCGGCTTCCAACGCGGCGATCAGCTCCTCGCCGCCGTAGGTGACGATGAGCTCGACGTCGTCGAACTGATCGATCTGCTCGGCGCTGATCTCACCGGCGAACTGGCCGGCCTGCGAGGCTTCGATCACGCTCTGCGGCATGGCCAGGCCGAGGTCCTCGAAGAACTTCACGCGGGTGTCGTTCGCCGAGTAGAAGCGCACGACGCTGAGGTCGGTGGTGTCGAGGTGGGTGACGAACATGACCTCACGGCCCTTTAGTTGAGGGTGCTCGGCGACGGTGTCGGCGATCTGCTGCTCGATGCTCGCGATCAGCGCCTCGCCTTCGGGTCCCATGCCCATGCCTTCGCTGTTGAAGCGGATCATCTCGCGCCAGTCGGTGGCCCAGGCGGCCTCGGGGTAGGCGACTACGGGGGCGATCTGGCTGAGGGTGTCGTAGTCCTCCTGGCTGAGGCCGGAGTAGGCGGCGAGGATCACGTCGGGCTGGGTGGCGGCCACGGCCTCGAAGTCGATGCCGTCGCCCTCGTCGAACAGGACGGGCACGTCGGCCCCGAGCTCCTCCAGCTTCTCGGAGACCCAGGGCAGCAGCCCGTCGCCGTCGTCATCGCCGAAGTTCGCCGCGGCGAACCCGACCGGCACGACGCCGAGGGCCAGCGGCACCTCGTGATTGGCCCAGTTGACGGTAGCCACGCGCTGGGGCTTCTCGGTGATCACGGTGGTCCCGAGGGCGTGCTCGATGGTGAGCGGGTACTGAACCGCGCCGTCTTGGGCCAGCGCGAAGCCGGCCGTGAGAAGCAGCGAGAGGGAGAGGACGAGACTAAGCAGGCGGTTTGACGAAGGTGTGTGCACGACGGTTACCTCGGTTCGAAGTTGGCTTGGCCATACCTGAGTGAACTACTCGGATATCGACCCGCGCATGTTACGGGCATGCCAGAAGCGCTGTCAACGGTCCGCGTCGTGCCAGTAGATGACCGTGGTGAAGCGGTCTTTCGGCCAGTCGTGTTCGTCGCGCAGCAGCCCGTTGAGCGTGCGGATCGTGCTCGACTCGCCGGCGGCGTACAGGTAGGGGCGGAAGCTGGCGCTCCACCCGCCGTTCGCCGGCAACAGGCGGCGGAGCGCGGCTAGCGCGAGGTCGCCGGGCGCGGCGCCGTTGCGGGGCAACCACTGCGTCACGAGGCCGGGTGGAGCGGTGAGGTCCTGGACGTCGTCGGGGTGAGGCACCTCGATCAGCGCGTGTCCCCGAGCGCTCCGGGGCAGCGACCGCGCGATGCCGGCGATGGCCGGGACCGCCGTCTCGTCGCCCAGCAGCAGGACCGCCGG
>CAZQVC010000074.1:0-2947 GCA_964596625.1 uncultured bacterium | reverse complement strand
AGCGGCAACCGGTCGTGCTGCTGGCCGCTCTCGGCGTTGGGCAGGAAGAGCCGGAACCACTGGTCGAAACCGCGGTCCTCGAGGTGCGCCAGGCCCTCGCCCGCGAGCGTGAGCCGGGCGAACGAGGGGCTGATCCTGCGCCGTGCGACCACCGTCGCGCTGAGCACGGCGGTCTGCGCGGCTTGGCGGCGCCTTCTCTCGGCTACGTCGCTCATGATGTCCTCTAGGGTCTTGAGGCCGCTTGGCGGCGGCGACAGAAATCCGACCATATCACTGCGGTTTGCTTGCCGCACGGCATGAGGCATGATGGGAGTCGACCAAGTACCCCGGAGTAACCGGTTTCAGGGAGGGTTCGATGTCGCGACCAGTAACGCTGTTCACCGGCCAGTGGGCCGATCTTCCTCTCGCCGAGCTGGCGCCGCTGGCGCGCGAGATGGGCTACGACGGGCTGGAGCTGGCCTGTTGGGGCGACCACCTCGACGTGACGCGCGCGGCCGACGACCGTGACTACGCAGAGGGGCGCAAGGCGTTGCTGGCCGAGCACGGCCTGCAGCTCTTCGCGATCTCCAACCACCTCGTCGGCCAGGCGGTCTGCGACCCCATCGACGAGCGCCACAAGGCGATCCTCCCCCCGCACGTGTGGGGCGACGGCGACGCGGAGGGCGTGAGGCAGCGCGCCGCAGACGAGATGATCACCACCGGCAAGGCCGCCGCCAACCTCGGCCTATCGGTCGTCAACGGGTTCACCGGCTCCTCGGTGTGGCACTCGCTGTACGCGTTCCCGCCCACCTCGCAGGAGTACTGGCAGGCCGGCTTCGACGACTTCGGGCGGCGCTTCACGCCGATCCTCGACGCCTATGCCGAGCTCGGTGTGCGGTTCGGGCTCGAGGTGCATCCCACCGAGATCGCCTTCGACATCGCCTCGGCCGAGAGGGCCATCGAGGCCGTCGGCGGCCACTCGGCCTTCGGCTTCAACTACGACCCTTCGCACCTCGCTTATCAGGGCGTCGACTACGTCGGCTTCATCAGGCGCTTCGCCGACCGGATCGTGCACGTGCACATGAAGGACGTCTGGTGGGGCCGGGGCAACGGCGAGGCCGGCGTGTTCGGCGGCCACACGACCTTCGGCGACCCCCGCCGCTACTGGGACTTCCGCAGCGTGGGCCGCGGCGACGTCGACTTCGAGGAGGTCATCGTCGCCCTCAACGACATCGGCTACCAGGGCCCGCTCTCGGTCGAGTGGGAGGACATAAGGATGGACCGGGTGCATGGGGCAACCGAGTCCGCGGCCTACTGCAAGAACATCGACTTCGCGCCTTCGGCGACAGCCTTCGACGCCGCGTTCGGCGACGACAAGGCGGGCGACGCGGGCAAGGACCGCGCGTGACCCGGCGCCTGCGCTACGGCATGGTGGGGGGCGGTGAGGGCGCCTTCATCGGCGGCGTGCACCGTCACGCCATGGCGCTCGACCACCGCTACGAGTTCGCGGCCGGCGCCCTCTCGTCGACCCCGGAGCGGGCGCGGCGGTCGGGCGAGGCGCTGGGGCTGCCCGACGAGCGCAACTACCCCACCTGGGAGGCGATGCTCGAGGGGGAGCTCGCCAAGCCAGCCCACGAACGAATCGACTTGGTCGTGATCGTCACGCCCAACCACGTCCACTTCCCGGTGGCCAAGGCGTTCGCCGAGGCGGGGATCAACGTGGTCTCCGACAAGCCGCTGGTGCACACCTCAGAGCAGGCGCATGACCTCATCGAGACCGTGAAGCGCACCGGGGTGGTGTTCGGCGTCACCTACAACTACACCGGCTACCCGATGGTCAAGGAGGCGCGCGAGCTCGTGCGCCGCGGCGACCTCGGCCAGCTGCGCAAGGTGATCGTCGCCTACCACCAGGGCTGGCTTGCCACGAAGGTGGAGGACGAAGGCGCCAAGCAGGCGGAGTGGCGCACCGACCCGGCGCGCAGCGGGGCGGCCGGCGCGATCGGCGACATCGGCTCGCACGCCGAGAACCTCGTGTCGACCGTGACGGGGCTGGAGCTCGAGGCGATCTGCGCCGACCTCACCACGTTCGTGCCCGGCCGCCGGCTGGACGACGACGGTAACCTCCTGCTGCGCTTCAAGGGCGGCGCCAAGGGCGTGCTGATCGCCTCCCAGGTGGAGATCGGCCACGAGAACGACCTCGTTCTCCAGGTGTACGGCGACAAGGGCGCGCTCACCTGGCGCCAGGAGGACCCGAACGCGCTGTGGTTCGCGCCGCTCGAGGGCCCGGTGCAGCTGCTGCGCCGCGGCAACCCGTACCTGAGCGAGGCGGCTCAGGCCGCGTCGCGGCTGCCCTCGGGCCACCCCGAGGCGTTCTTCGAGGCGTTCGCCAACGTCTACGGCCAGATCGCCGACGCCATCCAGCGCCGCGAGACCGGTGGCGACACCAGCGGCGATTACCCAACGGTGCAAGACGGCGCCCGCGGCGTGCGCTTCATCGAGCGCACCGTGGCCAGCGCCGGCAGCGACGCGAAGTGGACGGAGTTCTAGACAGCGATGCCCAAGCTACCCCAAGACGCTTACACCCCCTCCCCTGAAGACCGCTTCACCTTCGGCCTGTGGACCGTCTCGAACGTCGGGCGCGACCCGTTCGGCGACCCGACAAGGGCGCCGCTCGACCCCGTCGACGTGGTGGCCAAGCTGGCCGAGCTGGGCGCCTACGGCGTGAACTTCCACGACCACGACCTCGTTCCCGACGGCAGCTCGGCCGCCGAGCGTGACCGCATCGTCACGCGCTTCCGCCGCGCGCTCGACGAGCACGGCCTGGTCGTGCCGATGGCGACGACCAACCTCTTCACCGACCCGGTGTTCAAGGACGGCGCGTTCACCAGCGCCGACGCCCGGGTGCGCAACTACGCCCTGAGCAAGACGATGCGGGCCATCGACCTGGGCGTGGAGCTGGGCGCCAGCA
>CAZQVC010000073.1:7005-11579 GCA_964596625.1 uncultured bacterium | reverse complement strand
ACGCTCACGCTTGCCTCCTCTGCACTCTGCTCCTTGGCGCGAACCCGCGGCTGGAACGCGGTCGGCGTGCCCGAGTCGGAACCCGAGCCGATCAGGTAGACGTGGTCGCCCGCCTCGAAGACGGTGCTGCCGCGCGGCGTCACCAGCTGGCCGTCGCGCAGCACAGCGGCGATGACGACGTCGTCCGGCAGCTGCAGGTCGACGATGCGCAGGCCGACGGCGCGGTTGTCCGGCCCCAGGTAGACGTCGGTGACCGAGGAGCCGATGGGCGCGTCGCCCCCCAGCTCGAGCCGCAGGGGGCTGCGCGGCGGCTCGGCGACGGCGATGCCGAGCCGCTGGGCCAGCGGCCCCAGGGTGAAGCCTTGGATGACGGTGCCGACGATGACCACGACGAAGATGACGTTGAAGATGTAGTCGGCTCCCGGCACGCCGAGGGTGAGCGGGATGATCGCGAGGATGATCGGCACCGCGCCCTTCAGCCCGGCCCATGACAGCAGCAGCCGCTCCTTGAAACTGTAGGAGTAGCGGCCGAACGACATCAGTCGCAGCACGCCGAGCGTGGCCATCACCGCGGCCGGCCGCGCGGCGAACATCACGACGGCGGTGATGGCCAGGGCCACGGGGAGGATCTGGATCATCCTCTCGGGGAACACCAGCAAGCCGAGCAGGATGAACATCAGGATCTGCGAGCCCCAGGCGACGGCCTCCATGAACGAGGCGATGCTGAAGCGGTGGGCCAGGCGCGTGTTGGCCAGGACGAGGCCGGCGAAGTACGCGGCGATGAAGCCGTTGCCGCCGATGATGTTGGTCAGCGCGTAGATGAACAGCCCACCCGCCAGCGCGAGGATCGGGTAGAGGCCGAAGCTCTCCAGTCGCACGCTGTTGATCAGCCAGGCCAAGAGGCGTGCCAGCAGCACGCCGGCCAACGCGCCGAGCGCCAGCTGGATGATGATGCCGACGACCATCGGGCCCGTCTGCACCTCTCCGGTGCCGGAGGCCGCCGCGGTGGCGAAGGCGATGGTGAACAGGATCGCCACGGGGTCGTTCGACCCCGACTCGGTCTCCACGACGCCCCGCAGCCGCGCGGGGAGGCCCCTGCCCTTGAGCGAGGTGAACACGGCGGCCGCGTCGGTCGAGGAGATGACGGCTCCCAGAAGCATGCTGGTGAGGAGGTCGAGCGGCGTGAGCCACCAGGCGGCCAGGCCGATCACGGTCATCGTGATCACCGTGCCCAGCGTGGCGAGCATCCCGGCCGGCACGATCGCGATGCGGAACAGCCGCATCTTCGTCTCCAGGCCGCCAGAGAAGAGGATCAGCGCGAGCGAGATCAGGCCGATGTTGTAGGCCAGGCGGTAGTTGTCGAACTCGATGCCCAGGGGGCCGCTGCTGCCGGCGAAGATGCCCAGGGCGACGAACAGCACCAGCGCCGGCACACCGAACCGGTTCGCGAACCGAGTGCTGACGATGGCTGCCAGAGCGAGCGCACAGATGACGACGATGGCAAGATCCATCTGCGACGATTGTAGCAACGCGTCCGGTCGCGCCCCCACGCGCTAGGCTAGCGACATGAAGTCCGTCGCGCTGATCGCCCACGACCGCATGAAGCTCGACCTGGCCATGTTCGCTCGTGACAACGCCGACGTGCTCGGGCGTTTCCACCTCATCGCCACCGGCACTACCGGCAAGGTGTTGAGCGAGAAGACGGGCCTGACCATCGAGCGGCTGCAGTCGGGCCCGCAGGGCGGCGACCTCCAGGTAGGCGCGCGCATCGCCGAAGACAACGTGCTGGCTGTGATCTTCTTCCGCGATCCCTTGACGGCTCAGCCTCACGAACCGGACGTGTCGGCGCTGCTGCGCATCTGTGACGTCCACCGTGTCCCCCTCGCGACGAACCTCGGCACCGCCGAGGCGATCGTCGCCTGGCTGGACGAGCGCTCCGCGAAGCCGGGAGCGATGGAGGAGAGCACCGCATGAGCAAGCAGATGATCGAGGCCTTCCTCAAGGAGATGAGGGGGCGCTACGAAGAGCACATCGACGCCGTCGCGCTGCCGGAAGGCACCCTCGAGTACGTGCAAGAACTCGCGGCCGCCGGCGACGCCGAGACCGTGTTGTTCATGTTGAAGCTCGGCTACCTGATGGGCCTGCAGACGGGTTTCGCGGCCGCCCAGAACGGCGCCGACGGCCCCATGAGCCCGAACATGCCGGGCCCGCTGCAGGCCTAGGCCACGGCGTCCGGCGCCGGCCGTTGGTCGCCGACCTCGTGCAGCAACTCGACCTCGTAGGACAGCTCGGCGTTGAGGCTCGCGCCGACCGAGCAGTACTTGTTCATGGCGAGGTCGACGAGTCGCTCCGCCATCTCGCGCTCGAGACCCGGCACGTCGAAGACGTGCCTGGCGACGATGCGCGTGAACGGCGAGGGCACGGCGTCCGGTCGCTCGCCCGTGAGGTGTATGGCGTAGGAGTTCACCTTGAGCTTGCGCTTGGCCAGCATGTGGCTGACGTCCATCCCGGCGCAGGCGCCCACCGCGTTGAGCACCAGTTGCATCGGGCTCATGCCCGTGCGCGCGACGCGCTCGTTGTCGATCATCGTGCGTTGGCCGTCGGCGGTCTCACCCATGAACCGCATGCCGCCGAGGTTGTGAACGGTGGTCTGAAGCGTCTTCGACATGCCCCTAGTATCGGCCGCGGAGCCGCTGCGCGGTGTGGCGCACGACCGCACGCCAGAGAACGCGGTCGATGCCGCGGCTGACCTCGACCGCGACGACGGCCGAGAAGCGCGCGCTGCGCCGGCGCATGAAGCTGCGCCGCGCTGCGGCGCTGGCCGCTGCCGGGGGAGAACGGCTCAGCGGCCTGGTGTGCGCGGCCGTACGCGCGTCCGAGCCGTTCGCAGCTGCGCTCACCGTCGCCGCCTACCTGGCGTTCAACGACGAGCTCGACCTCTCCCCGCTGTTCGACGACGCCGAGAAGCGCTTCGTCGTGCCGCGCGTGGTCGAGCCGGGCGGTGACCTGGCGTTCCACGCGCTGGAGCCTGCCGCCTTGACGCCGCACCGCCACGGCTACCTCGAACCCGCTGCGTCCGCGCCGCAGGTCGCCAGCGCCGACATCGACCTGGTCCTGGTGCCGGGCTTGGCGTTCGACGCTCGCGGCGGCAGGCTGGGTTACGGAGGCGGGCACTACGACAGGTTCCTGCTCTCGCTGCCGAGCACCACGCCGAGCGTGGGGGTCACGCTCGATGCGCTCCTGCTCGACGACGTGCCGCGCGAGGAGCACGACGTGCGCGTGACGCACCTGGTCACCGAGAGCGGGTTGCGGCCGGTCGACCCGGACTAGGCTCGCTCGCCGGCGGTGCGTCTGCCCGGGCGGGCGTCGCCCTCGGCGCCCTCGCCGACGGCGTCCCCGGCCCCCTCCCCTCGTCCCGCACCGACCGCGTCCCCGGCCCGCTCGCCTCGTCCCGCGCCAGCGCCACGCCGGGCGCGTTCGATGGCCAGGCCGTAGAGCTCGAGGTAGCCAGGGAACACGAGGCTCTCGTCGAAGCGCTCGACTGCCCGCCGGCGGGCGGCGCCGCGGAACGCTTCGAGCTCTCCTGGGTCGCGCAGAAGGCGCAGCGCCGAGGCGGCCATCGCGTCGACGTCGCCAAGGGGGTGCAGGAAGCCGGACACGCCGTCCTCGACCACCTCGGGCAGGCCGCCGATGGCGGTCGCGACGATCGGCACGCCGCTGGCCATCGCCTCGAGCGCGGAGAGCCCGAACGACTCCTGGGCGCTCGGCAGCAGGAACAGGTCGGCGCTGGCGAGGAGGGCCTCGATGTGCGGCAAGGTGCCGACGAACGAGATCTTCTCGTTCACCCCGAGCTCGGTCGCCATGGCCACGGCGCGCGGGCGCTCGGGGCCGTCGCCTACCATCACCAGTCGCGCCGGGAGAGCGGCCGCGACCTTGGCGAAGACGCGCACGACGTCGTCGGTGCGCTTCACGGCCCGGAAGTTGGAGACGTGCACCAGCAGTCGCTCGTGAGGCTCCGCGTAGCGGCGCCTGACCGCGGCCGAGTTCGCCTGCGGGCGGAAGCGGTTGATGTCGACGCCGTTGTGCACGACCGCGATGTCGCCTTCCCTGACGGCCATCTCGGACGTCGTCTTGGCCGCGAGGTAGTGGCTGACGGCGGTCACCACGTCGGACGACTCTATGCTCCACTGCGTCGCCCTCAGGTAGGCGGGATCGAGTCCGACGAGCGTGACGTCGGTGCCGTGGAGCGTGGTGATCACCGCCGGCCGCTTCTCCTTGCGCATCATCTGCCTCGCCAGCAAGGCGGCGGCCGCGTGAGGGATGGCGTAGTGCGCGTGAACCACGTCGATCTCGTACTGCTCGCAGACCTCGACGAGCTTGCTGGCCTCCGAGAGCGTGACGAGGGGCGATTCGAACAGCGGGTAGGTCATCGACGCGATCTTGTGGAAGTAGACGTTCTCGCAGGCGTCGTCGCCGAGGCGGAACGGCACCGAGGTCGCGACGAAGTGCACCTGGTGGCCAGCGTTGCTGAGCCACAGCCCGAGCTCGGTGGCCAGCACGCCGCTGCCCCCTAC
>CAZQVC010000073.1:0-6905 GCA_964596625.1 uncultured bacterium | reverse complement strand
ACCGCGAAGAGCGTGTGGTAGCCCGACCAGCCGGGCACGAACGCCGGCTGCCGCAGCGACTGGAACAGCTCCAACAGGGGCCCGGAAAGCGCGCCGCCGAGGAACCCGGCCACCCCGGTCACGAGTGAGTACGCGGCGATGAAGGAGACCCTGCCCTCGCGCGGCGCGGAGACCAGCGCGAGGTTGAAGATGGCGGGGGTGATCGCGCCCCAGGCGACGGCGTCGAAGACGGCGGAGAGCCAGATGAACGTGAGGTTCCCGGTGAGGCCGGCGAGGATCCAGTTCGCCGGCAGCAGCGCGCCGGCAATGAAGGTGCCGATCGCGAGCACGCTCTTGTTGCCGGCAGCGTCGGCCACTCGCCCCCAGAGGGTGGTCGTCGCCAGCGAGGTGACGGCGGCGATCGAGCTCCAGATCGCGACCTGCGTGAACGTCATGGCGAGTTCAGTGAGGAAGTACGGCAGCGCGAACGGCGCGCTGAGCAGCACCACGAACTGCCAGTAGGCCGCGAAGCGCAGGAAGCGCCGGAAGTTCGCGTCGCGCAGAGGCGTCAGCAGGATGGCCCCTGGCGCCAGCTTGCGCTTCGGCGTCGGCGGGTCGTGGTGCCACAGCAGCAGCACGGCCCCGAGCAGCGCGCTCACCACGCCGACGCCGATCACCAGCTGGAAGCTGAGCGGGGCGCCGACGGCGTCGAGGAAGGCGCCGGCCGCGAGGTTGGCGACCATCCCGACGATGCCGAGCACGCCAGTCCGCAGGCCGAAGTAGCGGCCGCGGCGCCTCTCCGGCACGACGTCGCCCATCCAGGCGGTCCACACCGTGCCGTTGCAGGCCTGGAAGCTGCCGGCGAGGAAGACCAGAGCGACCAGCACGCTCGGCGCAGCGGATCCGGGGATGTTCAGCTGGGGCAGGAACGCGGCCAACAGCCACAGCAGCCTGCTGGCGACGGCGATGGCGAAGCTCAGCGCCCGACGCTGCCCCAGCGTCTCGGCCGCCCAGGCCCCGAGCGGGCTGGCCACCTGCGCCAGGAACGGGACGCTGCCCACCAGCGCGATGTGCGTCGGGGAGGCCCCGAGCGACAGCAGGTAGCCGATGATCACGCTGCCGGAGGTCCAGTTGAGGAAGACCTGAACGAGGCCGCCCTCGATCAACGACAGCCGCATGGTGCGCGCGACCTCGGGCAGCAGGTGCTCGCCCCGCGCCGAGGATGGCCGGCCGCGCTGGGCGGCCGGCTGTCGTCGGTCGTTGCGTTCTGTGGTGGTGGGGGACGCTCCAGCGCCCGACATATCCGAACGCGGATTCTACGCCCGCGGCCCGGGGCCGCGATAGAGGTCGCTTACTCCGCGCCGCGTCGAAGGCCTATTGCAGCTGCACCCCGCCGATGAACACGGACTTCTGCTCGAGGTACTCGGAGAGACCCTCCGAGCCCGTCTCGCGGCCGATGCCGGAGCCCTTGACGCCGCCGAAGGGCGCCTCCGCCGTCACCGGCATCCAGTCGTTGACCGCGACCATGCCGGCCTCGAGCCGCTCGGAGACGACCAGCGCCGTGTTGAGGTCCTGGGTGAAGACGTAGGCGGCCAGGCCGGCCTCGTAGGCGTTGGCGCGCTCTATCACCTCGTCGACGCTGCCGAACGCGGCCACCGGCATCACGGGTCCGAAGACCTCCTCGGCGTCGAGCGGCATGCCGTGCTCGACGCCGGTCACGACGGTCGGCTCGTAGAAGTAGCCCTTGCGCTCGGGGCGCTTGCCGCCGACGACGACCTTGGCGCCCGCCGAGACGCTGGCGCCGACGAGCTCCTCCACCCGGTCACGCTGCTTGGCGTTGATCAGGGGCCCGACCATGGCGCCCTCCTCCGTGCCGTGGCCGACGGTCATCTCCTGCATCGACCGCGAGACCGCGTCGGTGAACTCGTCGGCGACGTCCTCGTGGACCAGGAAGCGCTGGGGCGCGATGCACACCTGCCCGGCGTTGCGGACCTTGAAGCGCGCTGCCAGACGCGCCACGCGGGCCATGGGCCCGGCGTCAGGGAAGATGATGACGGGCGCGTTGCCGCCCAGCTCCAGCGCCAGGCGCGTGAAGGTCTTCGAGGCGCCGTCCATGAGCAGCTTCCCGACCCTGGCGCTGCCGGTGAAGGCGAGCTTCCGCAGGCGCGGGTCGTCGAGCATCGCCTGGCCTTGCGACGACGGATCGCCGTTGACGACGTTGATGACCCCGGCGGGCGCCCCCGACTCCATGAGCGCGTGGCCCAGCAGGAACGCCGAGCGCGGCGTGTACTCGGCCGGCCGGCCGACGACCGTGTTCCCGGCAGCCAGCGCGGCCGCCCAGGTGCGCACGATGTTGTAGACGGGGAAGTTCCAGGCGGTGATCGTGCCCACCACGCCAAGCGGCTGAGGGATGACCCAGATGCGGCGCTTGGGCGCGCTCGGCGGCACGATGCGGCCGTAGGCCCGCACCCCCTCGCCGGCGAACCAGCGCAGGTAGCTGGCGGCCGACAGCCACTCGCCCTTCGAGTCGCCCAGCGGCTTGCCAGACTCCTGGGTGGTGATCAGCGCGAGGTCGTCGACGTGCTCGCCGATCCAGGCGGCGGCCTTCTCCAGCACGGCGCCGCGCTGGTAGGCCGTGAGCGCCGCCCAGGCCGGGAAGGCCGCGTGCGCCGCGTCGATCGCGGCCGCGACGTCGTCGGCCCCGCCGTAGGCGACCCGCTCGATCACCTCCTCGCTCCCCGGGTCGATCAGGTCCCAGGTGCCCTTGTCCCTCGCCTCGACCCACTCGCCGCCGATCAGCATGCGGCGCTGCGGTTCTCCGAAATCTCGTTCAGGCATGAACCTTGTCCTCCTTCCCGAGCGCCAGCTCGGCGGCGGCCACCGCTTCGGCCACGACGTCGAGCGCCTCGTCGAGCTCATCGTCGGTGATGTTCAAGGGGGGCAGGAAGCGCAGGCAGTTCGAGTAGAGGCCAGCACGGATCACGATCACGCCGCGGGCCGTAGCCTGCTTCGTGACCTCCAGGACCAGCTCCGGCCACGGGGTCTTCTTCTCGTCCTTGACGAACTCGACGGCCAGCATGGGCCCCACGCCCCTGACGTCGCCCACCGATGGGTGGATGGCGGCGAGCCCCTCCAGCCGCCGCCTCAGGCGGTCACCCAGCTCGCGGGCGCGCGCCAGGAACCCTTCGCTGGCGACCTCGTCGAGCGTGGCGAGGGCGGCGGCGCACGCGACGGGGTTGCCGGAGAACGTCCCGCCGAGGCCGCCCGGGTGCGGCGCGTCGACGATCTCGGCCTTGCCGACGACTGCGGCCAGCGGCAGTCCGGAGGCGAGCGACTTCGCCGTCGCCAGCAGGTCGGGGGCCGCCCCCAGGTGCTCGACGGCCCACAGCCGTCCGGTGCGGCCGAGGCCCGACTGCACCTCGTCGGCCACCAGCACCGCGCCGCTGCGGTCGGCGAGCTCGCGCAAGGCTCGCCAGTAGCGCGGGTGGAGCGGCACGAAACCGGCCTCGCCCTGCACCGGCTCGATCACGATGGCCGCGACCGCGCTCGGGTCGACCTGCGCGACCATGGCGCGCTCCAGGAACTGCAGGGCGGCGTCGACGTACTGCTCCTCACTGAGGCCGTCGGGCCGGCGGTAGAGGTTGGGGAACGGCAGGCGGTAGATCTCGGAGGGGAACGGCCCGAAGCCCTGCTTGAACAGGCCGTACTTGCTGGTCATGCCGAGCGTCATGTTGGTGCGCCCGTGGTAGCCGCCCTCGAAGACGACGATGGCCTGCCTGCCGGTGTGGGCTCGGGCGATCTTCACGCAGGTCTCGAGCGCCTCCGCGCCGGAGTTGAGCAGGACGGCCTTCTTGCGGAAGTCGCCGGGAGCCAGCTCGCACAGTCGCTCGAGCAGCCTCACCTGCGGCTCGTAGGAGGCCACGATGCCGCACATGTGCAGCAACTCCTCGGCCTGCTCCTTGACGGCGGCGACCACGGCGTCCGGGGTGTGCCCCAGCGCCAGGCAGCCGATGCCGCCCGCCAGGTCGATGAGCCGGTTGCCGTCGACGTCTAGCACCACGGCGCCGTGCGCGCTGGCGACGGCGACGTCGGTGAGCCGAGCGGCTCCGCGGGCGCCGACGGCGTCGCGCCGCGCCGCGATGGCGCGGCTGTTCGGCCCTGGCACCTCGGTGACGAGCTCGATGGCTCGCCCAGCGCTCACGGCGTACCACCGAACCTCGTGGCCGAGCCGGCCCCTGAAGCCGAGAACTGCTGTCTCAAAGCGTCACCTCTTGACCATCATAGGACCGGGGTCTGAGCAGCCGACCGACCTCCTCGGCCGCCCGCACACCGCTGAGCAAGGCGCCGTGCACCGTGGCGGCGTTGGCCTCGGCGGCGGTCGCCTCGCCCGCCCACAGCAGCGGCGGCGTAGCCTCGGCCAGCGCCTCGCGGGCGCCGTGGTGGCCCGGCCGCACGTAGCTGTAGCCGCCCCGCGAGTACGGGTCGTGGACCCAGTCGACGAGCATGGCGTCGAGCGGCTGCAGGCCGGGGCGCCCGAGCTCACGGCGCAGGCTCTCGAGAGCGCTGTCGAGAGCGCCCTCTTCGCCACGCCGTAGCAGGTCGACGGCGCCGTCGCCCGACACCAGAGCTGTCCAGATGTGGGAGTTGGGCTCGTGCCCGTACGAAGGGGTCCACCACATCGGCGCTCGCCCGGCGGCGTACACGGCCTTGATCTCCGGCGGGGTCAGCCCCTCGCCGAAGCGGTAGATGAGCTTGATCACCGGGCCCATGCCGAGACCGCGCAGCGCGCTCAGCTTGCCGGGCGGCAGGCCGGGTTCGAACTCGACCTCACCCGCCGTCAGCACCCCCACCGGCAGCGCGACCACCAGCAGCTTGGCCGCGAACCTGCTGCCGTCGGCGGCCTCGACCTCGACGCCTGACTCGTCGTAGCGCACGGTCTTGACCACGCACCCGGTGACGATCTCCGCGCCGAGCCCCAGCGCCTCGATCAGCGCCCCGTAACCCTCGACGATGCGGTAGTCCTCGTGGCCCGTGACGTCGCCGCCGGCGATGGAGGCGAGCATCGCGGTGGCGTCGAGGTGGCGCATGGACTCGCCGGCGGCGTTGGCGAAGGAGCGCCTCACGTAGTCGAGCTGTTCGGCGTCGAACCCGACGCGCACCAGGTAGTCGGCGAACGACTCGAGGGGCCGCGGGGGAACTGGGGGAAGCTGCCAGCTGCGGGTCAGGTCGAAGGCCGCACTGGTAGCTCGCGCCTCGGCCATCGTCAGGCGGCGGCCGTCGGCCAGGCGGACCCAGGAGTCGTCGAGCTTGTTCCAGTGGATGGTGGAGAGCCCGAGGCGGTCGAGCCACTCCCACGTGACGACGTGCTCACCGTGCACGTACTCGGCGCCGAGCTCGATGGGGAACCCGGCGAAGTGCCTGTCGCTCGTCACCCTGCCGCCGAGCCGGTCGCGCGCCTCCAGCACCAGGACGTCGAGGTCGGTGTCGACCAGGTGGTGAGCGGTCGCGAGGCCAGCTACACCCGCGCCGAGCACCAAGACGTCGACCTCTTCAGTCCCTTGCATCGCTCACTCTCTGGCTGCGTCGCTCCGGGGGGCGGACCCGCCGGTCATCGCTCGCTCGCCGCTGACGCTCGCCGCTGACGCTCGCCGCCGTCGCCGTGCGTTCAGGCCCCGAGGCGCCCAGTCGACGACTGCTCGCGCGACCCCGCCTGCAGCGACAGCGGCTGACCCGCCTCGCGTGCGGGCGCAGCGTGGCGCCGGCGCTTGCGAGCGCTCCTGCGCTGAACGGCGCGCTGGCGCTCGTAGACCAGCAGCACGGCGGCGTGGCCGGCCTTCCACTCGGGGTAGTAGTTCTCGATCACCGCGCGCGGCTCGAGCCCGCGGCCGAGCTGCATGCTCACCGTCGGGTCGTGGAGCTCGCCGGCTATCACCTTGCGGCCGTACTCGGCGGGGGTGAGCTCGTCGCGGTAGCGGTAGTAGCCCATGAGCATCCCGCCGGCGTACCAGCCCTCGAGCTGGAAGCGCTCGATGAGTGCGAGCCTCGCCTCGTAAAGCGCGGAGGCGACCCCGTTGCGCTGGTAGTCGGGATGCACGGCGATCTCCACGCCGTAGAGCCAGCTGCCGTCGGGCTCGTGGTTGCGCAGGCCGAAGCTGCCGATCTCGTCGTACCAGGGCAACGGCGGCTCGTTTGGCGACCGCTCGGTGATCATCGTCGTCGCCATGCCGATGACCTTCTCCTCGCCGTTCTCGTAGGTGACGGCGACGAACTGTCCTTCCGGGAACCGCTCCAGCTGTTCGGCTACGGCTTCCGGGTTTATGCAGTGGCAGTACCTGTCGGTGGGGTAGCCGTTGGCCAGCCGCACGACGTCGTAGACGCCCTCGGCGTGCCGGAGCTGCGTTGGCAGCACGGCGTAATCCAGTGGGTCTGTGCCTCTCATAACGTTGCTTCAAAACAACGCCTGTTGAGGATGTGAGCCCGTAAAAGGGGGAAACTGAAACGGCTTTGGCCGCTAAAGGCCTTAGTACCGTAAAGAGCTTCTCCACAACCTTTACGCGAGAGCGTTCGCCTCCCGAGACCATCTTCGATGGCTCATTCGGTCTCACTCACACTTTAGGGTTGTCTTGAAGATTTCACGCTCCCTCTATTCAGAGTGGACCGATGTTAGCACGAAACCGCCGCTCACGGGCGTGCCGGGCTTCGAAGTGGGCCGCCTCACGGTTTCGTAAGCGCTTAACGCGCTCGCCGCGTGCGCTGTGCAGAGCGGCCACGCAGCCGCCCACCGTGGATCGACGGTTATCCGTCCGGCACGTCGTTGACAGCCGTTCTCACGAGGCTCCATGCTGCCTTGCAAGAGGTTCGTAAGCGCTTACGGCAAGAGCCGGCTTCGCCCGCGCACGCCGCCAGCGCGAGGTCCGTGGAGGTCG
>CAZQVC010000072.1:0-11661 GCA_964596625.1 uncultured bacterium | reverse complement strand
CCGCCCAGCCGCACGGTGCCGGTCTCGAGCAGGTAGGCGTGATCGGCCAGCGCCAGCGCCGCGCGCGCGTTCTGCTCGATGAGCAGCACGGTGGCGCCGGAGCGACGGATGTCGGAGACGACCCGGAAGATCTCATCGACGATGAGGGGGGCGAGGCCGAGGCTCGGCTCGTCGAGCAGCAGCAGCCGGGGCCTGGCCATCATGGCCCGACCGACCGCCAGCATCTGCTGCTCCCCGCCCGACATCGTGCCGGCGATCTGCCTGCGGCGCGTCGCCAACTGGGGGAAGGTCTCGTAGACCTCGGCCAACGACGAGCCGAGGTCGCGCTCGCCGCGCACGTAGCGGGCGTAGGCGCCGAGCCTGAGGTTGTCCTCCACGCTCATCGCCGCGAACAGCTCGCGGCGCTCCGGGACCAGCACGACGCCGCGGCCCACCATGGCCTCGGGCGTCTCCCCCGTCACGTCGGCGCCTTCCAGTCGGACGCTGCCGGCGGCCTTCTGCACCACGCCGACGATCGCGTTGAGCAGGCTCGACTTGCCGGCGCCGTTGGCGCCGATCACCGTGACGAGCTCGCCGCGCTTGACGCTCAAGCTGACGTCGTCGAGCGCCACTACCCCGCCGTAGCGCACGCTGAGCGAGTCGACGGTGAGAGTGACGTCCGGCGAGGCCGCGCGCTCGCGCTCGAGCGCAGCCCCCGCGTCTGGGCGGGCGCCGCTCACGCCACCTCCCGGCCGAGGTACGCCTCGATCACCTCGGGGTGGCGGCGGACCTCGTCCGGACTGCCCTCCGTCAGCTTGTTGCCGTGGTTCATCACGACCACGCGGTCGGCCAGGTCCATCACGACGTCCATGTCGTGCTCGACGAGCAGCACGGTCACGCCGTCGGCCTGCAGCCGCCTGATCAGAGCCTTGAGCTCCTCCTTCTCGTGGCGCCGGAGGCCGGCGGCCGGCTCGTCGAGCAGGAGAAGGGCCGGGTCGGCCAGCAGCGCGCGAGCGACCTCGAGCAGCCGCGCCTTGCCTAGCGGCAGGCTGTCGGCGCGGGCGAACGGGTCATCACCGAGCCCTACCCGGTGCAGGTTGCGCAGCGCCTCCGCCCTCGTCCGGTCCTCCTCGGCCCGGTCGAGGCCGAGCATGCCGGCCAGCAGCCCTGCGTTGGTGCGGGTGTAGGCGCCGAGCGCGACGTTGTCGATGAGGCTCATGCCCGGGTTGAGGTTGAGGTGCTGGAAGGTGCGCGCCAGGCCGAGGCGGGCGATGCGGTGGGGCGGCAGCGGTGCGATGGCGACGCCGTCGAAGGTGATCGCGCCGGAGTCGACGTCGAGCACGCCCGTGATGAGGTTGAAGGCCGTGGTCTTGCCGGCGCCGTTCGGCCCGATGAGGCCGACGACCTCACCGCGCTCGACCCTGAACGAGAGGTCGTTGACCGCCGTGAGGCCGCCGAACGAGCGCGTCACGCGGCTGAGCTCGAGCAGAGGCCCGCTCGCCTCCTTCGCAGCCCGCGGCGCCAGCGGGGCGGCTGCGGTGGGGATCGGCCTCGGCGGCAGGCGCGGCAGCAGCGAGTCGATCATCGGCACCAGCCCGCGGCGGGCGTACTGCAGCACCAGGATCAGTATCAGCCCGAACGCGATGATCTCGTAGTTCCCGGTCCGGCCGACGATGCGCGGCATCAGCTGCTGGAGCTGCTCCTTGAGCAGCACGAAGATGCCGGCGCCGGCCAGCGCGCCCCAGAGGCTGGTGAGGCCGCCGATGACGGTCATGATCAGGTAGTCGATGCTGGCGTCGAGGCCGGCGAGCCCCGGCACGATGAACAGCTCGCGGTAGGTGTGAAGGCCGCCGGCCAGGGAGGCCAGCAGCGCGGCGAGCAGGAAGCTGATCATCTTCATGCGCTGCACGTCGACGCCGAAGCTGGCCGCGGCGACGGACCCGCTGCGCAGGCTCTTGATCGCCCTCCCGGTGCGCGAGCGCATCAGGTTCGAGAGCAGCCACAGCGCCAGCAGCACGCAAGCCCAGACCAGGAAGTAGAAGTCGCGGTCGCCCCTGAGCTCGTTGCCGAACAGCGTCAGCGGCGGGATGCGGTTGCCGGTGGCGCCGCCGAAGCCGGTGTTGCCGCCGGTGACGCTCATCCAGTTGCGCAGCACGCCGGTGATGACGAGACCCCAGGCGAGCGTGGCGAGGGCCAGGAAGTGCCCCTTCAGGCGCAGGGTGATCAGCCCGATGAGCCAGGCCAGCGCTACCGACACGGCCATGCCGGCGAGGATCGACAGCCACGGGTCGAGGCCGAAGCGGCTGGCCGTGATCGCCGCGGTGTAGGCGCCGCTGCCGACGAAGGCCGCCTGCCCGAGGGAGGCGAGGCCGGCGTAACCGGTGAGCAGGACCAGGCCGAGCACCACCAGCGCGTACATCCCCACGACGTTGGCGAGCCGCAGTTCGAAGGCCCCGGCGGTGAACGGCAGCGCGACGACGAACGCCAGGAACAGCGCCAGAAGGCCGCCCCGGATCCAGTAGCCGAGCCGCGAGCGGCGAGGCGCGTTGGCGGCCTGGCTCGTCACTCGACGTGCTCCTCGAAGTCGAGGTGCTGCAGCGACCGCACCAGCAGGACCGGGATGATCAGCAGGAAGACCAGCACGTCCTTGTAGGCCGAGGAGACGTAGAAGGCGCTGAACTGCTCGGCCACGCCGACGAACAGCGCGCCGAGCACGGCGATCGCCGGGTTGACGAGGCCGCCGATGATCGCGCCGACGAAGCCTTTGAGGCCGAGCAGGAAGCCGAAGTCGTAGACCATCTTGGTGATCGGGGTGATGAGCACGCCGGCCACGGCGCTGAGGAAGACCGAGAGCGTGAACGCCAGGCTGCCGGCGCGCACCACGCTGATGCCGCTGAGCCGCGCCCCGAGGCGGTTGACGGCGGCGGCCCGCAGCGCCTTGCCGGGCAGCGTGCGCCCGAAGAAGTACCACAGGCCGAGCAGCAGCACGGCGCTGACGCCGAACAGCCAGAGGTCCTGGCCGTCGAGGAACACCGGGCCGAAGCGCACGCTGACGTTCTGGAACGGTGGGATGGTGTAGGGCTGCGGCCCCCAGAAGGCGAGGCCGAGGCCGGTGAGCGCGAGATGCAGCCCGATCGTCATGATCAGGTAGACCAGCACCGACGCCCGCGGCAGCGGTTGGATGACGACCCGGTACGCGATCGGACCGAGCGCCGTCGTCAGCAAGATAGCCAGCAGGAGTTGCAGCGGATACGGGAGGTCGGCGCGGGCCGCTCCGACCACCAGCAGGTAGGCGCCGGCCGCGAGCGCCAGCGGCACGAGGGCGGCGACGAGCGCCCGCGCCGGGCGCCCCTCGCGCAGGCGCGCGATGACGTCGTACAGCGCCCACAGCAGCAGGCCGGCGACGACAAGGTAGATCGTGCCGGGCACCTCACCGGCGCGGAAGCTCGCCACGCTCAACGCCGAGAGCATCACGAACTCGCCCTGTGCGACGTTGATCACGCCGGTGACCGAGTACAGCACGACGATGCCGAGCGCCATGAGCGCGTATATGGCCCCGTTGGTGAGGCCCTCGAAGAGCAGGATCAGCGGGATGTCGAACAAGCGGCCTCGCGTCTATGCGTGGTCAGCGCCGGGAGGGCGGCAAGCGCCACCCTCCCGCATCACGGCTCGAATGAGGTCGGCGGCTCTAGCGAGCCAGGGTCCAGTCGCCGTCTGCGACCTCGACGATGACCAACGCCCTGGTGTCGAGGCCGAGGTGGTCCTCCGCGGTGAAGTCGAAGACCCCGCCGACGCCGACGAACGGGCCCATCGCCTCGAGCGAGTCGCGCAGGGCGTCGCGCACCGCCTGGGTGTCGCTGAAGTCGATCTCGCCCTGCTCCATCGCGTGGGTCATGGCGAGTTCGATGGCCTTCACGGCGTCCCAGGCGTGGCCGCCGAAGGTGCTGGCGGTGCCCTCGCCGAACTGCGCCTCGTACTCTTCGACGTAGGCCTGCGCCACCGCCTTGATCTCGTTGTCGTCGCCGAGCTCGTCGACCACGATCATCGGGCCGATCGGCAGGCGCACGCCGTTGGCGGCGTCGCCCGCCAGCTCGAGGAAGCTCGGGTTGCCCACGCCGTGGCTGACGTAGACCTGGCCCTGGTAGCCGCGGTTGGCGAGCTCCTCCACGACGAGGGCGGAGTCGCGCACGACGCCCCAGATGAGCACCGCGTCGGGGCGGCTCTGGATGGCGCTGAGCACCTGCGCCGTGACGTTGGTGTCGGAGCGGCCGTAGCGCTCGATGGTGACGACCTCGATGTCGGTGCCCTCGATGGCGGAGTTGAGCTCGTTGAGGCCGCCCTCCCCGTAGGCGTCGTCGATGGCGAGGTAGGCGAGGGTGCTCAGGCCGTTGGCCTGCATGTCCTCGACGATGCCGCCGATCATGAGGCTGTCGGTCTGCGGGGTCTTGAAGACCCAGCGGCGCTCCTCCACCGGCTCGATGATCGCGGCGGAGGCGGCGAGGCTGATGTTGGGCACCGAGGCGGCCTGCACCGCGTCGATGATCGCCAGGCTGTTGGCCGAGATCGTGCAGCAGATGATCGCGTGCACGTCGTTCTCCTGGATCAGGCGGTTGACGTTGGTGACGGCCTGGGCGGTGTCGGATGCGGTGTCGAGGAAGATGATCTCGACCGGCACGCCGTTGATGCCGCCGGCGGCGTTGAGCTGCTCTTGCAACATGCGGAAGGTGTTCGCCTCGGGCTCGCCGAGCGCCGAGGCCGCGCCGGTAGCCGCCGCGGTTGCGCCGATGCGGATGGTCTGAGCCGTCGCCAGGCTCAACAGAGCAGCGGCGGTCACGAGGGCTAGCAGGCGGACGATTCTACCTCTGGTCATCACGTTCCTCCCTTTCGAACTTCTCAAGCACCTCAACTGAACTCCTAGCCGCTGGCTGCGACGAGCGGAACGGCCCTTACGACCGGCTCCCGCGTCGCCACACCCGAGAACTCACTCCCTTCCTCGAACCAAGAGCGCGGGGCCGGCTGGCCCCAGAGCGTCTGGCGCCGTGGATCGCGGAGGCTCCAGCGTAGCGGCGCGAAGTCGGGGTCGAGGGTCCGGTAGTCGCCGGTGAACAGCTCGATCCTGTGCCCGTCCGGGTCGCGCAGGTAGAGAAAGAACGCGTTGGAGATCCCGTGCCTCCCGGGCCCCCGCTCCAGGGCGGCGGCGAAGCCGGAGACCGCCAGCACGTCGCAGGCGTTGATCACGTCCATCTCGCCGCGTACCCACAAGCCGACGTGGTGGAGGCGCGGGCCGACGCCGTTGGTGAGGGCGAGGTCGTGGACGTTGCCCTTGCGGTGCAGCCACACCGCCCACAGCTGCGGCTCGGCGCCTGCGCCGTCGGCGTCGTCGTCGGCGTCGGTCTCGGTGTACTCGCTGACGCGGAAGCCGAGCTCACCGGAGTAGTAGTCGTAGGTCGCCTGGAGGTCGGCGGCGTAGGCGTTGACGTGGTCGAGACGTTGAACGGCGGCGCCGCGGTAGCGGTCGTAGGCCTGCAGCTGGCGCTGCACCTGTCGCTGCTCGTAGTAGAGGCTCAAGGGCACGCCGAACGGGTCGCGGACGTGCAGCGTCGGGCCCTGGCCCAGCGGCTGCGTCTCGGAGACGACCTGTCCGCGGGTCGTGAAGTGCTCCCTGGCCCGCTCGAGGTCGGCCTCGCCCCTGACCCTGAAGCCGATGCCGAGGCACCGGCCCGGCTCCTCGCGGCGCAGCACGAGGCAGTGGTGCGAGGTGTCCTCCAGCCCCCTGAGCCACAGCGCGCGGTCGTCGCGGTGCGACTCGACCATGCCGAGCCCGTCGACGTAGAACGCCGCGGCCCGGTCGAGGTCGCTCACCCCGAGCTCGACGTGCGACACGCGGAGCACGTCGAACGGCGGGGCGGCGGCCGGCTCACGCAACGGCATCGCGGACCTCGTCGCCGGCGGCCAAGAAGCTCTCGATCCGCTCGACCAGCGCGCTGGCGTCGTAGCTCTGGTAGAGCGCGCACTGCGTGCGCACCGGGTCGCCGAAGAAGAACTTCTCGTAGAGGTTCTGCCGGCCCCCGAACGCGGAGATGGTCATGTCCCAGGCGAGCCGGAACAGCCTGATGCGCTCGGCGGCGCCGACGTTCCTCGCCTGCAAGTACTTGTCGACGGCGTCGGCGTTCGGTCCGGTGAGCTCGGCTTTGGTCGGGGTCATGATGAGGCCGCTGGCGGCCAACAGCTGGAGGATCTCGACCATGCGCGGGTAGACCTGCGGGAAGTAGTTGCGCGCGGCGTCGAGCGCTGCCTTGCCCGGCGTCATGGTGCCGTAGGCGTCGAGCGTCGCGGTCTCCTCGGCCTGCGTGCGCAGCGCCTTGAGTATCTCGAGCGTGATGATCAGCTCGGCGACCTTCTGCTGCACGTGCTGGAACTCGCCGCTGCCGATGGCGTCGACGATCTTCGTGGCGACCCCGAGGAAGGCCTCGGTCTTGGCGATCTTCACGTTCACGACCTGGTGGGCCATGTGATAGACGGCGCCGGTCTCGCCGTAGGCGCGGTTGGCGAGGCGCACGTCGTTCATCAGGAAGACCCTGTCCCACGGCACCAGCACGTCGTCGAAGACGACCAGCGCGTCCATCTCGTCGAAGCGCGAACCGAGCGGGTGGTCGTGATGGGTGCGGCCGAGATCGAGGGGCTCGCGCCCGATGAAGGTGAGTCCGGGCGTGCTGCACGGCACGGCGAACGCCAGGGCGTAGCGCGTCATCTCCTCCTGCTCCTTGAGCACGGTCGAGGGGAAGATGAGGATCTCGTCGGCGATGGGCAGGGTGGCGAGCATCCGCGCGCCGCGCACGATCAGCCCGTCGTCGGTCTCCTTGACCAGGCCGAGCGCGATGTAGGGGTCGACCAGCTGGTCGGCGCGCACGCTGCGGTTCACCTGCGGGTTGGTCAGCGCGTGGGTGAGGCACAGGTCGTGCTCGCGCACGTGCTCGTAGTAGCGCCTCACGTTGTCGCCGAAGCGCGGGTCGTTGCGCTCGAAGTAGGAGGCGGCCCTGGCCACCGCCATCAGGTTGACGTTGAGGTAGTCGGGGCTGCGCCCGATGAAGCCGAGGCTGGCGTCGGCCCAGGTCTTGTGCATGCGCGAACGCCGGCGCAGGTCGTCCTTGGTCGTCGTCTCGAGGAAGCTGAGGCCGACCCGGTCGCCGCTCGAGGGGCTCTCGTAGGTGAGCTGGTCGCTCAGCTCGGGGTCGTGCTGCAGGTCGTAGAGCGCCGCTATCGAGCGCGCGATGCCGGCCGTCGCCGGATGGCTGGTCGGGTCGGTGACCCTCTCGCCCGACAGGTAGAGGGTCGGGGGCTTGCGTTTGAGCCCTTCGAGGAACTGGGTACCCGTGCGTGCCGGCATCGGCTCACTCCCTCCCGGTGTCGCTGCCACTGACGCCGAGGCGCGGGATGCGGTGATCGCCAAGCGCGACCGCGACGTTCTGTGTCTCCATGTAGAAGTCGAAGCTGTAGTCTCCGCCGTCGCGGCCGATGCCGCTGGCCTTCATGCCGCCGAAGGGGGTCGGCAGGTGGCGGACGTTCTGGGAGTTGACCCAGACCATGCCGGCGTCGAGCTCGCGCGCGAAGCGGTGCGCCCTGGCGACGTCCCGGGTCCAGAGGTAGGCGGCGAGGCCGTAGTCGACGTCGTTGGCGATGGCCAGCGCCTCGGCCTCGTCGTCGAAGGGCAGCGCGACCAGCACGGGCCCGAAGATCTCCTCCCTGGCGATGCGCATGGTCCTGGAGGCTCCGGCGAACAGCGTGGGGCGCACGTAGCCGCCTTCGGTGGAGCCGCCCGCGGCCAGCCTGGCGCCCTCCTGCTCGCCGCGCTCGAGGTACTCGCGCACCTTGGCGAGGTGCTCGGGATGGATCAGCGGGCCCACCTCGGTGGCTTCGTCGAACGGGTCGCCGACCGTGATGCGCTCCGCGCGCTCGGCCAGCGCGGCGACGAACTCGTCGTACACGCCACGTTGCACCAACACCCTGCTGCCGGAGGTGCAGCGCTCGCCGTTGAGGCTGTAGATCATGAAGACCGTGGCGTCCAGAGCGCGCTTGAAGTCGGCGTCGTCGAAGACGACCACCGGGTTCTTGCCGCCGAGCTCGAAGTGCACCCGCTTCAGGGTCGGCGCACCCTGCGCCATGATCATCGAGCCGGTCGCGCTCTCGCCGACGAACGCCACGGCCTTGATGGCGGGGTGCTCGGTGAGCGCCTTGCCGGCGCTCTCGCCGAGGCCGTTGACGAGGTTGAGCACGCCCGGCGGGAGGCCCGCCTCGAGGGCCAGGTTGGCCAGCTTGGCGGCGCTGAGCGGCGCCCACTCAGCCGGCTTGTGCACCACCGTGCAGCCTGCCGCCAGCGCCGGGGCGATCTTCCAGGTCGAGAGCATGAACGGCGTGTTCCACGGCGTGATCACGCCGACCGGCCCGATCGGCTTGCGGCTGGTGTAGTTGAGGTGGTCCTCGGTGGGCAGGGCGAGGCCGTCGCGAGCGCTGGCCGCGCGCTCGGCGAAGAAGCGGAAGTTCTCCGCGCCGCGCTTTGCCGCCTGGCGCATGAAGCGCAGCGGCTGGCCGGCGTCGGCGACCTCGAGCAGCGCGATCTGCTCGGCGTCGCGCTCGATGAGGTCGGCCAGGCCGAGCAGCAGCTGCTTGCGCCGCGCGGCGCTCACGCCTCGCCACTGCTCGAAGGCCGCCTTGGAGGAGGTGGCGGCATCGTCGACGTCCCGCGCGTCGGAGGCGGCCACGGCGGCGAGCGGCCGACCGTCGACCGGGCTGTTGCTGACGAACGTCGCGCCGGAGCGCGCGCCCCGCCAGCGGCCGTCGACGAGGTTGCCGAGCACACGCTCGTGCGCCGCGGCCGGCGCCCGCGTGCCCCCCTCGCCGGACGAGGCCTCCAGGAGCTCGGCGACCGCCCGCTCGGCCGCGTCGTGTAGACCGCTTAGCGCCGTCGTCACCGCCGCTCCCCGCTCGCCGCCAGGTCCTCTTCGGCGACCACCGCGTTCACCAGCGGCATGAAGTCGCCGACCTCGCAGCGGATGACGTCGCCGGCGACCACGTGGCTTATGCCCTTGGGCGTGCCGGTGAGCAGCACGTCGTCCTCTTGCAGGGTCATGAACTCGCTGACGTAGGCGATGAGCTCGGCCACCGAGCGCAGCATCGCGGAGGTGTGACCCTCCTGGCGCAGCTCGTCGTTGACGTAGGTGCGCAGGCTCAGCGCCTGCGGATCGGGCACCAGGCTCGCCGGGGTGAGCAGCGGGCCGAAGGGCAGGAAGGTGTCGAAGTTCTTCGGCTTGACCGGCGGCCTGAAGTGGTTGATGACGAAGTCGCGCACGACCAGGTCGTTCGCGGTGGTGTACCCCTTGACGTGAGCCAGCGCGTCGGCCTGGCTGACGCGGCGCGCCGGGCGGCCGATGACCACGGCCAGCTCCGTCTCGTAGTGCATGTACTCGATGCCGGCGGGCCTCACGATCTGGCCCCTGTGGCCGACGAGCGCGTTGCGGAACTTGGGGAACAAGGCGGGCTGCTCGGGCTCGGCGAGGTCGAGCTCGGCGGCGTGATCGCGGTAGTTCAGCGCCAGCGCGAGGATCGTGCGCGGCTCGATCGGCGGCAGCCAGGTGACGGCCGCCTCGTCGACGATCCGGCCGGCGGCGCTAAGCAGCGCGCCGTCGGGCTGCAGTTCCAGCCGCTCCAGCCTGCCGTCAACCAAGGCCCTGCCGTACGGCTTCACGCTGCGCTCGCTCACGCGTCCCGCCGGAAGGCCCGTGCGCTCGCCACCAGCTCGTAGCGCTCGACGGTGGCGCGCAGCCTCTCCTCGTTGTGAGGCAGCATCGGGCCGAGCGGCAGGCGCCAGCGCGCCTCGCACAGCCCCATCAGCGCCAGTGCGGTCTTGAGCGGGACCGGGTTGACCTCGATGAACAGCACGTCGTTGAGCTCGAGCATCTGGTAGTGGAGGTCGCGGGCCTCGTCCCATCGGCCGGCTTCGGCCAGCTCGTAGAGGCGGGCGATCTCGGCCGGCGCCACGACGCCCGTTGCGCTGATGTGCCCGCTGCCGCCGAGCGCGAGCATGGGGTATGTCATGGTCTCGGCGCCGCAGTAGACGGCGAAGTCTCGGCCAGCCTCGACGAGCGTGTAGGAGACGTCGTCGAGGTTCTTCGTGGCGTGCTTGACGCCGACGATGTTGGGACACTCGCGCCGCAGCCGACCGATCGTCGCCGGCTCGATGTTGAGCGCGGCGCGCCCGGGGATGTTGTAGAGGATCACGGGCAGCTCAGGAGCCCGCTTGGCGACGTCGTCGGCGATGGTCTTGAAGTAGTCGAAGAGGCTGTGCTGGTTGGGCCGCACGTAGTACGGGGCGATCAGCATGACCCCGTCGACGCCGAGGTCGACGGCGTGGCGCGTGAGCTCGAGCGTCTCGTCGAGGTTGTTCGAGCCCGTGCCGGGCACGAACGGCACGCGCCCAGCGATCTGGTCCTTGACCAGCTCGACCACCCGCTTGCGCTCTGCCGTGCTCAGCGAGGACGGCTCGCCGGTCGTTCCGGTGCAGCTGAGGCCGTGGCTGCCCGACGAGATCTGGAACTCGACAAGTGCTGCCAACGAGCTTTCGTCGATACGTGCGTCGTCGCCGGTGAACGGCGTCGGCAGCGGCACGATCGAACCGCGTGGTGCGAGCATCGCCCCTCCGTCCGCGTTGTAGATGGCTAACCATACGGACAGCGAAGGGGGGTCGGCAATGGTGCACAGACACAATCCAGCGCACCCAAACTGTGGACTTCTACATCTTCAGCTCGTGGCCAGGACGTCCTTCTTGTCCGCCAGGCCGGCCAGGAGCCGGACCGTCGCCTCGGTGCCCTTCCGCAGTGTGTCGATACGGAAGAACTCGTTGGGCGCGTGCAGGGCGTTGTCCGGCTCGCCGAACGCGAAGTAGAGGCACCAGGTGTCGAGCACCGACTGGAACTGCTCGGCCACCGGCACGGTGCCGCCCGTCCAGACCTGGAAGGCCTCGCGCCCGTAGACGGCCTCGAGGCTCTCCGCGGCCACGGCCAAGGCCGGGTGATCGACCGGCATCTGGTAGGCCCGGCCGTTGCCGGGCAGGGCCACGACCTCGGCCTTCACGCCGGGCGGCGTGACCTTCGCGACGTGGCGGCGCAGCAGCTCGACGATCTCCTCGGGGTCCTGGCCCACCACCAGCCTGCAGGTCACCTTGGCGTAGGCGCGGCTCGGCAGCACGGTCTTGATGCCGGGGCCCTGGTAGCCGCCGCTGATGCCGTTGACCTCCAGCGTGGGCCGCACGTTGCGCCGCTCGCGCGGCGTGTAGTCGGGGTCGCCCCACCACTCGTCGAGGCCGAGGCTCTTCAGCTCCTCCTCGTCGTCGCCGGGGACCGCCGCCAGCGCCTCACGGACGCTGGCTTGGAGCGGCTCGACGGTCTCCTCGAAGCCCTCGACGAGGATGCGACCGTGGTCGTCCTGCATCGAGGCGAGGATCTTGCCGAGCGCCATGATCGGGTTCGCGACGGCGCCGCCGTACATGCCGGAGTGAAGATCCGACTTCGCGCCCCGCACCTCGATCTGCACGCCGGTGAGGCCCCGCGAGCCGACGGTTATCGACGGGATGCCGACGCCGAAGATGCCGCCGTCGGCGCTGATCGCGAGGTCGGCGCGCAGCACCTC
>CAZQVC010000071.1:3283-11693 GCA_964596625.1 uncultured bacterium | reverse complement strand
GTCGAGCTCGCCGTGGGCGATGAAGAAGGGCGGCGCCTGAGCGGCGTCGTGGCCCAACGGTCCGTACTCCGAGTCCGCTCCGCCCTTGCCCCAGTAGCCGCCGTACCAGCCGTAGAGGCCGACGACCGCGGAGACCGAGGTGTCGGACTCCTCGAAGCCCTGCTGGTAGCGAGGGTCGTTCTGGGTGAGGGCGGCGATGGTCGACAGGTGCGCGCCGGCCGAGCCGCCGGCGAGCACCAGCAGGCTCGGGTCGGCACCGTACTCGCGGCCGTGCTCGTGAACCCAGGCGACGACCCTCTTGGCGTCGCTCAGGTGATCGAAGAAGTTGGCCTGCGGCCTCAGGCGGTAGTTGGCGCTGATCGTCACCCAGCCCTGGCTGGCCAGGCGGTAGAGGAGCTCGGCCGAGCCCAGCCGCTTGTTGCCGGAGCTGTACCCGCCGCTGTGGAAGTAGACGAGCACGGGCGCGCCGGTCGGACGATCGCTCGAACGGTAGACGTCGAGGCGATGACGGCTGCTGGGGCCGTAGCGGATGTCGCCGAGCCTGACGACACCCCGGCGCCACAGCACCAGGGGCGCGAAGAGCACGCTCAGCCAACGCGGTCCGCCGTCGAGGCGTCTCAGCCGCGCGGTATCGACGCGCTCCCGCCAGCCGGCGCCGAGTCCGTGGTCGAGAGCTCGCCTGACGACGCTACGCGCCTTGAACCCTCGCCACGCGATGACGACGAAGCCGGCCGCCAACAGCCCGGCGAGCACGAGGCCGATCGCGTCCCAGCCAGCGATCTCCTCCCGGCCGACGTACTCCGGCACGACGGAGATCGCCAACAGGAACAAGAAGACGAACGGCAGCTCGTTGTACGCCGGAGCCAGCAGGTACGCCGCGTCCCGCAGGAAGCGAGGACGCTTGGGGCCGACCAGCATCACGATCACGATGAGGCCCGTCAGCAGCGTGAAGAAGAGGTAGCCAGGCACGCGGGGGACCCTAGCAGCGCTGCCCCAGCCGCCGTGTTCGTCTCACTACGCGAAGCAGGCCCGCGGCTAGCATCGTGTTGCCGGCGCGGTACTCGCCCGCGCGGTACCAGCCGCCTCCCGCCGAGGTGCTAGCGTGTTCCGTTCAGCCCGCCGCGAGCGCGCAGCAGCCGCGTCCGGGGGCCGAGGAGCGCCGCGGCGCCGCGGGCCCGACAACCGCCCGACCGCAATACCCGCCGTAGCCCGTGGAGGAGCAGCAGTGAGCAGAGCCAGCCTCGACCCAGGTTTCAGCATCGCGGACGCTGACGAGCTGTACGGCGTAAGGTCGTGGTCGACCGGTTACTTCGGCATCTCGAAGGACGGCGAGATGACCGTCTCGCACCGCGGCGAGAGCGGAGTGCCGATCGTCGCCGTGGTCGAGGACCTGCGCGCTCAGGGCCACGACCTGCCGTTGGTGCTGCGCTTCCCCGACATCATCGAAGACCGGCTCGACCGCATCAACGACTCGTTCGCGAAGGCCATCGGCGAGGCCGGCTACCGCTCCCACTACCAGGGCGTCTACCCCGTCAAGGTCAACCAGCGCCGCGTCGTGCTGGAGACGATCGCCGGCTACGGCGGCAAGTACCGCACCGGGCTGGAAGCCGGCAGCAAGGCCGAGTTGGCGCTGTGCCTGGCGCACGACACCCACGACGAGGCCTTGCTCTGCTGCAACGGCTTCAAGGACGACGACTTCATCAGGCTGGCGCTGTGGGGCCGCAAGCTCGGCCGCCGGGTCGTCATCACGCTGGAGAAGGCCGGTGAGCTCGAGCGGGTGCTGCGCATCAGCCGTGAGATGGGCGTGGAGCCGCTGCTCGGCGTGCGCTTCAAGCTGCACGCTCGCGGCACCGGCCAGTGGGAGTCCTCGGGTGGGGACGACGCGAAGTTCGGCCTCACCGCATCCGAGCTGATCCACGTCGCGCAGCGCGTGAAGGAGGAGGGGCTCGAGCACTCGCTGGTGCTCCTGCACTGCCACGTGGGCAGCCAGCTGACCGACATCCGCCGGATCCGCGCTGCGATCCGCGAGGCGACCCAGGCCTACGTCGAGCTGGCCGAGATGGGCGTCGGCGTGCGTTACCTCGACGTGGGGGGCGGCCTGGCCGTCGACTACGACGGCTCCAAGACGACCTACTACGTCTCGGCCAACTACAGCCTGCGCGAGTACGCCGACACCGTCGTCTACACCGTCATGGAGCAGTGCGACGAGTACCAGGTGGAGCATCCTGTACTGATCACCGAGTCCGGACGCGCCCTCACGGCTCACCACTCGGTGCTGGTCGTGCCGGTCGTCGACGCCATCGGGCCGACCCGCGACCCGGTCGAGCTGCCGCCGCTGGAGGGCGAGGTGCACGCGCTGATCCGCGACATGCGCGACCTCGAGGGGTCGATTACCGTCAAGACCTACCGCGAGGTGTTCAACGAGGCGGTGAGCAACAAGGAGACGATGCACAACCTCTTCGACCTCGGCTACCTGAGCCTCCTCGAGCGCGCCCACTTCGAGCAGCTCTACAACCGCATCCTCGCGCGCGTGGCCAAGGTGATCGAGAGCCTCGACTACGTCCCTGAGGAGTTCGAGGCGCTGCCGCGCCTGCTGGCCGACAAGTACGTCGTGAACTTCAGCCTGTTCCAGAGCCTGCCCGACCACTGGGCCATCAAGTCGCTCTTCCCCATCGCGCCGCTCACGCGCCTCGACGAGAGGCCCGAGCGCAACGCGACCTTGGTCGACATCACCTGCGACTCCGACGGCAAGATCGAGAGCTTCATCGACCTGCGCGACGTCAAGCGGTCGCTGCCGGTCCACCGCTTCAAGCAGGGCGACAAGTACTACCTCGGCATCTTCCTTACCGGCGCCTACCAGGACGTGCTGGCCAACGCCCACAACCTGTTCGGCCGGGTCAACGAGGCGCACGTCAGGCTGACCGACGACGAGCCGGGCTACCGGCTGGAGCTCTACGTCGAAGGGCAGAAGGCGCGCCGCGTGATCCACAACATGGGCTTCGAGACGCCCGACCTCCACGCCGCGGTGCAGGCCCAGGCCGAGGAGGTGCGCGCCGCCGGCGGCATGACCGACGCCGAGATCGCCGAGTTCCTCGAGCTCTACGACCGCGAGCTCGTCGGCTACACCTACCTGGAGGCGGTCTGACCGCCCTTGGTCGCCGGCCGGGCGGGGTGAGAATCGCTGCTCACACGCTGCCCTGACGCCACTTCGTCGAGAAGATAAGCACCACGGGAACCAAGGGCTAGGAGCTCAGAACTCGATCCTGGCGCCGTCGGAGCCGACCTGCGTCGGCTCGAAGGAGCGCGCCGCCTCCGTCAACCAGGCGTCGACCTGGCCGTCGAGCGGCGGCAGGTGCACCAGCACGAGGCGCCCGACGCCGGCCTCGCGAGCCACCCGCCCGGCGACCGCGGGGGCGGAGTGACCTGGCGCGTCGCCCGAGGCCTCGTGCACCAGCAGGTCGGCGCCCCTGGCGAGGTCGACGATGTTGGGCGAGTACGCGGTGTCGCACGAGTACGTCATGGCGGTGCCGCTGTTCTTGGCCTCGAAGCGCAGGCCGACAGCCGGCACCGAGTGGTCGCCCGGAGACGCGACGACGACGAAGTCGTCGTTCTCCAGGACCTTCGCGCAGCGCTCGAGCCGGATCTCGCGGTACTCGATGGTGGGGTAGTTGGGCCACGAGCCGACGTCGAAGGCGTCGTGGATCTTGCGCGCCTGCTCGAGCGCGCTGGGGATCCCGTAGACGGTGAAGGTGCTGCCGATGCCGGCGAGCCAGAGGCGCTCCATGAGCAGCGGGAAGCCGGCGACGTGATCGGCGTGCTCGTGCGTGACGACGAGGCCGGTGACGCGGTCGAGGGCGAGCCCGGACGCCAACAGACGCTGTGCAGCGTCCCCGCCGCAGTCGACGAGGAGCAGTGTCTCGCCTTCCTCGACCGCGAGCATGGTTGTGGTGCGGGTTGCGTCCGACAGCGCAGCGCCGGTTCCCAGTAGGTGCAAGGTGGCCAAGATGCCTCCCAGGTGATGGCGCGATGATACCGGTAGCGAGAAGCGACCGCCGCCGCGTTGGGCACACCCGGAAGCCGGCGCCGCCGCGTCGCTAGGCGCTGCTGGTGATGAGCACGTCGACCTTGCCGCGCGCGAAGCTCATCAGGTCCTTGCCGAGGGTGCGGTTCTCCTCCGAGCGCATGGCCGCGTCGAACGTCGGCCGGTCGGGGAAGCTCATCACGGCGATCAGGTAGTACGCCGGCTCGCCGCCGAAGGCGTCGCCGGTGACGCGCTCCAGCGTGACGTCTGCGAGCCCCGGCAGCTTGCGCGTGAGGGGCAGGTGCACGCCTTCGTAGTGCGCCCAGAACGCGTCCTCGTCGTCCGGTTTGCGGTAGAGGGCGATGAGCTTGATCACGTGGGTTCTCCTCTCGCGGGCGCGGCGCCTCGCGCCGCAGCGGCCCAGCGCTCCTCCAGGGCCGCGATGTTGCCGGCCAACCTGGTCAGCGGCAGGATCACCTGCACCGTCGCTCCCTCGCCGATCAGGTCGCCGAGCTCGCTGTGGGCCCGGCAGGCGACGTGCACGCGGTTGCGCTCCTGGCGCACGAAGGTGGCGTCGATGTCGACCCGCATGCCGGGCAGCGCCGACGCGAGGTGGTCGACCTCGACCCTGAAGCCGATGCCCTCCTCCCCCTGTTCGAGGTACGGCAGGATGATCTTCCGGCTGACCAGCTCCATGTGCTTGGCCATCCAGTAGGTGGCGTAGACCGGGTGCAGGGGGCCGAGTCGCGGGTCGCCCGCGACCTCGAAGTCGACCGTCATAGCCTCGCTGACGACGATCGAGTGGTGGGCCGTGTGGCCCGCCGGGATGGTCCTCATCTACAGCCGCCGCTCGTCGACGACGCGGCGGAGTTTGCCGCCCTCCGAGCGCGGCGCGCTGCCGGGCGCGAGCAGGCGGACCTTCACGCCGATGCCGACGGTGTCGCGGATGCGGTGAGCGATCCTGTCGCTGAGGTCGCGCACGCGCTGGTCGGCGGCCAGCATGCCGCCCTCGAGCACCTCGCGACCGAAGCGCGAGAACGCCTCCTGGGTCAGCTCGAGCCGCAGCTCGATCGCGTCGAGCGTCTTCTCCCGCGTGATGAGCAGCTGGTAGTGGGCGGAGGCCTGCTCGACGTCCTGCAGCACCGCCTCGATCTGCGTCGGGTAGACGTTGACGCCCCTGACGATGAGCATGTCGTCGGCGCGGCCGCGGATCATCCCGATGCGCGCGTGGGTGCGGCCGCTCGGCCCGACCTCGCGGGTGAGCGTGGTGATGTCGCCGGTCCAGAACCGGATGAGGGGCAGGGCCTCCTTGGTGAGGGTGGTGATCACCAGCACGCCCTCCTTGCCGTCCGGCACCGGCTCGGCGGTCTCGGGGTCGAGGATCTCGGGGTAGAAGTGGTCCTCCCAGACGTAGCTGCCGTCGCGCTCGCCTACGCCCTCGTTGGCCACGCCGGGGCCGATGATCTCGGAGAGCCCGTAGATGTTGGTCGCCTCGATGCCGAGGCCCGCCTCGACGTCGCTGCGGATGGCCTCGGTCCAGGGCTCGGCGCCGAGGATCCCGTAGCGCAGGCTCAGCTGGTCGGGCTCGACGCCGCGGCGGGCGAACTCCTCGGCGAGCGTCTGGCCGTACGACGGGGTGCAGGCGATGATGTCGGGCTCGAGGTCGAGGATCAGCGTCGCCTGCCGTTCTGTCATGCCGCCGGACACGGGCACGACGCAGAGGCCGAGCTTCTCCGCCCCGCCGTGAAGGCCGAGCCCGCCGGTGAAGAGGCCGTAGCCGTACGCGTTGTGGAACAGCATGCCGGGCTTCGCCCCGGCCGCCGCCAGGCAGCGCGCGTTGACCTCGGCGAAGAGCTCGAGGTCGTTGCGCGTGTAGCCGACGACCGTCGGCTTGCCGGTGGTGCCGGACGACGCGTGCACGCGCGCCAGGCCCTCCTTGGCGACGGCGAACATGCCGCGCGGGTAGTTCTCGTGCAGGTGGTGCTTGTAGGTGATCGGCAGGCGCGCGACGTCGTCGATCGACCGTACCGTTGCGGGCTCGATGCCGGCCTCGTCGAACGCGGCCCTGTAATGCGGCACGCGCTCGTAGACGTAGTGGGCCAGCTTCGCCAGCCGCGCCCCCTGGAGGTCGCGCAAGCGTTCTTGCGGCATCGTCTCGATCTCGGGTGCGAACATCGTTCAGCCGTCTCCTTCCTGCAGCCGTCTTCAGGCGCCGTCGTCGCGCTCGACGATCATCGCGATACCCTGCCCGACGCCGATGCACATCGTCGCCAGGCCGATCTCGACGTCGGTCTTCACCATCTCGTGCAGCAGGGTCGTGAGGATGCGAGCGCCGGAACAGCCGAGCGGGTGGCCGAGCGCGATGGCGCCGCCGTTGGGGTTGACGCGCGGGTCCTCGGCGTCGAGCCCGAGGTCGCGCATGACCGCCAGCGACTGCGCGGCGAAGGCCTCGTTGAGCTCGATGAGCCCGACGTCGCTGAGGCTCATCCCGGAGCGTGTGAGGGCCTTGCGGGTGGCCGGAACCGGGCCGATGCCCATGATCCGCGGGGGCACGCCGGCGACCGTGCTGCACGAGACCTTGGCCAGCGGTTTGAGCCCGTGGGCCAGCACGTAGTCGCGCGAGGCGACCATCACCGCGGCGGCGCCGTCGTTGAGCGAGCTCGAGTTGCCGGCGGTGACGCTGCCGCCTTCACGGAAGGCGGGTTTGAGTCGCGCGAGGGCTTCGAAGCTGGTGTCGGGCCGCGGCCCCTCGTCGTCGACCACGTGCTGTGGGCCTTGCTTCGTGCGCACCTCGACGGGGGTCAGCTCGTCGGCGAAGCGGCGGGCCGCGGCGGCCGCTGTGGCCTTGCGGTGGCTGGCCAGAGCGAACGCGTCCTGCTCCTCGCGGCTGATGCCGTACTCCTCCGCGAGGTTCTCGGCGGTCTCGCCCATCGAGTCGACGCCGTACTCCTCGCGCATGCGCGGGTTCACGAAGCGCCAGCCGAGGGTCGTGTCGTACATCGTCACGCTGCCGGTGGGGAAGCCCTTCTCGGGCTTGGGCACGGCCCATGGTGCGCGGCTCATCGACTCCACGCCGCCGGCGACGTAGACGTCGGACTCGCCGAGCTTCACGGCGCGAGCGGCCTGCGCCACGGCCTCCAAGCCGGAGCCGCAGAGCCGGTTGACGGTCACGCCCGGCACGCCGACGGGTAACCCGGCGAGCAGGGCGCTCATCCTGGCGACGTTGCGGTTGTCCTCGCCGGCCTGGTTGGCGCAGCCGAGGATCACGTCGGCGACGTCGACCTTGGGCACGGGGACGCGCTCGAACAACGCCTCGAGAGCGCAGGCGGCGAGGTCGTCAGGTCTGACGCCGGCGAGCGCGCCGCCGTGCCGTCCCACCGGGGTCCGTACCGCGTCGATGAGGTAGGCCTCGCCGTACGGCCGGACCCGCTTGCCGCTGCTCTCGGTCATGCGACACCTCCATCCGTCGTCTCTTCAACCGGCGCCTCGCGAGACGGCGCCGGCGCCTCGCTCTGCGGCACGGTCACCGCTCCGACCGCCGCCAGCCTCGTCAGGTAGGGGTGGGGAGCGAACCTGCTCTCCGAGGTCTCGGCGTACAGGCCGCGCAGGGCGTCGTGCAGCTCACGCAACCCGATCCTCTCGGCCCACGCCAGCGGGCCGAGGGGGTAGTTCACGCCGAGCCGCATGGCCCGGTCGAGCTCGCCCGGCCCCGCGAGGCGCTCGGCCGCCGCGCCGATCGCCTCGTTGGCGAGGAGCGCGACGGTGGCGAAGGCGACCCCGCCCGGCGAGTCCGGCACGACCACCGATCCGACCCCGGCGGCCGCCAGGACGGCCTGAGCCTCGTCGAGTGTTCGCCGCGCTCGCGCCACCGATTCCTGGGCGGCGGGCTGCGGCCGGCTGGCCGCAGAACCCTTGGCTTCGTGACCGTCCGCGACGGGAGCTGCCGGCTCCGGCATCGTCAGCTCGATCAGGGGACTCGCGCCGTCGGGCGCCGGCACCAGCGAGAAGCCGATGAGGCTGCCGGGATAGCCGGCCGCTTGGTAGGCGCCGGCGGCCGCGCTCGCCGAGCGGCTCCAGCTGAGCACGCCGAGCGTCGCCCCGGCCGCGAGCAGCCTCGCGACCTCGTCGGCCGGCGGCTCCAGCCTGGCGTCGAGCGTGAGCGCGACCGGCGGCTCGGTTCCGGCCCCCGACCCGGCCGCCGACGCGGCAACCAACTCGGTCCCGGCGCGCGCCAGGAGCTCGCGCAGAGCGGTGGCGGCGCTGTTGTCGCCGATCACCGCGATCCGCCCGGCAGGTGCTGCCCGGCCCGGACCTTCCGTTCCTGGCCCCGCCGCCAGCTGCCCAGCGGGCGGGTCTAGCTTGCGGCCGCCCTCGTCGTAGCGGTAGAAC
>CAZQVC010000071.1:0-3183 GCA_964596625.1 uncultured bacterium | reverse complement strand
CAGCTGCCCAGCGGGCGGGTCTAGCTTGCGGCCGCCCTCGTCGTAGCGGTAGAACCCGCGGCCCACCTTGCGGCCGAGCAGGCCGGCCGTGACCATCGCCTGCTGCAACGGATGCGGGCGGTAGCGCGGCTCCTCGAAGAAGGCGCGGTAGACGTTGAGGCTGGCGGCCAGGTTGACGTCGAGCCCGATCAGGTCGAGCAGCTCGAACGGCCCCTGGCGGAAGCCGGCCGAGCGCATGATCGCGTCGACGTCGGCTGCCGCGAACCCCGCAGCGTGCAGGCGGACGGCGTGCAGGTAGAAGGGCCTGGCAAGGCGGTTGACGATGAAGCCGGGGCTGTCCCTCGTCACGACCGGCTCGCGTCCGAGGCGCAGCGCCATCGCGCGGGCCGCGGCGACGATGTCATCTCGCGTGAGCATGCCAGGCACGACCTCCACCAGGCGCATCACGCCGGGCGGGTTGAAGAAGTGCATGCCGACGACCTCGCCGGGCCGCTGCGTGGCGGCGGCTATGGCCGTCACCGAGAGGGTCGAGGTGTTCGTGGCCAAGATCGCTTCAGGCGCCACGACGGCGGCGCGGGCGAACAGCTCGCGCTTCAGCTCGAGATCTTCGGGAGCCGCTTCGAACAGCCACTGCGCGTCGGCAGCGGCCTGAAGGTCGCTGGCGGTGGCGAGCCTCGCGATCAGCTCGCCGGGGCTCTCGGCGAGCTTGCCCTTGGCAGCCAGCCGGCCGAAGAGCTCCTGCAGGCTGCTGCTAGCCTCCCGCGTCGCGGCCTCGCTGGGGTCCACCAGGACGACCTCGAGCCCGGCCTGCAGCAGCAGTTGGGCGATGCCGCGACCCATGACGCCGGCCCCCACCACCGCAGCGCGGGTGTGCGAGCCGACGTCCGCGTAGCGGTCGCTCATCCCGCCACCCCCACGCCCTCGTTGCGCTCGAGCATGGCGTCGATCTGCTGCGCGAGGTAGAGCTTGGCCTGGGTCGCCGGTCGGTCGAGGGGGGCTTCGATCAGCGACTCGATGCGCTTGAGGCGGTAGCGCAAGGTGTTCACGTGGATGTGGAGCTCCTGCGCCAGCGTCGTGAGGTCGTCGGGCGAGTCGAGGTAGGCGGTGAGGGTGCGCCACAGCTTGCCGTCGTCGGCGTCCTTCACCGCGCCGACGAGGCGGTCGCGGACGGTCTCGAGGTTGCCGGGCGGCTGCTGCTTGAGCACCCAGTAGACGGGGTCGAACTGGTCGAACCAGGCGAAGCCCTCCGCGCCGGGCACGGCCTGCAGCGCCAGGACGGCCTGGTGGTAGGCGTCGGCCACGCCGCTGAGGTCGCGGCGGGGGAGGCTGAGGCCGAGGCGTACCGGCGCGGCGGAGCCGCCGTCGTCCCTGGCGGCGGCCTTGAGCGCGCGCAACAGCGGCTGCGCCTGGGTGCGCGGCGCACCGCCGGCGAACACCCAGACGTCGTGCTCGGCCCTGGTCTCCGATAGCGAGCCGATGCCCGCTGCCATGAAGTACTCGTCGGCGGCCTCGCGCAGACGCTCGAGCAGCAGTTGTGCCCTGGCCGCCGCTGCCCTGCCCTGCTTGGCCTTGGGCCCCGCCTCGGCGACCGCCACCACGTACTCGTTGTCGACGTCGAGGCCTGCCTCCTGCAGGCGTGGCAGCAGCATCGGCGCCGCCTGCGGGCCGGCCAGCCACTCGGCCAACAGCGCGCCCTTGCGGCTGCGGTCCTGCTGGGCCTCGGCCGAGCGTTGCAGCGCCGCGGCGGTGAGCAGCCCGCGGGCGAGCTCGAGCCATGGGAGGTCGTCCTCGTCGGCCGCGAACGCCACCAGCAGGCTGCGCTGCCGTCCCTTGGCGTGGATCTTGGCGACCAGCGCCGTCTCCGACTGCAGCCGCATGCGGCCCTCCGGCAGGCTGTCGAGGTCGAGGTGCGAGAGGCGGCGCACCTCATCGCCGGCTCGCGCCACCGTCTCGCCCCACGGCGTCAGCAGCGCCAGGCTGAGGCCGGAGAGGCGGTTGACCCGGTCGAGGACCTCGCGTTCGGGCTTAGGGCCGTCTAGGGCGGCCAGCAGGTAGCGCTGCACCGAGGCCAGCCGCGTCAGGCCGGCTCCGGCCTCGGCCACGAGGAGCTTGAGGGCCTCCTCCTCAACCCTCTCCGGGTTGGTCGAGGGCGAGGCCGCCAGCAGGGTCACGCCGGCGTCCACGCAGCGCTGCAGCAGAGCCTCGGGCACGGCCCGGCGGCGCGGCTCGAGCAGGTAGACGAGCGCGGCCGGGGGAGGGGCGAAGAGCGGGTCGGCTGTGGGCCTGGGGAGCGTGAAGGCGGACTCCGTCAGCCGCAGGTCGCCCTCTGCCAGCCAGTGCCTGTCCGCCTGTCGATCGGCGTGTCGCACGGCGGCGAACGTCGTCTGGGGATCGCCGCTCAGCAGCTCGACGTCGATCTCCGCGCTGTCCAGCAGGCGGGCGATGGTGGCACGCATGTTCGACGAGTTTACGTCCGCGTCGTCCGCCCCGCGCGTTGGTACTGAACACAACGAACACAGGAACCTTCGTGGAAAACCACGATTGACCGTTGTCGTCGCTGCTTCCTAGACTCGTAGCAGTATGTCGACCTCGGCCCCTCCATACCGTACCCACCCAGAGCCCGACACCGATACGACACCGGCCGCGCGCGGCGTCGTGCCCGCCGTCGGCACCCTGGAGGGGTTCAGCAGCCTCGACTTCAGGCGAACCATGGGCAGGTTCGCCACCGGCGTGACGGTGGTGAGCATGCTGGCCGAGGAGGGGGCTGCGCCACGGAGTGGTGGGGAGACGCAGCGGCGAGCCTTCGGCATCACGGTCAACGCCTTCATGTCCGTCTCCCTCGAGCCTCCGCTCGTCGCCATCAGCATCGACAAGGCGGCCCACGCTCACGCGACCTTGGAGGGCGCCGAGCGCTTCGCGATCAGCGTGCTCGGCGAGGACCAGCGTCATCTGTCCGATCACTTCGCCGGCCGGCGCGTCGACCACGGCCTCGAGCCGTTCGTGAGCTTCGCCGGGTTCCCGGTCGTGAGCGGGGCGGTTGCCCACATCGTCTGTCGCAGCCACGACGCGTTCGAAGCCGGTGACCACACGATCTTCATCGGGCAGGTCGAGGCGCTGCGGCAGGCCGACGGTCGGCCGCTGATCTTCCACGCCGGCAAGTACGGCGCCCTCGCGGCCCCCGAG
>CAZQVC010000070.1:0-11817 GCA_964596625.1 uncultured bacterium | reverse complement strand
GCGCTTGAACGAGGGCAGCCTGGTGATGTCGACGCCGTCCAGCGCGATGCTGCCGGTGCTGGGCTCGAGCAGGCCGGAGAGCAGGTTGAGCGTGGTGGTCTTGCCCGCGCCGTTGGGCCCGATGATCGCGAAGATCTCGCCCGGTTCGACGCTGAACGACAGGTTGCTGACGGCCGCCAGGCCGCCGAAGTTGCGGCCGAGGTTGGTGGCCTCGAGGAGGTGCTCAGCCACCTTCTGGCTCCTCTCGACGCCGACTGGTGAGCCGTCGGAAGAGGCCGACGACGCCTCGCGGCATGAACAGGATCGACACGACGAGCACCACGCCGTAGGCGACCAGGTAGCCGTCGGACAGCACGCGCTTGAGCGTCTCCTCCAGCCCGGAGAGCACCAGCGCGGCCAGGATCGGGCCGACCGTGGTGTAGAGCCCGCCGAAGATGGGGGTGACCAGCGCCAGCACCGTGGTGTGCACGCTGAAGGTCGAGTCAGGGTTGACGCTGCCGAAGCGGTGCGCCTCGACCGCGCCGAGCATGCCGACCAGGAAGCTCGACAGCACGAAGGCGATCAGCTTGTTCCTGGCCGGGTTGATGCCCATCACGCCGGCGACCAGCTCGTTGGTGCGGATCGCGGTGAACGCGTGCCGCAGGCGGGTGTTCTGGATCAGCAGCGAGACGACGATGGTCAGCAGCAACAGCCCGACGTAGACGGTGAAGTAGCCCTGGTTGCGGAGGAAGGCCACCTCCCAGCGCTCCATCTCGCCGGCCACGAAGGTCGGGCGGAAGAGGGGCGGGAGGTTGGTGCCGACGGTGCCGCCGGTGATCGAGAACGGCATCGACTGCACGATCGTCTTGACCACCTCGGTGAAGGCCAGCGAGGCGATGGCGAAGTAGATCCCGAAGAGCCGCAGGGTGGCGGCGCCGAGCACCAGGGCGAGGAGGGCGGCCACCACGCCGGCGACGGGGATGCCGAGCCACAGCGGCGCGCCGGTGAGCTTGAGCAGCACCGCGGCGGCGTAGCCGCCCGAGCCGTAGAAGGCCGCGTGCGCCAGCGAGAGCTGGCCGGTGCGCGCGACGATGTCCCAGGTGAGCGCCAGGACGGCCAGGGCCACGGCGCGCGTGGAGAGCGAGAGGTAGCTCACCGACGCCTGGCCGAACAGCGCCCGGAGGATCTCCGGCAGCGCCAGCAGCACGGCGCCGAAGACGATGAGCATGACGACGTCGCGCGTCAGCGCCCGGCGGTTCACGCCTTCCTCCAGGAGCGGTAGACCAGCGTGAGGAAGATGATCGCGAAGAACACCGCGTTGCGCAGCGAGTCGCCGTTGGGCAGCAGCGTGGCCACCACCGACTCGGCGATGGCCACCAGCAGGGAGGCCCCGACGATGCCGCGGATGTTGCCGAGCCCGGCCAGCACGACGATGGCGAAGGCCTTGAGCGTGAAGGCCAGGCCGACCGTGGGGGTCGGCGACTGGATCACGGCGATCATCACGCCGCCGATGCCGGCCAGCAGGGCGGAGAGCGCGAACGCGACGAGGTAGACGCGGTTGACCTCGAGGCCGATGAGGCCGGCGCCGATGCGGTTCTGCGCCACGGCGCGCATGGCGCGTCCGATCGGGGTGCGGGCCAGCATGTAGTACAGACCGCCGACCAGCAGCACCGAGATCACGAAGGAGCCGAGGGGCACCAGCCCGATGCTGACCTCGCCGAACTGCAGGCCGATGGCGCGGTACGGCACGTTGCCGATCGAGCGCGGGTCACCGCCCCAGATCGACAGCGCGAGGTTCTGCAGGATGATGCCGATGCCGAAGGTCAACAGCATCTGGTTCAGCTCGGGCGCCTTGAGCACGAACCTGATGGTGGTCTGGAACAGCACGGCGCCGATGACGAACAGCGCGGGCGCCACGAACAAGATAGAGAGCAGCGGGTCGAAGCCGAAGCTCACGAAGAGCTGGTAGGCGAAGAACGCGCCGACCATGAAGAACTCGCCGTGGGCGAAGTTGACGATGCCGATCACGCCGATCGCCAGCGCGAGGCCGATCGCCACCAGCGCGTAGAGGCCGGAGGCCAGCACGCCCGAGACGAGTGCTTGGGGTAGGAGAGATAGGTCCATCGGTTATCGGGGAGGGGATGCGCGGCGGCATCCCCTCCATCGGGTCGTCCTTTCCGGTCAGCCTTGAGGCGGCTAGCGCCTCAGAGGCAGCTGATCAGCGGAGCGGTGGCGCGGTCGGTCGGCCAGACGATCTCGCGCTCGCCGTTCTGGTACTGGAAGACCAGCCACATGTCGGTGCCGAAGCCCTGGTGCTTGGCTTCGATCGAGGGGCCGAAGCTCCAGTCGCCCATGGGCGAGCTGAAGGTGCCGGTCTTGAACTGCTCGATCACGGCGGCCTGGTCGGTGGTGCCGGCGGCGTTGATGGCGTCGGCGTAGCTCCACAGCTGCGCGTAGGCCAGGGCCGACATGTAGTTGTCGGGGGCGGTGCCGTGCATCGCCTGGTAGGCCTCGGCGAAGGCGCGCGCCTCGGGGTTCGGCAGGTTCGGCAGGAAGCCGATGAGGCCGGTGACGCACTGCGCCTCGGGGGCGGCGGCGAAGTCGGCCGGCCAGCCGGGAGGGGCGCCGAAGATGTACGGCGGGGTGACGTTGAGCTCGCGCACCTGGCTGCTGAGCGGCTGGGCGTCGGAGTCGTAGCCGATCCAGTAGAGCATCTCGGGGTCGGCGCCGCCGACCTTGCTGAGCGTGGCGCGGAAGTCGCCGGTGCCGCCGGTCAGCGTCGACTGGAAGGCCTCACGCAGGACCACCTCGACGCCGAGGTCGCCGAGGTTCGCCTCGAGCACGGCCGCGCCGGGGGTGCCGAACGCGCCGTTCTCGTGCAGCAGCGCGACGCTGTCGATGCCCATCTCCTCGATGAAGAGGAAGGTGGCTTCGGTGTTCTGGTAGTCCCACGGGTGGACGTGGAAGAACCACTCTTCCTGGCCGAGGAGCTCCTCGATGCCGTCGAAGTCGTCGTTGCCGATGCCGGAGCTGGCGCCGCCGATCCAGCTCACCACGGGCTGGAAGGTGCGGAACGACTCGACCAGCGCGAGGGTCACGCCGGACGAGTAGCCGCCGGCGATGAACTCGACGCCGTCTTCGGTCATGAGCTTCTCGAAGGCGGCCACGCCGGTGGCGGCGTCGGCGCGGGTGTCCTCGATGATCAGCTCGAGCGGCTCACCGAGCACGCCGCCGGCCGCGTTGATCTCCTCGAGCGCCAGCTCGAAGCCGGCCAGCTGAGCCTGGCCGGTGCCGGCCGCGCCGCCGGTGAGCGGCGACAGCACGCCGATGGTCACCTGTGCCGACGCCAGGCCGACGACGGCGGCGAGCAGCACTGCTACTGAGATTGCCAGCTTTCTCTTCATCACTCCTCCTTCTGGAAGGGGTCTTGCGTTGACGTACCTGCGTTCCTGGTGCGGCCGCGAGCCGCAGCGGTCGACGGCGTTCGTGAGCTCAGCCCATGGCGCCGCCTCCGGTCCCGCCCGGCGTGCTCGCCGGGCCGTCGGCGACGGGTTCGTCGCTCCCACTCGCCTCGCTCCCGCCTTCCTCGCTACGCGCGCGCAGCGCGCTCAACTCTCGCTTCAGTACCTTGCCGGCGGCGCTCTTGGGCAGCTCGTCGACGATGGCGATGTGCTTGGGGACCTTGTAGTTCGCGATGCGCGTCTTGAGGAACGCGCGCAGCCCCGCGGCGTCGAGCTCGGCGCCGCGCCGCAGCACGACGGCGGCGAGGCCGACCTCGCCCCAGGTCTCGTCGGCGACCCCGACGACCGCGCACTCGGCCACCGACCCGTGGTCGTAGATGGCCGACTCGACCTCGACGGGGAAGACGTTCTCCCCACCCGACACGAACATCTCCTTGCGGCGCCCGACGATGGTGAAGAAGCCGTCCTCGTCGACCGTGGCGAGGTCGCCGGTCCAGAGCCAACCGTCTCGCAGCGCCTCGGCCGTGGCCTCGGGGCGCTCGAAGTAGCCGCTGAAGACGTGTTGGCCTTTGAGGGTCAGCTCGCCCGGCTCGTCCGCAGCGGCCGGCGTGCCGTCCTCGCGCCGCACGACGGCGCGGCCGTGCAGCACCGGTTTGCCGACGGAGTGCGGCCGTTCGCGCGCCTGCTCGCGGGTGATCGAGAAGCAGTTGACGCCGGCCTCGGTGAGGCCGTAGCCCTGCCGCAGGTCGATGCCGCGCTCGGCGAACGCGGCGCGCACCGGCTCCGGGCAGGAGGCGCCGCCCGAGATCGCCCAGCGCACGCTGCTCAGGTCGGCAGCGGCGAAGTCGGGGTGCTGCGCCAGCATCTGGAACATGGTCGGCACCAGGAACAGGATGGTGGCCCCGTAGGTCTCCGCCAGGCGAAGGTACTCGCCGGGGTCGAAGACGCGCTGCAGGACGACGCGGGCGCCGAGGTGCAACAGCGGCACGGTGAACGCGTTGACCGCAGCGTGGAAGCAGGGGGTCGCCTGGATCACGCAGTCGTCCTCGCGCAGGCCCCAGCTCATGACGGTGTTCACGGCGTTGTAGAAGCCCTGCCGGTAGGGCTGCATGGCGCCCTTCGGCAGGCCGGTGGTGCCGCCGGTGAGCAGGATCATCTGCGTGTCTTCCGGTCCGACGGGGCCGTCTGGGCGCTCGCTCCGCAGCTGGGCCAAGAGCTCGAGGGGCGCCTCGGCCAGCCTGGCCTCGTGCTCCTCGAGCGACCACAGCGTCCGGCCGGTGGCGCGGGCCTTGGCGGCGTGCTCGGCGTCGTGCAGCACGACCTTGGGCCGCAGGTAGTCGGCGATCGCGCGCTGCTCGGGCTCGGCCAGCCGCACGTTGAACGGGCTGTAGACCGCGCCGCACTTCGCGGTGGCGAGGATCAGGTCGAGGTGGGCGAGGTGGTTGTGGGCCAACACCGCGACCCGGTCGCCGGGGGCGACGCCCGCCGCCAGCAAGGCGGCCGCCAGTCGCTCTGCGCGGTCGTCGAGCGCGGCGTAGTCGTACCAGCTGCCCTGCCACCGCACGGCCGGGGCCGTCGGCGTCAGCTCCGCCCGGCGGGCGGCGACGTCGAGGATCACGCGCCTCGCTCCGCGGCGCCGGCCGCGCCCCAGCGCACGCCGATCGCGTTCCAGACGTAGCCGACGCCGGCCGCGACCAGCACCGCCAGGTCGCCTGGCCGCAGCTTGCCGGCCTCGCGAGCCAGCTCGAGCGAGAGGACCTGGTCGACCTGGCCGATGTGGCCGTAGCGCTCCAAGTAGGTGCTCTGGGCCTCGTCGAGCCCGAGGCGACCCAGCAGGTAGGCGTGGGCGCTGCGCTTGACGTGCAGCATGGCCAGGTAGTCGATGTCGCGCGTGGTCGCGCCGGAGCGCTCCACGGCGCGCTCGACGACGGTGATGAAGTTGTCGAGGCTGGCCTGCTCGAGGCGGCTCTTCATGCCTGCCGGGTCGGGCACCTGCAGCCGGTAGTCGCCGACGTTGCTCGCGTCGACGGGCGCCTTGGTGCCGCCGACGGGCACCAGCACGTCGAGCGAGAAGCTGCCGTCGGTGATGAAGCTCGAGCCGAGCAGCTCGTGCCCGCGCCCGCGCTGGACGACGAGTGCGCCGCCGCCCGCGCCGAGGTTGTACATGAAGCGGACGTCGGGGTCTCTCAGGTCGATGAGGTCGGAGTTGCGGTAGCCGCCGGCGACGAGCACGGTGTTCACGCTCTCGTCGGCGGTGAGCAGGTCCTTGGCCTGCTTCAGCGCGAGCACCGTGGTGCCGCACTTCTGGCCGATGTCGTAGGCGTAGGCGTTGCGGGCCCCGACGTCGTGGGCCAGCTTGATGCCGGCGGTCCAGACGGGGTACTCCTTGTACTCCTCGGTTATCGAGATCACCACGTCGACCTCGTCGGCGGCCACGCCCGCGTCGCGCAGGGCGCGCTCGGCGGCCCACACGCCCATGGCCGTTGGGTGGTCGCCTTCCCCCGGCACCACGCGCTCGACCAGGCCGAGCTTCTCCTCGACCACCCAGGCCGGCAGGCCGGTGGTCTCGGCCAGCTCGGCAGCGCTAACGCGACCTTTCGGGAGGTAGGTGCCGAGCCCGGTGATGCCGACGGCGCCTGGGCTCACGATGCGGCCTCGGCCGGCACGTCGGCTGTCAGGCCGCGGCGGATGAACTCGCGCGCGGTGTTCATCACCGACTCGGGCGGCAGGCGCTTGTCCCAGATCGCGTAGCGCAGGCCGAGGAAGTGCGCGATGCCCATCAGCGCCCACGCCTGGGCCGCCGGGTCGCCGCTGCCGACCTCGCCGCGGCGCTGGGCGGCGGCGAGGTTCGCCTCGTAGGAGTCGGCCAGCGTCTGGTAGTACTCGCGGTAGATCTCCTCGTCGACGAACTGCGACTCCATGACCACGCGGTAGAGGTTCTGGTGCTCGAGCGAGAAGCGCAGGAACGCCTCGAGCCCGCGGTGCTCGATCTCGAGCCGGTCGGCGAGGCCGGCGGTCGCCTCGGCGAGCGTGCGCCTGAGGCCGTGACCCATGTGCCGCACCAGCTCGCGCAGCGCGTCGGTCTTGCTTGGGAAGTAGAGGTAGAAGGTGCCCTGGCCGACGCCGGCGCGCTTCGTGATGGCCGCCACCGAGGTCCGCGCGAAGCCGTTCTCGCCGATCTCGGCTTCGGCAGCCTCGAGGAGCTTGCGTCTGGTTGCCTCGCCCCGAGCCGTGCTCGGGTGGGGGAGTTCCTTCACCGAAGTCTCGCTTCCGCCGCTGCGCGGCCTTGCTCTCGCTCGCCGTGCGCGCTGTTTTCGAACGGCCCAACGAACCCCGCTGAGGCCCGTTCAGGTGACCAGTGGTGCTCGTGACGGTCGTTCATGTGACGAGCGGTTCATGTGACGACCCATTCACCTGACGAGCCGTTCAGGTTGGTTTGCTGGCAGGTTATGTCTGTCCGGCCGAGGCTGTCAAGGGCACGCGCCGGCTCACGGCGGAGAGAACCTTCACGTTGCCGCGCTGCACGTAGAATCGCGCCATATGGCGAGCTCTCGGCGCGGCAAGAAGAGGGCCGGTGGCTCGGGCGGGTCCGGCGCCTCACGGCGTTCAACCGGACAGGCTCGAGGTTCGCGGTCCGGGCCCGCGGGACCACGGGGCACCAAGACCGGCCACTCGAGCTGGGACCCGGTGGCCAGCTGGTACGACAGCACGATCGGCCTTCGCGGGAGCCCTCACCACCGCAAGGCGGCCGTGCCGACGGTCATGCGGCTGGCCGAGCTGCAGCCCGGCGAGGCCGTGATCGACGTGGGGTGCGGGCAGGGCGTGCTGGCCCACCACGTGCTGAAGGCCGGCGCGGAGTACCTCGGCGTCGACGCCAGCGAGGCCATGATCCGCCTGGCGCGCCGGCGACGCGGCGACGAGGGGCGCTTCGAGCACGGCGACGCGCGCGACCTGGTCGGGACCAGCAGCGCCCGGCCGGCGTCGTTCGACGTCGCCGTGTTCCTGCTCAGCCTCCAGGACATGGACCCGTTGGAGGACGTCATGGCCTCGGTGTCGCAGGTGCTCAAGCCGACGGCGAGGCTGGTGATCTTCATGGTCCACCCGGCGTTCAGGCCGCCGCGGGGGAGCGGCTGGGGCTACGACGAGCGGCGCAAGCTCGTCTACCGCCGCGTCGAGCGCTACCTCAGCCGGGCCGCCGTGCCCATGAAGTCGTACGCCGAGGCCGGCGCGGGGCCGCGCGGGGCGACGATCAGCTTCCACCGGCCGCTGCAGGACTACGTGAACGCGCTCGCCGCACACGGCTTGAGGGTCGACGCCATGGCCGAGCTCCCGGACCCCGTCAAGGCCGACGACCAGCGCGGCGACTCCTCCGAGATCCCGCTGTTCCTCGCGCTTCGCGCCCGCCGCGACTAGAATGCCGCATGACCAAGGCACCGAGCCGGTCGCGCCCGCAGAACGCGCGCGCCGGGTCGCGGGCCGGTCCACTCGCCTCGACGTTCCTGCTCGCCGCCCTCTCCTTCGGCGTGACGGCCGCTCCCCCCGACCCGGTCGAAGTCGAGGAACCTCAACAGGTACTGGGCTGCCTCATCGAGCTTGAGCTGCCGTCGCCGGCGGCCGAGGCCGCGGAGGGCGGGTTCGCCTTCAGCTACCAGTCGCTCGGCGGCGAGGCCACCGACGGCAGGAGCTGCACCGTCTACCGCCTGCGCAACGCCGTAGGGAGCCCGCCGACGCCGGTGCGCTGGCTGGCCGGCAGCGAGGTGCTGGTCGACCTGGCGCGCTTGCAGCGCTGCTCCTCGGCGGAGGAGTGCCCTTACTTCGAGGTCGCCCGCTACTTCGACGGCGAGTTCCTCGGCGGCGCCACCCAGCTCTCCTTCGGGCTCAACGCCGACTCCTTCAGCGTGGTCGACGACGGCTTGGTGGCTCGCACGGCTCCGGACGTCGGAGCGGCCAACGCCTCGGTCGGCACCGAGGTGGTCGGCGCGCTGACGCTAGACGACGGCAGCGAGGTCGCGCTCGACCTCGTCGTGAAGTCGCGGTTCGAACGACGCGACGGCGCTATCGCGCTGATCTACGAGGTCGTGTCCGCCGACCCGGGTCTGTTGAGCGGGGAGCGGGTGGCGCTCGTGTGGCGGCGCCGCGGTGGTCCGGAAGCCGCGCACACTGGTGCTGGGGTCGTGCGCGACGGGTCGCTGCCGCGCTCGGCGGCGCCGTTCCTGGCGCTGCCCGACGCTGCCGGTGACGCCCGGCCCGGGCTCGGGCCCGACGCGCTGGACGTCAGGCGTGCTGAGGGCGTCGTGGCCGTCGAGCGGCTGGTTGACGACCTGGCCTACGTCGACGACCTCCAGCTCGACTTCGTCGAGCCTGGCCGGCCCGACGTCGTGCTGCTCAGCGTCCCGCTGCCGGCCTTCGTCGCGCAGGACCGGTAGTGGCGGCCAAGCAACCGGCGCCAGGGCCCAGCCGGCTGCTCGACGCCGGCGGCAAGGCCTACGACTGGTTGAAGAAGGGTCTCGGCGTGTACGGCACCGCCGTCACGCTGGTCCAGCTGCTGCCGGCGGCGATCGCGTTGGCGGCAGCCCTGTTCTCGCCCACGGCCTGGCTCTCACCGACGTTGCGGCGCTGGGTCCTGGCCGGTGCGCTGACCGGCACGGTCGTCGGCATGGTGATACTCGCCTCTCGCGCTCGGCCCGCCCAGCTCAGGGAGCTGCTGGCCGGCAAGCAGCTGGCTCGCGCCAGGGAGTTCGGCAGGCTCGCCTGGTGGGGTCTCGGCTTCGCCCTGGTCGCCGCCGTGCTGCTGAGGCTCCATTTGGCCGTGGTCGACGTCGGCTTCGTGACGAGCTTCGGCTTCCTGCTGCCGCTGTTCGACTTCTACCTGGGCGGCGGCCCCTTCGCCTCGCTGCTCTACAACGGTGTGGCGGGCGTCCTCAGCGCGGCGGTGGTGGCCGGCCTGGTGGCTGGCGGGCCGGCTGCGCTGCTGCGCTGGCGCGAGAAGCGCGCGGCCGTCCTCGCGCTCTCCGGTGACGGCGGCCCCTTGAGCGGCTTCGACGAGGCGCTGGCGGCTCTCGAGGAGGCCAAGCTCACGCTGTCCGCGGCGAAGGCCAGGCTGGTCGAACTCCAGGTGGAGCGCGACGAGTTGGCTGCGCGCCTGGCGGCGCCCGCGCCGCCCGCCGAGCGTGCTCAGGACTTATCGTCCTCCGGAGTCACCAGCGAACCAGGCCAGCCAGGCCGCCGTGCTCCTCGCGCAGTCGCCGGTCGGCCTCGCCGCTGAGGAAGGCGAGCTCCATGCCGGTGGCCTCCGCCAGGTCGGGCAGCACGTCGGCCAGCGCGACCCGCTCGACCGCGCCGCCGGCGCATCTGGCCTCGGCCGACTCGCGGTTGCCGAACACGTGCCCGCTGCTGCTGCAGCGCCACACGTCGACGTACGGCACGTCGGGGAGTATGAGCAGGTAGACGCGGGCGTCGTTGACGGCTGCGAGCGTGAGGTTGAGGCCGAGCACGCCCTTCTCCACGGCCTCCTCTAGGTGCGCCTCGCCCTCCGCGCGCTCGGCCTCCTCGACAGCGGACTTGGCGTGCTCGCGCATGGCCCCGGCGCTGGCCGACGGGTTGGAGGGCGGCGGCAAGCGGGCCGTGATCAGCTCCTTGGCGGGGCCGTCCATCTCCGACTCGAACGCCGCGAGCTCCGGCTCGGTTCCGACCAGGATCAAGCGGGCCGCCTGATGCTTGGCCATGGTCTGGACCAGCTCGGAGGCCACGCGCTTGCGCAGCTTGGCGTACCAGTTCTCGGTGCGCTCGTCGTACTTGTCGTGGCTCGAGCCGCCGCTCGGCAGCACCGTCGGCGAGCCGCTCTCGCCCTTGGCGGACTCGCGCCAGAACGTCTCGTCCCAGTCCTGCTCGGCGGGCGGAAGCTCGACGATGTCGCCGGGCTCCATCACGAAGCGCCTGATGCGGTCGCCGCCGAGCTGCAGCACCAGGCTCGGGCGCCGCCGCAGCAGCGTGAGCTTGAGCGGAGCCAGGAACGGTTTGCCTACGCGGGCCAGCGCCCCGTCGTGGGCGCCCACCGCGGCCATGGCGCGCTCGATCTCGACGACCTCGAACGGCTCGTCATCGGTCGCGTGGGCGAACACCGCCAACGTCTTGGCGTCGGGCGCTCCCGGCGCCGAGCGCAGTCGCTCGGAGATCCGCCTGGCCGCGCCGTTCGGCAGATCGAGCTCTTCCATCGCGGCCCTGGCCCGCAGCGCCCAGGCCTTGCGAGCGTTGTCTTGTGAGGCTGGGTTGACGTCGAGGTAAAGCGAGACGACCTCGCTGCCGTAAGGGGCCAGCCGGTCGTCGAGGGCGCTGATCTGGTCGGAACTGAGCATGTTGGACCTCCTCGAAGCGCTTGCATTCGGTGACGTAGCAGTCACGGTAAGCAGCCACGAGGCGGCCAGCAGACTTGCGAACTACATTCGCCCGACCCACGCTCGGCGGGGTCGGGCTCTCAAGCTGGGACTAGACGCCGGACAGCTTGAAGTTCTTCTCGATGTACGACTCCCACTGCACGGGCACGTCGATCTCCGGGAAGATCGCGTCGACCGGGCAGGCCGGGACGCAAGCTCCGCAGTCGATGCACTCCTCGGGGTGGATGTAGAACTGGTCGTCGGCTTCGTAGATGCACTCGACCGGGCAGACATCGACGCAGGAGGCGTCCTTAGTGCCGATGCACGGTTCTGTGATGATGTAGGCCATACGTTCCTCTCAGGCTCCGGTCCGCGGCTTCTTGGTCATGACGCGGATCGTGCCACCGGACACCTGAGCAGAGTGTTACAGGAAACGACACCGTGCGGCAAGGAGATGTGCGCCACAGGATGGTCAAGCCAGCATGATCGGAACAACCCCAGCCGCCTTTTCGTGCTCCGTCGGTTTCCCTGCTACCGCCTCTCGATCTCGAGCCTGTCGCGGGAGGGATTACTCGTTCGAGCCTCTAGTGGGACTGGGGTTGCTCCACGTAGAAGTGGTCTGTCGTCTCTATACCTAGACCTCCTTCACTGGCGATGCTACTCCCAGCACACCCCCGGCTGTATGGCCGCGGGTCCTAGTGTTCTTACGGACCTGGCGCTATAGTGAAAAATTGGGTGCCGGCCAGGTGATGGCCGGCACGTTTCGTTTCGCTTCGTTACAGCAGCCGGCTCGTTACAGCAGCCAGCCACCTACGCCGGCGATGAGCCCGGCGAAGATCAGGGCGACGGTGTTGATGACCTTGATCAGCGGGTTGATGGAGGGGCCGGCGGTGTCCTTGTACGGGTCGCCGACCGTGTCGCCGACGACGCTGGCGGCGTGCGCTTCGGAGCCCTTGCCGCCGTGGTTGCCGTCTTCGATGTACTTCTTGGCGTTGTCCCAGGCG
>CAZQVC010000069.1:0-12003 GCA_964596625.1 uncultured bacterium | reverse complement strand
TCTTCGCGCGCGGGGAGCACGTCGCGTTAAGGGAGCGCGCCGCGCTCGGGGAGCGCGCCGCGCTCGGCGAGCGTGACGCGGGTGGGGAAGCCGAGCGTTGGAAGGTGGCGCTATCAGGCCTGCTGACCGACGCCGACGCCGAGGTCAGGCGTGCGGCGCTCTCTGCGGTGCCGCCGGCCGGCTCGGAGCGACTGTGGGCCGCTGTTCTGCAGGCCGCTGCCATGCCGGGCAGCGCCCGTCACGCGGAGAGGGCGTTGGCCGCGGGTGGCGAGGGCGCGTTGGCGGCGGCCGCTGCACTCGTCGAGCGGGGAGGCTTGCCGGAGGCGAGCCTGTTGGCCGCCGCGCGAGCCGCGGCGAAGGTTCGCGGTCCGAGGGCCGCCGAGCTGCTCTCACGCCTGGTAGTCGAGCCGCTCGCGAGCGTCAGGCACGCGGCGCTCGTGGGCCTGGCCACGGGCTCGGCGGAGCCGCAGGGCGCCGCGATCCGACGGCGAGGCGGCGCGCGAGCGGCAGTCACGCCGACCTTCCCCACCGCTGAGGCAGGCAACCGCACGGCCAGGGTCGCAGGCGAACTCGAGCGCTCCAGCGCGAACCTCAACTGGCTCGGCGAGCGGCTGGCGGCGCTGCCAGCCGAGCCCGCTGCCGGCCCGCTGGCCGCCGCATTGCGCGACTCATGGCAGCGGGAGCAGGACACGGTGCTCTTGCTGGCCGCGTTGGCGTCCGGCGCCGACGCGATGCTCGACGCCCGCGACTCGCTCGCTGCTGGCGACCCGGGGAGCAGGGCCCGCGCGCTCGAGGTCGTCGAGCTGAACCTCCCGGCTGGCCTCAGGGCGTCGGTGCTGCCGCTGCTCGAGGAGGCCGCGCCCGCTGGCCCCTCGTTGCCGGGGGGAAGCGGCCTCCTGCCCACCCCTGTGGCGGCCACGCCGGAGCGCCGGCGTGAATGGCCGACCGGCTTCGACGAGCGGCTGCCCGAGCTCATCGTCGGCCGGCCGGGGCGTTACTTCGGCGGCTCGGTGAGAGCCGGCGCTCTCCACCTGGTCGGCGCGCTCGGCCTGGGCGAGCACCGCGAGCACGTCGAGCGTGCGGCGGCAGAGCCGCAGCCGCTGGTCGCCGAGACCGCGAGGTGGGCGCTGCGGAGGCTCGGCGCGATCACGCCAGGAACGGAGGAACGGATGCTCTCGACCATCGAACGGGCGATCGTGCTCAAGGGTGCGCAGTTCTTCGCCGGCGCACCGCACGAGGTGCTGCTCGACGTCGCGGAACTGCTCGAGGAGGTCGAGGTCCTCCAGGGCGAGGACGTCGTGAGGCGAGGCGAGGAGGGAGACAGCCTCTACGTCGTCGTCGAAGGCAGCCTCAGCGTGAGAGACGGCGAGCGGGAGCTGGAGGCGCTCGAGCCAGGGGCGGCCTTCGGCGAGATGGCCATCCTCGACCCCGGGCCGCGCTCCGCCACCGTCACCGCGACGTCGCCGGCGCGGCTGCTGCGCCTGTCGAGAGCGCCGTTCATAGACCTCGTGCATCAACGCCCGGAGGTGGCTCTCGGCATCATGGAGGTCCTGGTTCGGCGGCTGCGCTCGCGCGTGAGCGACCTGTACGCCCTCGACCTCGGCCTCTCGGCTGAGGGCTTGGCGGGCCGCGCCCCGGGCGGCTGACGGCGCGGAGCGGCCGCCTAGAAGGACCGAAACCGCCCGGCGAACTTGGGGCCTCAGACCAGCAGCAGCACCACCGAGAGCGCGAAGATCACCCACAGGACCAGCGGCACGTCCGCCAGCTTGCCGGTGAGGATCTTCATCAGCACGTAGACGATGAAGCCGAGGACGATGCCGGTGGTGATCGAGTAGGTGAACGGGATCGCGATCAACGCGACGAAGGCCGGCACCACGTTCTCGTAGTCGCTCCAGTCCATGTCGCGCAGCGCGGTCATCATGAACAGCCCGACGACCACGAGCACCGGTGCCGTGGCGACGCTTGGCACCAGGCCGAGTAGCGGCGAGAGGAACATGAACGGCAGGAACAGCAGGCCGGTCACCACGGCGGTGAGGCCGGAGCGTCCACCGGCGTTCACGCCGGCGGCCGACTCGATGTAGGCGGTGCCGGACGAGCTGCCGACGAGGCCGGAGAACGTCGTCGAGACCGCGTCGGCGAGCATGGCCTTGCCGACGTTCCTGGGGTTGCCGTCAGACTCGGTGAGACCCGCGACCTTGGTCACGCCGACGAACGTCGAGATCGAGTCGAACATGTCGGTGAACAGCAGCGCGAACACCGGCGCGATGATGCTGACGCTCAAGACGCCGCTCAGGTCGAGGGCGAGCACGGTCTCGAACGACGGCAGCGCGATGACCGAGGCCGGCAGCGCCACGATCCCCTCGACCCAGCCGAACGCCTGGAACAGGGCGGCGACCACCGTGGTGACCACGATCGAGAGCAGCAGGGCGCCGGTGACCTTGCGGGCCAGCAGCACGCCGGCCACGACGATGCCGATGATGAACAGCACGAACGTCGAGTTGAAGCCGCCGAAACCCACCACAGTGGCCGGGTTGGCGACGATCACGCCGGAGTTGATCATGCCGATGAGGGCGAGGAACAGGCCGATGCCGGCCGCCACGCCGAGCCGCACTCCCGGCGGCACCGCGCGCACGATGGCCTCGCGCAGGTTGAGCCCAGGCAGCGAGATGAGGATGAACACCACGCCCGAGAGGAAGACGGCGCCGAGCGCCTGCTGCCACGTCAGGCCCAGGCCGAGCACCAGCGTGTAGGAGAAGAAGGCGTTGAGGCCCATGCCCGGCGCCACCGCGATCGGCAGGTTGGCCAAAAGGCCCATGAGGATGCTCGAGAGGCCGGCGACCATCACCGTGGAGAAGAGCGCGCCGTCGAAAGGCACGCCGGCGTCGCCCAGCACCAAGGGGTTGACCACGATGATGTAGGCCATCGTGAGGAACGTCGTGAGGCCGGCGAGGGCCTCAACGCGAGCGTTCGTCCCCAGCTCGCTAAGCTTGAAGGTCGACTCGAACCATTGCGTCATGCGGGGCTCCTACCGGCGACAGTTCTCGCAAGGCAACGCGGGACCCGGCAGATGGGTCCCGCTACCTCACGAGAGCGAAGCTAACACGTTTCGCCGCTTGGCTCACCGAGCTCTCATGTGACGCCAATGCGCTAGGCCGGCACCTCTCGCCACCCGGTGGTGACCTCGAGCCAGCCGAGGGCGCCACTGCAGCTCTCGAGCTCGGCCAAGGTCATCGGCACCGCCGAGCTGGCCGTCCCGGCCGCAGGGTAAACCGTCTCGAAGCGCCTGAGCGACTCGTCGAGGAAGACACGGGTGCCCGGAGGGTTGGCGAACGGGCACACGCCCCCGACGGGATGCCCGGTGAGGCGCTCGAGGTCCTCGGCGCTGACCATGCGGGGCTTGCCGCCCACAGCGCGCTTGAAGCTGCCGTTGTGGAGCCTGGCGTCGCCGGCCGCGACCACCAGCACGGCCTTGCCGGGGTCTTCAGGGTCGTAGAAGGCGAGGGTCTTGGCGATGCGCTCGGGATCGGTGCCGACCTTCTCCGCGGCGAGTGCGACCGTGGCGCTCGACTCCTCGAACTCCATGATCGCGTCCGCCTTGCCGCATCCTGCGAGCTGCTTGCGAACGTCTTCTAGGGACATCAGACGAGCTTAACCGAACCCTTCGCGCCACGGCCGAGCGTGGTCGTCCCGGCGGGACTTAGGTCCCTGACGGCCCTACGGCCTACGGCCTATCATCTAGGTGGTTCAGGAGCTGCGCGGAAGGAAGGCGCAGACCCTGCAACGAAGCCCCCGGAGCGCAGGTTAGTAACCAGCGTCGAACCAGGGGGCTTCTTCTTGGTCAGCTACAGTGGCCTACTGCTGGACAGCGTGAACTCGTCCCTCGATGGCCTGCAGCACCTGGTCCAGCTCGAACGGCTCCGGCTTCGTGTAGATCGGCTGGTCGTCCATGCGGATCACGAAGACGCCCTTCTCGCCCGTCTTGAGCTTCACGCCTTCGACACGCTGGCCGAAGCGCTCCAGGATGCTCCGCTGCACGTCCATGGCCCGCGGCAGGTGGCCGCACGGCACGCAGTACTCGATCTCGATGGTGGGTGTGCTCATGCCGTCATGCTACGTCGCGTTGGCGACGCGCGGTGTTCTCGGCCGCGTGCTGGCGCCGTGCTGTCGTCGCCGGTCTCGTTGGGGGGAGGACGAGGAGGAAGCCGGCCGGTACGGGCGATACGCTAGAGAGGGGTAACGCGGCCGGCCCCGTCCCGGCACGTATCATCTAACATGGCGCTCCTCGAGCGTGAGAACTTCCTCGCTGAGTTGCAGGCCCTCCAGATGCAAGTGACGGACGGCCAGGGGCGGCTGCTGTTCCTCGGCGGCGAGGCCGGCATCGGCAAGTCGGCGCTCCTCAGCGAGTTCGGCCGGCTGTCGAAGGCGGCGGTGCTGGCCGGCGCTTGCGACTCGCTGACCACGCCCCGCCCGCTCGGCCCGCTGCTCGACATGGCAGGTGACGCGCGCAGCGGCCTCTCGCGCCGTGAGGTGACGAGCAGCCCGCGCGACGAGGTGTTCGCGGCCTTCCTAGAGCGCCTGAAGTCGACGACCGAGCCGCTGGTCGTGATCTTCGAGGACGTCCACTGGGCCGACGAGGCGACGCTAGACCTGCTGCGCTTCCTCGGTCGACGCCTGGAGCGAGCCAGGGCGCTGTTGATCGCGAGCTTCCGCGACGACGAGGTGGGTCCCGACCACGCGCTGCGCGTGCTGATGGGCGACCTGGCGACCTCGCGCGGCTATCGCCGGATGCAGCTGACGCGGCTCTCCCTCGAGGCCGTCCGGCAGCTGACCGCGGACAGCGCGTTCGACCCGCTGGAGCTACACCGCCGCACGGGCGGTAACCCCTTCTACGTCACCGAGATCCTCGCCTCGGGGGAGTCCGGCGTGCCGGTCAGCGTCAGCGACGCCGTCCTGGCCAGGGCGGCGCGCCTCAGCGCGAACGCGCGCACGGTGCTCGACGTCGCGGCCGTGCTGGGCTTCCGCTTCGACCCCGACCTGGTCGTCGAGGTGCTGGGTGCCGAGCTCGGCGCGCCTGACGCGACCCGCGAAGCGCTGGACGAGTGCCTGGCCGCGGGCGTGTTGCTCGCGCAGGAGCACACGATGGCGTTCCGGCACGAGCTGGCGCGCGAGGCGATCTTCGCGGTCATCGGCTTCGCGCGCCGCCGGGCGCTGCACGAGCGGATCCTGGCGGTGCTCGAGGACCTCAGCCCGGGCGACCTCAGCGCCCTCGCCCACCACGCGGAGGGAGCGGGCGATCGCGAGGCCGTACTGGAGTACGCGCCCGCCGCCGCGCGGGCCGCCGCCAAGGCCCGGGCCCATCGGGAGGCGGCAGCACAGCTGCGCCGGGCGCTGCGCTTCGCCGAGGGCCTGCCGCTCGCCGAGCACGCCACCCTGCTCGAGAACTTCGCCTTCGAGTGCACGTGGATCGACGACGTGCGCCAAGCCGAGGACGCTGGCCGTGAGGCGATCCGGCTGAGGAACGAGGTCGGCGACCCGAGCGCGACGGCCACGGCGATGGTGCGCCTGTCCCAGAACCTCCTCCAGCAGGGGCGCAACCGCGAGTCGGACGAGATGACCGAGGCGACGTTCAAGCTGCTGGAGAGCGTGCCGGCCGGGCCCGCGCACGCCTACGCGAGGTCTCACAAGGCCTACATGCTGATGCTCGACCGCCGTACCGAGGAGGCGATAGTCGAGGGCGAGGCGGCGATCGAGCTGGCGCGCCTGTCCAACGACGCGACCTCCCTGACGAACGCCTACAACGCCGTCGGCTCGAGCCTGATCCTGCTCGGCGACTACCAGGAGGGCGAGCGGCGACTGCGGTACGCGCTGCGCCTGGCTAGGCGCTACCGGCGCGACAACAACGTGGCGGGCGCGTACGGCAACCTGGGCTCGGGGCTGGGGGAGATGTACCGCTTCGACGACGCCGAGAGGTACCTGAGCGAGGGCAGCGAGTTCTGCAGGGAGCGCGACCTCGACGCCTCGCGTCACTACATGGAGTCGTGGCTCGCGCTCATCAAGATGTTCCGCGGCTCGTGGGACGAGGCGACCGGGCTCGCCTCCGACCTGATCCGCCGGCTGCCGGCAGGATCTGTGGTGTCGCGGATCATGGCTTTGGTCGCGCTCGGCCGGGTGCGCGCCAGGCGCGGCGACCCCGACGTCTGGACGGCGCTCGACCCGGCCCTCGAGCTGGCCGACCGCACGGCGACGCTGCAGCGCGTCGGGCCGGTGAGGGCGGCACGGGCTGAAGCCCTGTACTTGGCCGGCGAGAGGGAGCGCGCTGCGGCGGAGGCCGCCGAGGCCTTGGCTCTTGCCAAGCGGCACCGGCACCCGTGGCACAGCGGTGAGCTGTCGTACTGGCGAGGACTGTTAGACCCCGGACTGGTCGAGCCCGACCTGCTCGGCCTGATGGCGGAGCCGTACGCCCTCGAGCTGAGCGGAGACTGCCTGGCTGCTGCGCGAGCCTGGGAGGCTCTCGGCTGCCCATACGAGGCCGCCAGGGCCAGGCTGGCGTCCGACGAGCACGAGCCGCTGGAGCGGGCCAGGAGGGAGTTCGAACGGCTGGGCGCTGCGCCGGCTCTGGCGTTGGCCGAGGCGAAGATGCGCTCGCTCGGCTACCGGGTGCCACGGGGACCGGCGCCCAGCACGGCGGCCAACCCGGCGAACCTCACCCGGCGCGAGGCGCTCGTGCTGACGCTGCTGGCGCAGGGACTCACCAACCAGGAGATCGCCGACAGGCTCTTCCGCTCGGTGAGGACCATCGACCATCACGTCTCGGCGGTCCTGGCCAAGCTCGAGGTGAGCAATCGCGTGGAAGCGGCGCAGGCGGCCTCCCGCCTCGGCCTCCTCGAGAGCCCCGGCTCCGGCCCCGGTCCCGGCTCCGGGCCCGGCCCGGGCCCGGGCGGGGACTGAGCGCACATTGCGTCCAGCGCTCCACGACCGAACCAGGTGCGGCGAAATAGGTAGGCGCCCCTAACGAAACTGGGCAACCCTCCCGATGTACGTGACCGTCCCCGCGTACCAGCATGAGACGCGGCGCCGAGGCGACCGAGCGCGAGGAGCGCGGGCGACGGCGCCAGCCACTGGAGGTGGAGCATGCCGCGTTACATGGTCGAGAGGACGTTCCCGGAGAAGCTCGGCATACCGGTCAACCAACAGGGGGTCGAGGCCTGCATGAACGTCGTCGGCAACAACGCCGACGTCGGCGTGACCTGGATCCACACCTACGTCGCTGAGGGCAAGGGCAAGACCTTCTGCATCTACGACGGGCCCGATCCCGAGAGCATCCGCAAGGCGGCGGAGCGCAACGGCCTGCCGGTCGACCGGATCACCAAGGTGACTGTGCTCGACCCGTACTTCTACTCGTGAGGGAGCGCGCGATGTCAAGACGTAACGTCTCGTGGATCACGCGCTTCTCGAGCATGCTGACGGCGCTGCTCGTCAGCCTGGCGCTGGCCCAGGGAGCCGACGATCCCCTGGCCGGCACGACCATCGAGGCGCTCGGCAGTTACGCGCCGTCCGCCGCCCCGGAGCGGGCGCTGGTGTTCCTGCGCATAACCATGGAGCCCGGCACACAGATCCCGGCTCACCACCACCCCGGCGCCGTCGTGGTGGTCGTGGAGTCCGGCCTCTTCGGCACGCAGCTCATCGAGGGCAGCGGGACGCTCACCCGTCATGCGGCAGCCGGAGAGCAGGCCTCGAGCGAGGAGTTGAGCGCCGGCTCGGAGGCGACCCTGGAGGCGGGCGACAGCTTCGCCTACGAGGGCGCGGTTCACACCATGGTCAACGCCGGCGACGAGCCGCTCGTGCTGCTGGTCTCGGCGCTGCTCGACCCGGAGCAGCCGGGGTTCATCTTCCAGAGCGAGCACTAGGGGCTCGCTGGCGGGTCGGCGAAGCGCCGCGCTGGCGCCTCACCTGCAGCGCCGCCAACGAGGGAGCCGAGGTCGAACTAGCCGAGGTCGAACTAGCCGAGATCGAACATGTCGCATTCAGTGCGCCTGAGACGGCCAACGCCGCCTCGGGCGTTACCATGACGCCACCTTGAGCGATTCACGTGCCCCTCGACCCCACGACCAGCAGGAGACCGCCGCCTCGCGACAGAAGAACCCCGCAACGGAAGAAGCGGCGCGCCCCGGCGCCCGTCGCCTCGACGGCGACTCCTACCTTCGCGACCTCGAGGCGGAGGCGATCTTCATCATCCGTGAGGTGGCCGCCGAGTTCGAGCGGCCGGTGATGCTGTACTCGATCGGCAAGGACTCCTCGGTGTTGTTGCACCTGGCGTTGAAGGCGTTCTACCCGGCGAAACCGCCGTTCCCGTTGTTGCACGTGGACACGACGTGGAAGTTCAGGGAGATGATCGCGTTCCGTGATCGGCGGGCTCGCGAGACGGGCGTCGAGTTGATCGTGCACACCAACCAGGAGGGCGTGGCGCAGGGGATGTCGCCGTTCACGCACGGCAGCAGCGTGTACACCGACGTGATGAAGACGCAGGCGTTGAAGCAGGCGTTGTCGGCCGGGCGGTTCGATGCGGCGTTCGGTGGGGCGCGGCGCGATGAGGAGAAGAGCCGGGCGAAGGAGCGGGTGTACAGCTTCCGTGACGAGAACCACGGTTGGGATCCGCGTAACCAGCGTCCGGAGTTCTGGCAGCTGTACAACGGGAAGTTACGTGACGGTGAGTCGATCCGGGCGTTCCCGTTGTCCAACTGGACGGAGTTGGACGTCTGGCAGTACATCTGGCTCGAGCAGATCCCGGTGGTGCCGTTGTACTTCGCTGCCGCGCGGCCGGTGGTGGAGCGCGACGGGATGCTGCTGATGGTCGATGACGACCGCATGGAGTTGGCGCCTGGTGAGGCTCCCACGATGGAGTCCGTGCGGTTCAGGACGCTCGGCTGCTACCCGTTGACGGCGGCCGTGCGTTCTCGCGCGGCGAGCGTGCCTGAGGTGATCGAGGAGTTGCTGGCGGCGCGGACCTCCGAGCGGCAGGGGCGGCTGATCGACACCGATCAGGTCGGCAGCATGGAGGCGAAGAAGCGGCAGGGGTACTTCTGATGGCGGGTTCGCAGGGTGCGGCGAAGGGCGTCGGGGTGGACTTGGCGGCGTACCTGGAGCGGCACGCGGGGCGTGACCTGCTGCGGTTCATCACGTGCGGCAGCGTGGATGACGGCAAGAGCACGTTGATGGGGCGCCTGCTGTTCGACGCGGACCTGTTGGCCGACGACAGCGTGGCTGCGGTGGTGGCGGACAGCGCGCGGTGGGGCACGACGGGTGAGGCTCCCGACCTGGCGTTGCTGGTCGACGGGTTGCAGAGCGAGCGCGAGCAGGGCATCACGATCGACGTGGCGTACCGTTACTTCTCGACCGGCAAGCGCAAGTTCATCATGGCCGACACGCCCGGTCATGAGCAGTACACGCGGAACATGGCGACGGGGGCGTCGACGGCGGAGTTGGCCGTGATCCTGGTCGACGCGCGCAAGGGGGTGTTGGCGCAGACGCGGCGGCACACGGCGATCGTGTCGCGCTTGGGGATAAGGCAGTTGCTGGTGGCGGTGAACAAGATGGACCTCGTCGACTTCGACGAGGGTCGTTTCGAGCGGATCCGCGCGGACTTCGGCGAGGTGCTGGCGAAGCTGGGCAACGGTCGCCTGGCCGGTGGCGACGACGGGTTCGAGGTCGTGTTCGTGCCGATCAGCGCGCTGGACGGTGACAACGTGGTGCACCCGTCGAGCCGCACGCCGTGGTACCGCGGTCCGACGCTGTTGGGGCACCTGGAGAACGTCGAGGTCGGGAAGCTGTCGTCGGGTGTCGACTTCCGCTTCCCCGTGCAGTTCGTCAACCGGCCGAGCCACGAGTTCCGGGGTTACAGCGGGACGGTGACCGCGGGGTCCGTGCAGGTCGGCGACGAGGTGATGGTGCTGCCGTCGCGGACTCGTAGTCGGATCAAGAGCATCATCGTGATGGGGGAGAACCTGCAGCGGGCCGAGGCGAAGCAGGCGGTGACGTTGACGTTGGAGGACGAGCGGGACGTCGCGCGGGGCGACCTGTTGGCGCATCCGAACGCGGCGCCGAGCGTGACCGACACGGTGGATGCCGACGTGGTGTGGCTGCACGAGCGGCCGCTGGAGCCGGGGCGGCTGTACGACGTGAAGCTGGCGACGAAGTCGACGCAGGCGCTGGTGCAGAGCGTCGCGCATCGTCTGGACAACGACTCGTTGGAGGAGGTGCCGGCCGAGGTGCTGGCGTTGAACGAGCTGGGGCGTTGTCGCCTGACGTTCACCTCGCCGGTGGCGGTCGACCTGTACCAGGCGTTCCCGGCCACCGGCAGCTTCATCCTCATCGACCGGGTGAGCAACGCCACGGTGGGCGCTGGGATGGTGACGGGCACGGTGCGGCGCAGCGACGAGGCGCGCGCGACGAACGTGGTCTGGCAGCAGACGCAGGTGACGCGGGTGGAGCGCGCGGCGCAGAAGCATCAGCGTCCGGCTGTGCTGTGGTTCACGGGCCTCTCGGGCGCGGGCAAGAGCACGATAGCCAACGCCTTGGAGCAGCGGCTGGTGGGTCTGGGGCATCACACCTACCTGCTCGACGGGGACAACGTCAGGCACGGCCTGAACCGCGACCTGACCTTCAGCGACGCGGATCGCGTGGAGAACATCAGGCGGATCGGAGAGGTGGCGAAGCTGTTCGTCGACGCCGGCCTGATCGTGATGACGGCGTTCATCAGCCCGTTCCGCAGCGACCGGCAGATGGTGCGTGAGCTGTTCGAGGCCGACGAGTTCGTCGAGGTGTTCGTCGACACCAGCCTCGAGGTCGCCGAGCAGCGTGACGTCAAGGGCCTTTACGCCAAGGCTCGCACCGGGCAGATCAAGAACTTCACCGGGATCGACAGCCCGTACGAGCGCCCGGAGCGCGCCGAGGTGCGCCTTGACACGCTGAAGGTGAGCGTCGAGGAGGCCGTCGACACGCTGGTCCTCGAGCTGCGGCGCAGGGGCAAGCTGTCCGACTGAACGCCGAGACAACCCGCTACGTGATCGAGGGCGCGCGCTGCGGTGTGCGCCCTCGTCGGTCGTGCCGCTGCCCAGGATAGGCGGCGCGGTATTGACACATCACGCGAGCAATGACACTATGACTCCCCAAGTCATCCAATGATTCGATCTTGGGCGGTCGATGAGGCCGCCGGGGCGGACGTACAGACGTGACAGGGCGCAACCCGGACAGACTCCTCGCCTACGAGAGCATCGTCGAGCAGATCAAGAGCCAGCTGCTCAGCGGTGAGCTGCGTCCGGGCGACAAGCTGCCCACCATCGCCGAGCGCGCGGCCACCGAGGGCGTGAGCCCCGGCTCCGTCAGGGAGGCCTACCGCGTGCTCGAGCACCGCGGCGTGCTCGCGGTCGTGCAGGGCCGCGGGACCTTCGTGGCCAACGACCTCGGCTCGCAGGACGACGTGCTGAGACGGCTGCAGCTCCACGGCAGCCCGACCCGCGCGCAGCTTCTGGAGGCCCGGCGGCTGCTCGAGCCCCACGCGGCAGCGCTGGCCGCGACGCGCGCGTCGAAGGCCGAGCGTGAGGCGATCCTCGAGTCGTCCCAGGCCGAGGACGGCAAGACCCTCGACGTGGCCGAGTGGAGCGCCCACAACCTGCGCTTCCATCACCTCATCGTGCTCGCGTCGCACAACCCCGTCATCGCTCAGATGGTCACCGCCATCTACGAGCTGTTCGAGAAGAGCGAGCCCCACCCGGCCGAGAACCCGATCGTCCGCGAGAAGGGCAAGCACTTCCACCGTCTCATCGCACTGGCCATCGCGGAGGGCGACGCCGCCGCGGCCGAGAGCCTGATGTACCAGCACATCGAGAGCGTCGAGAAGATCTTGTGATCGGTCGCACCGGTAGCGCCGGTCGCACCGGTCGCGCCGGTCACTGCCGTCGGGTTCGAACTCGGTCAGCGCTCGACATCGCACAAAGCTCGACACCG
>CAZQVC010000068.1:6273-12153 GCA_964596625.1 uncultured bacterium | reverse complement strand
CAGGGGAGGCAGCGCGACGAAGCCGCCGACCAAGCGGTCCGCGTCGAGGCGAGCGATCAGGGCGGTTACGTCGTTGATCTTGCCGAGCGGCGCACGGGAGCGGCCGACCTGCATCCGCTGCTGCTCGATGCTCAGGCCGAAGCGACCGGCGCGGGCGGCCTCCACCACGGCCGGCGGGACGAGATGCATGTGCGTGTCCCAGCCGCTCAGGTCCGCGATCGAAGGCCCCTCTGAGTGCGCGTCGCTAGCAGGCATCCTCACCTCGCGACCCGGCTGCCGGCCTCACCGCGCGTCTTCTTCGTCGTCGTACCACTCGGGCATCTGCGGGTAGTGGGGGCCGTCGTAGATCTCGATCAGGATCGACGTCTCCTCGGCCAGGGTGGGGCCGTGGACGCTGCCCTTGGGGTTCCAGTAGAAGGCGCCAGGCGTGAGGGTCGTGCCGGTCGGCACGTACTTGTAGCGGCCGGAGAGGCAGTACATGAACTGGTTGGAGGCGTGGGAGTGCGAGTTGGGGATGCCCGCGCCCTTCTCGAAGCGCAGCAGGCCGATCGAGGCCCCAGTGTCGTCGTTGCGCCACAGCATCTTGTGCGAGAGGCCGGCGAGCGACTTGTCGACCCACGCGAGGTCGGCGGTGTCGATCAGGACCTCCTTGAAGGCCGACAGCACGTCGTCCGGCAGGCCGCTGGCAGCGCGCGGCAACGCCTCGGCCGCTGCTCCGGAGATCCTGGGAAGGTCGCTGGCGGCAGGGTCGTCCGGGGCTTCAGAGGTTGGTGTCTCCGAAGCGGTCGGCGCGGCGCCCGCGGCAGCGCCCGCGACCGCCCCGAGTGGCAACAGCCCTTCGCCTTCGCCCCAGCCGACGTTCTTGAACTCGACGAGGCGGGAGCGGTACGGCACCTCGGAGACGTTGGTGAGGCGGTGCACGGGGGAGGGCTTGTTGCGGTAGACGACCGTGCCGGCCGGCTCGTGGGTCTCGCGCTTGTCGCCGAAGATCGACTCGACGACGTTCTTGTCCCCGGCCAGGGAGATGATCACGTACGGGTGATGGTGGTAGTGGAAGTGGATGCTCTCACCGGGCTCGAGGTCCACGCTCCAGACGCGTATCTCGTCGGTCTCCTGCAGCAGCTGGTGGCCGATGTCGCCCAACGCGATGCCGCGCTCCTTGGCCAGCTCGAAACCGTACTCGTCACTCATGGCACGACTCCTTCATGCGTCCCGCTCGCTTCTCTCCGCGCGGCCGCTCGCCGGGCCGCGCGTGACCTGCTCGTACAGCCTGCTCGCCACGTCGCCGCCGCCGTTCGCCGAGGCCCCCAGTGGGGCAACGGCCGCCACGTGAGAGTCGGGTCGCAGCAGCACGACCGTGTCCTCGTCGACGCCCAAGCGCCGCTGTGCGACCCGGCCAGGGTCGAACAGAGCCTGGCCGCGTAGGCCAGAGTCGACCGGCGCGTCCCAGTGCGACACCAGCCGGTGCTTGAGCCACGGCTCGTCGGGAGGCAGCCGCGGGCGCCGCCTGGCGTCGGTGAAGTAGAGGGCGACGAAGGCGTCGTTGCTCAGGCGGTGCAGTGAGGTCTGGCCGCTCTGGTGCCACACCGGCAGGTCGGGGATCCGGTCGCCGGGGCGCACGGGCTCGGGCGTGGGGGTCGAGGCGAGCGTCCACTCGCCGGTGCCGTCGACGTCGAGTCGCATGCCCAGCATCGAACGGGTCATCGCGTTCGCCCAGGCCTGGTCGGTCATCGACTCGAGCGACGACTGCTCGTGCGCCATGAAGCGCCGCGCCGCTTCGGCCATCTGCCCCGAGCCGTGCACCGCCAGCGGCTTCTGCTCGGTCTCGTACGCGTCGAGCAACGCGGGCTCGGCCCAGCCGCGCAGCACCCAGGCGAGGCGCCACGGCAGGTTGGAGGCGTCGAGCACCCCGGTGTTGAGGCCCAGCGCCCACATCGGCGTGAGCAGGTGGGCGGCGTCGCCGAGGAGGAACACGCGCCCGTCGCGCCACTGCGACGCGGCGCGCACGTGCACGGCGAACTCGTTCGAGCCGAGGACCTCCAGCTCGGAGACGTCGCCGATGTAGGAGCGCACCTTGTCGGCCAACTGCTCGACGCTGAACTCCGGCCGGTCGGGCTTGCGCGGCCAGAGGAAGCGCCAGAACTCCGGTTGGCGCACGAGGATCATCCACTCGTCGGGGTCGGCGAAGTACGACAGGTAGGGGTAGTCGCGCTGGTTGTCGACGTCGAGGTCGACCTTGACGTCGACCAGGGTGTAGCGCTCCGTGAGGGTGGTGCCCTGCACGTCGGCTCCGATCTGCCGGCGCACGGTGCTGCGCCCGCCGTCGCACCCCAGCAGGTACGAGCCCTCCAGCTGCACGACCCCGGCGTCGGTCTCGACCTGCACCTGCACCCCGTCGGCCGTCTGCTCGTACGACAGCAGGCGGCTGTTCATCCGCAGGCTGCCCGGCTGCCGTCTTTCGAGCTCGCGCGCGAGGATCGGCTCGAGGTAGTGCTGGGGCATGTTGATGATGAAGGGGAAGCGCGTGTCGCCCGCCAGCACCTCGGTCTTGATCTCGCGGATGACGTTGCCGGTGCCGCGCTCGATGTCGGCGATGGTGTCGATGCGCAGCGCGGTCTTCAACACCTCCTCGAGCACGCCGTAGCGGTCGAAGACCTCGAGCGTGCGCGTGAGGATGGTGCCGGCCTTGGTGTCCGTCGAGAGGCTCGAGTCGGCCTCGAGGACGACCACAGGGACGCCGTAGTGAGCCAGGCCGAGGGCGGTGGTGAGGCCGACGGGTCCGGCGCCGGCGATGATCACGGGCTGGTGCGCCGACGCGCTCATCGACGCTCCCGCGGGAAGACCTGTTCGCGGGTGAGCAGCGAACCGGTGAGGTTCGCGGCGTCGGAGAGCAGGAAGAGCAGCGAGTCGATGACGTCCTCCGGCACGCCGACCCCGGTGGTCTGCTGCCAGTGGCTGAGGTCGCCGCCCGGGTTGGCGGCGCGGAACTGCGGCGTGTCGATCACGCCGGGGGAGAGCAGGTTGACGCGGACGCGGCTGGCGGCGACCTCCTTCGCCAGCGAGCGGGCGAAGGCCTGCAGCGCGCCCTTCGAGCTGGCGTAGGCGCTGGCCTTGGGGTAGCCGCTGACGGCCAGCCCGGAGGTGAACAGGATCACCGAGCCCCGCCCGCGGCGCACCATGCCGGGCACGAACGCCTGGGCGCACCACACGACGGCGTTGAGGTTGACGTCGATGACCCGCAACCACTCCTCGGGCGACATCTCCAGCACCGGCGTGCGGGGCTGGACTACGGCGGCGCAGACGAGCCCGTCGACCTCGCCGGGGATCGACTCGGCGAGCCGCATGACGGCGGCTCGGTCAGTGACGTCCAGCCGGTGGTAGTGGAGGCCGGGTTCCAGCGACTCGGCCGGCTCGTTGACGTCGACGAGGTGAACGGTGCCGCCGGCCGCGCACAGCGCCTTGGCTGCCGCCAGGCCGATCCCGCTCGAGCCCCCGGTGATCACCGTCACCGAGCCGCTGGCGTCGAAGGTCGCGCGCACGCCGGCTCGGCTCACAGCGGCACGCCCGCGAGCTCGTCGTCTTCGCCGAGGTCGTCGATCTCGCCCTGCTGCTCGCCCTGTCTCTCGCCGCCGATCGCGCTCACGCTGCCGCGTTGCAGGAGGTTGGCGCGCATGCGGCCGGCGGCCTTGTCGAGGTGAGCGGCCAAGGCCAGGCTCGCGGCCTCCGGGTCGCGGTCGGCGCAGGCCTGGAGGATGGCGGTGTGCTCGTCGAGGGTCTCGCTGCGCGAGCTGGCCGGCTCGGCCGCGAAGCGGTAGCGCTCGGAGTTCTTCCACACGGTGTCGATCGCGTGCAGCAGCCAGCGCGAGCCGGCGCGAGCGTAGATGCCGTAGTGGAACTCGCGGTGAGCAGCACGGGCCTCGACCATGAGGCCGGCGTCGGAGAGGGCGAGGTAGCGCTCGAGGTGCCGCCTGCAAGCGTCGACGTGGGAGGACTCGAACCTCTCGGCCGCGCGCGCCGCGCACTCGCACTCGAGCAGGCGGCGGGTAGAGATCGTGTCCTCGAAGTCCTCCAGGGTCATGCCGCGCACGAACGCGCCGCGGTGCGGCAGCACGGTCACGAAGCCGATCGACTCCAGGCGCCTTATCGCCTCTCGCACCGGCATCGAGCTCATGCCCAGCCTCTCGGACAGGTCGATGAGCCGCAGTGGCGTGCCGGGCGGGAAGTCTCCGGCGACGATCGCCTCGTGCAGGCGCTCGGTGGCGGTGTCGGCCATGGTCCGGTGCTTGCCCTCGAGCAGCTCGGCGGGGCTGGGTGGCGTCATGTCGCTCAGCCGCCTCCCGCTCGTAGAACGGCGCCCTCGGCCGGCGACAGCAGGTCCGTGAGGGTCACACGGTTGCGCAGCTCGCCCAGGCCGCTTCCGCTTACCACCACCTCGTCGCCGTCTTGCAGGAAGCGTTGAGGCTCGCGAGCGTTGCCGACGCCGGATGGCGTGCCCGTGAGGAGCAGGTCGCCGGGCTCGAGGGTCATGCCTTGCGACAGCTCGGCGATGAGCGTGCGGATGGGGAAGGCCATCTGGCCGGTGGAGGCGTCCTGCAGGGTCTCCCCGTTGACGGTGCACCTAAGGCGCACGGCCGTCTCGTCGACCTCGTCGGCCGTCACCAACCAGGGGCCGAGCGGCATGGTGCGGTCGATGCTCTTGCCCTTGAGCCACTGCCCACCGTGCGCCCTCTGCAGGTCGCGCTGCGAGACGTCGTTGGCCAGCAGGTAGCCCCAGACGTGCTCCATGGCCCGCTCCTCGGGGATGCTGCGGCCCGCCTTGCCGATGACCAGCGCCATCTCGGCCTCGTAGTCCCACTTGCTGGAGAGCTGAGGGTCGAACGCGATTGGGTCGCGCGGCCCGATCACGGTGTTGGGTCCCTTGGTGAAGAAGGTGGGGCGCTTGGGGAGGTCGACCTCCTGGCCCTCGCGCTTGCCGATGCCCTCCATGAAGTGGTCGAGGTAGTTCCAGCCCGTGCACAGGACGTCGCGCTTGAAGCGCGTCAGCGGTGAGAGGAGCAGGCTGTCGTCGGCCGCGATGCGCTGGGCGGTGGCGAGGGCTCTCTTGGCTGCGGCCAAGGCCTCCTCGCCGCCCTCCACGAGGTCGGTCAGGTCGCTGAACGGCTCCGGCAACAGGGCGTAGGCGTCGTCCTCGACGACCACGGCGCGGGGGGCGCCTTGAACGTTGATGCGGGCGAACTTCACGTGCTGCTCCTAGGGGATGACGGCGATGGCGCTGATCTCGATGAGGTAGTCGGGCGAGACCATCTTCGCCACCTCGACCATCGTCGAGGCCGGCACCGGCGCCTTGAAGTACTCCTTGCGCACCTTGTGGATCTCCGCGAACTGCTCGATGTTGCGGACGTAGACGTCGACGCGGCAGATGTCGTCCATGGTGCCGCCGGCCGCTTCCACGGCTGCCTTGAGGTTCTCGCACACCTGTCGCGTCTGCTCCTCGATGTCGCCGATGCCGGCGATGGTGCCGTCGGCACGCCGGGCGGTCATGCCCGAGATGAACACCAGGCGGCCGGTCGCCTCGATCATGGTGGCGTGGGAGAAGACGCCCGGGGGCGTGCGGAGCTTGTCGCTGACGATCTCTTGCTTGGCCATGCTGTCTTGGTACTTCCTTTCCGGTCGAGCGGTCGCTGCCGCCCGGCTCGTTGCTGGTGGCTTGGGGCTCTAGGTCTTGGCTGGGGTCAGGTACTCCTCGAGGCGGCGGGTGGCCGCGCCGTGAGTGGTGGCTGTCTGCAGTAGGCGGTCGAGGACGGCGGCGGCGACCGGGACCGTCTCGCGGTTGCGCTCGCGGGCCTCGCGGCGCGCGTCGCCCGGCGCCCGAGCCGGCGG
>CAZQVC010000068.1:0-6173 GCA_964596625.1 uncultured bacterium | reverse complement strand
CCGACCCGAAGAACTGCGGGTCGATGGCGATGAACAGTTGGGAGCTGTTGTACGGCACCGACCTGTCGCCGAACAGCGGCGTGACCGCGTCGCCCCAACCGCCGCCAGAGAGGAGGCCGGAGAGCAGGTCGATCATCAGGGCGAGGCCGAAGCCCTTGGCGCCGCCCATCGGCAGCAGCATGCCGCTGATGGCCTCCTTCGGGTCGGTGGTGACCGTGCCGGCCGCGTCGGTCGCCCAGTCGCCTGGGATGCTCTCGCCGGAGGCCGCTGCGAGGCGGATCTTGCCCATGGCCGCCTGGCTGGTCGCCATGTCGAAGCTCAGGGGCCTGCCGGAGGCGGTGGGCAGCGCGATGGCCACGGGGTTGTTGCCCACCAGGCGCTCGGCGCCTCCGGGGGCCGGCATCAGCGGGCGCGTGTTGCTCATGACCACCCCGACCTTGCCCTTGGCCGCCGCGCGCTCCGCGTAGCGGCTGGCGGTGCCGAAGTGGAAGGCGTTGCGCACCGCGACGACGCCGACGCCGTGAGCGGCGGCCTTCTCGCACGCCAGGTCGATGGCCTGGCGCGCGGTCAGCTGACCGAGCGCGTCGTGCGCGTCGAGGACCGCCGTGGCGCCGCGGTCGGCGACGATCTCGGCGGTGGTGCGCGTGGCGACAGAACCGGCGACGATGCGCTCGACGTAGAGCTCGGCCATCATCACGCCGTGCGACGGCTGCCCCTCCTGGTCGGCCAGCACCAAGGCCTCGGCGACCTCCTGGGCCGCCGGGACCGGCAAGCCGACAGCGGCGAAGGTGTCGCGGGTCACCTCGACGAGCGAGCGCACGGGCACGCGGGGCGCATTGGGGGCGCTCACGGCCGGTGGTCCGCCCACGGCACCAACCAGCGTTCGATGCCGAGCACGATGTAGTAGAGCGCGATGCTTATCACCGAGAGGATGACCAGCGAGGCGAACGCCAGCGAGGTGTCGGCGGTGCCTCCGGAGACCGTGATCAGGTAGCCGAGTCCCTTGGTGGCGCCGGCGAACTCGCCGATGACCGCACCGATCACGGCCAGCGCGATGGCCACCTGCAGCCCCACGAAGATCTGGGGCAGGGCGGCGCGCAGCCTGAGCTTGACGAACATCTGCATGGCCGAGGGGTCGAGCGAGCGCATCATCTCGGCGAGGTCCTCCGGTGTCGCCTTGATGCCGGAGGCTGCGCCGAGGACGATGGGGAAGAACGAGAGCAGCACGACCATGGCGATCTTGGGCTCCATGCCGAAGCCCATCCAGATGATCAGCAGTGGCGCGATCGCGACCTTGGGCACGGCGTTGAGGCCCATGAGGATGGGCGAGAGCGCCTTGTCGACCACCCAGGAGTAGCCGATGATCACGCCGAGCGGCACCGCGATGAGGATCGAGAGGCCGTAGCCGACAACGGTCTCCTGCAGCGTGACCATGCCGTGCTCGAACAGCAGCTGCGAGTTCTCGCGGAGAGACGCCAGCACGTTGGCCGGGGACGGCAGGATCACGTCGTTCCAGCCGTTGGCCAGCTTCATCAGCCACCACAGCGCGATGAACAGGGCTGTGGCGATGAGGGGGAGCGCGGTGACCAGGACCCTACGGTCGAGGAACGGCCTGCCCTGGGCCGGGGGCGGCGGCGCGCCACGCTCCTCTGGCCGGTCGGTGGCGGAACCCGCCGGCAACGCAGCTTCGCGCACGGGGCCGTTGCCGACGATCGCCGAGGTGACGTCGGGCTGCTGATCGTCGATGGCGGCGTTCACGCGCTCGCTCCAGCGCCGGCTCCTGCGCCAGCGGAGAGGCCCGCCGCGGCCGGGTCGCTGCGCTCGAAGAGCAGCTCCCTGAGCTCGCTGCCGGCGTGCGCCAACGTCTCGATCTGCTTGCTGGCGCCCAGCGTGCGTGGCCTTTGGGCGTCGATCGGCACGATCTTCTTGATGCGACCGGGCCGCGGCGACATCACCACCACGCGGTCGGCGAGCAGCACGGCCTCCTCGATCGAGTGGGTCACGAAGATCACCGTCTTGTTCTGCTCCGCGGTGATGCGTTGCAGCTCGATCGAGAGCTCCTCGCGCGTGAGGGCGTCGAGGGCGGCGAAGGGCTCGTCCATCAGCAGGACGTCCGGGTCGTGGATCAGGGAGCGGCAGAGCGAGACCCGCTGCTGCATGCCGCCGGAGAGCTCGCGCGGGTAGCGGGAGGCGAAGCCGCTGAGGCCGGTGGTCTCGAGTAGCCGGTGCGCCCTCTCGCGGTACTCAGGTCCGCTCTTGCCCATGATCTCGACGGGCAGCATGATGTTCTCGAGCGCCGTGCGCCAGGGCATGAGCGCGGGCTTCTGCAGCATCAGGCCAACGTCGCGGCGGGGGCGCTGCACGACGCTGCCGTCGATCGTCACCTGCCCGGAGGACGGCGGCATGAGCCCGGCGATGATGCGCAGCAGCGTCGACTTGCCGCAGCCGGAGCGCCCGACCAGCGTGACGAACTCGCCGTTGCGAACGTCCAGGTCGATCTTGTGCAAGGCGTTCACGGCGGGCCCCCTGCCCGCCGTGAAGACCTTGGAGACGTCGTCGACCTTGAGGAACGCCACGCGCTAGCTCGTTTCGCTAATCGGTGAAGCCGGGCGCGAAGACGTCCTCGGCCGTCACCTCGGTGGTGATGGCGCCGGCTTCGGTGAGCATGTCGATCATCGCCTGCACCTTGGCGGCGTCGATGGCGCCGATCGCACCGTCGTAGTCGGGCGGCAGCACGAAGTCGTGCATGATCTCGACCTCGTTGGCCGCGATCTCGGCGTTCTGGCCGTCGACGCTGTTCACGAGGATCTCGCCGGTCTCCTCTGGATGGTCGATGGAGTACTGCAGGCCGCGCATGAGCGCGCCGATGAACGCCTCGACGACCTCGGGCTGCTCCTCGATCATCTCGTTGCGCGCGATGATCATGTTGCCGTAGAGGTCGGGCAGGTAGTCGCTGTACGGCAGGATCACCGCCGGTTCGCCGGCCGCGGTCTCGATCAGGGAGCGGCCGACGACGAACTGGCCGATGAAGTCGACGGTGCCGGAGGCCAGCAGGCGCGGCAGGTCGGGCGGGGCGGCGGCGACGAACTCGACCGTCGAGTCGTCGAAGCCGGCCGCGTCGGCGTAGGCGGGCAGCAGGATGCGGTTGGTCGAGCCGGCCGCGTCGGCGAAGGTCCTGCCAGCGAGATCCTGCGGCGTGGCGATGCCCGAGGACTCGAGCGCGATGACCGCGGCCAGCGTGTTCTGCTGCACGGCGGCGACCGCCTTGAGGTCGAGGCCCTCGTTGGCGATGGCGATGAAGGCGGTGGCCGCGTCGCCCGGGCCGAAGTCGGCGGTGCCGGCTGCGATGAGCTGCATCACGCTGACCGTGCCGCTGCCGGGGTTGATGGTGACGTCGAGGCCGGCCTCTTCGAAGAAGCCCATCTCCTTGGCGACGTACGCGTACGCGTCGCGACCGAACGTCGAGAACGACGTGAGGTAGTTGATCTCGATCAGGTCGTCCTGCGCCTGCGCGGTCGAGAACAGTGCGCCGACTACGAGCAACGTGACTAAGGCGGATCGCTTCAGCATGGCCTGCCTCCTCGGTGATGCCTTTTTGATATTTGATCAAATGTTAGGCGCGGGTCGCTCCCTAAGTCAAGTTATGGTAGTGCTACCGCGTTCATGAAGCCGCTCACTCCCACCACCGTCTCGATCGCCGACCTGAGGAAGAGGGCGCGCCGTCGCCTGCCGCGGATGGTCTTCGACTACATCGACGGTGGCGCCGAGGACGAAGCGACGATGCGGGCCAACGAACGGGCCTACGACGACGTCCTGCTGCGCCCGCGCTCGGCCGTCGTGGTGCCGGAGGTCGACACGCGCACGACCGTGCTAGGCGAGGAGCTCTCCGTCCCGTTCATCCTCGCCCCCGTCGGCAGCAGTCGGCTGTTCTGGCCGAGGGGAGAGGCCGCGGCCTCCGCCGCCGCCGGCAAGGCCGGGACGATCTACACGCTCTCGACGTTGTCCGGCACCCGCATGGAAGAGGTCAAGGAGGCCTGCAGCGGCACCACCTGGTTCCAGCTCTACCTCGCCGGCGGCCGCGACGTCGCGCTCAAAGGCATCGCCAGGGCGAAGGCTTGCGGCTACTCGGCGCTCGTCGTCACCATCGACACGCCGGTCGCGGGCATGCGCGAGCGCGACGTGCGCAACGGCACGGCGCAGCTGCTGACCAGGGACCCCGTGCAGATGCTGCCGCACGTGTGGCAGGTCGTCACGAGGCCCGGCTGGGTGCTCGACTTCTTCCGGGACGGCGGCCTGATGTCGTTCCCCAACATCATCCTCGCCGACGGCCCGATGGGCTACGGCGACATCGGCGCTCAGCTCGAGGCGGCGGCGGTCGCCTGGGAGGACCTGCGCTGGATCGCCGAGGCGTGGGACGGGCCGATCGTCGTCAAAGGCGTGCACACCGCCGACGACGCCAGGCGCGCTGTCGACCTCGGCGCCAAGGCGGTGGTCGTGTCGAACCACGGTGGGCGCCAGCTCGACGGCGTCGCTCCGACCCTGCACGTGCTGCCGGAGGTCCTCGAGGCGGTAGGCGACGAGGTTGAGGTGCTCATCGACGGCGGCATCCGGCGCGGCTCCGACATCGTCAAGGCCTTGGCGCTGGGCGCTCGCGCCGTGCTCGTGGGCCGCGCGTACGCCTACGGCCTCGCAGCCGGCGGCGAGTCAGGCGTGACGACCGCCATCGAGATCCTCCGCACCGAGCTGGTGCGCACCATGAAGCTCCTGGGTTGCGGGTCCATTGGCGAGCTGTCGCAGGCGTACCTGAAGCTGCCAGCAGGGTGGGAAGCGAGCTAGACGCCGGTCGCTGCACGGCTGGCTGCGAACGCCGCCGCGAACCCGCTGAGCGAGCGCTCGATCATCTCGTCGTTGGCGGTCAGCGAGAGCCTGAAGGTCCCTGGCAGCTCGACGATCGTACCGGGCAGCACGTAGATCTTATGCTCGCCGAGCAGGTCGGCGAAGGCCTCGTCGTCCGGATCGGGCGAGTCGACCATCAGGTAGAAGGTGGCTTCCGGCACCCGCACGCCGTAGCCGATCTCGCGTAAGGACGTCACCATGCGGTCGCGGCGCCGCTGCAACGCGCTCAGGTCGATGGAGAGCTGCTCGAGGTCGGCCAACGCATGCTGCATCAGCGCGTTGGGGAAGGCGAAACCCACAGCCATCTGACCTGCCATCAGCGCGTCTCCCAGCTCGTCACGACCGGGCATCGAGGGCGGCAGGGCGATGTAGCCGATCCGCTGCCCTGGTGTGAGCAGCGTCTTGCCGTAGGTGTAGAGCAGCAGCGAGTGCGAGTACGACTCCGTGGGGCTGTGGAAAGCGTTGCCGTCGAAGAGGATGCGCGAGTACGCCTCGTCTGATAGCAGGTAGATGGGCCGGCCGTGACGCTGGCTGGCCTGTTGCAACAGCGACCCGAGCGCGTCGAGCGTCGAGCGTGGGTAGATCTTCCCTGTCGGATTGTGGGGCGAGTTGACGATGATCGCCCTGGTTCGCGGCGAGATGGCGGCCTCCACCGCCGCGAGCTCGATGTCGAGCGTCTCACGGTCGATGGCGACTCGGACGGGCACGCCGCCGTAGGCGTAGATCATCGGCTCGTAGAAGAACCACGGCGGGCTGAGGTAGATCACCTCGTCGCCCTGCTCCAGCAACGTGCACAGCGAGACGGCGATCGCCGCGAACGCGCCGTTGGTCATGAGGATGTCCTCGGGGCGGAACGACACGCCGCGCTGCTCGCTCAGTGACGCCGCGACGATCTCCTGCGAGCGAGGCTCGCTCAGCTTGTAGGCGAACCACTCCTGGTTCTGCGGGGCCAAGTTGCGTTGGAGCGCCGACACGAAGCCTTCGAGCGGCATCTCGTGGGGGTTGCCGAAGACGAAGTCGCAGTTCTCCGGATCGTCGACGTCGCGCCTACCGTACGGTGAGCGCTCGAAGAGACGATTGAAGGGGGCCATCGCGGCCTGGCTGGCGCGGACCCGCCCCGGCAACCGGTGTTCAGGCTCGGACATGTCGACACCTCGCGCCAGTATGCGCCTTGGCTACCTCACGGCGTGGCAACTGGAGCGATGTCGTCTGGCAGGTTGTCGAAGACCCGCTCGGGGTTGTCGATGGTCACCTCGGCTCCGTACACGCCGCCGCCC
>CAZQVC010000067.1:0-12222 GCA_964596625.1 uncultured bacterium | reverse complement strand
TGAGCATGCCGGCGAGGCCGAACTGCACGTGCAGGCCGAGCGTGAGCACGCCGTAGATGAGCGCCAGCGTGAGCAGCCCGGCGAAGAACCCGAACAGGTCCATCAGGTGCCGCCCCCCATCGAATCCACCGGCGATCGGGCGATCTGCGGCCTGCCCATCAGAAGCTGCCCTTCAGCAGCCCGCGGGGTCGCACCAGCAGCACGACCACGAGCAGTAGGAAGGCGAAGGCGTAGCCGTAGTCGGGCGCGATGTAGGCCACGCCGAGCTCGATGCCGAGCCCCACGATGAGGGCGCCGAGCATCGCGCCGTAGGGGTTGCCGATGCCGCCGAGGAGCACGGCCGCGAACACGACCAGCAGGAAGCTCCAGCCCATGATCGGCTGCAGCGAGAGCTGCGTCATGGCCAGCAGCACGCCGCCCAGCGCGGCGATGGCGGCGCTGAGGAACCAGGTGGTGGAGAGGACGCGGCTGGTGACGATGCCCGAGGCGCGCGCGAGGGGTCCGTTGTCGCTGGTGGCCCGCATCATCTTGCCCATGCGCGTGAAGCGCAGCATCAGGTGGACGGCGAGCATCGTGACCAGCGCGATGACGATGACGAGCACGGGCACCTTCGGCACGATCAGCTCGCCGACGCGCCACGGCCGCATGAGGGGCAGTGGGAAGCGGGTCGGGCTGGAGCCGAAGATCATGCGCACGACGTTCTGCAGCACGAACGCCAGCCCGACGCTGGTCACCAGCAGCGCGAGGAAGCCGCGCTTGAGGATCGGGTCGAAGAAGACCCTGGCCAACAGCACCCCGACCACGCCGACAGCCACCATCCCCACGGCGGCCGCCAGCGGCAGCGAGAGGCCGAACGAGACGACGACGAAGGTGAGGTACGCGCCGAGCGTGAGCAGCTCGCCGTAGGAGAAGTTGATGAAGCGCGTGACGCCGTAGGACAGCGACAGCCCGACCGCGCTGAGGCTGATGACCGCACCGGTCGCCAGGCCGAAGAGCAGTGTCTGGAGCAGCGCCGTCACTACGGCAGTTCGTCTATCAGTCCAGCGCCTCGGCCGGCACGATCTCCACGGTGGTCCACTCGCCGTCGACTACCTGCTTGATGGCGAACGGCGCGGTGATGTTGCCGTACTCGTCGAAGTCGATGGGGCCGACGAGACCTTGGTAGTCGACTTCATTGCCGGCCTCGAGCGCCTCCTTGCCGGAGGTGTAGTCGTGCACCACGACCTTGTCGTCACCCGGGTCGGTCACGGCGCGGATGTTGGCGGTGATGGTCGCGCGCGTGATCTCGCCGTCCTCGCGCGCCGCGCGCAGCATGGCCAGGCCGATCACGTTCATCGCGTCGTAGGTGTTGGTGCCGAAGATCTGGACGTCGAGGCCGCTGTGCTCCTTGTAGCGCTGCTGGAACGCTTCGTTGAGGTCGGCGCTCTCGGGGTCGGCGACCTCCTCGAGGCCGTAGATGCCCTCGGTGAGCTCGGGGGTGGCCAGCTCGATGTAGTCGTTGGTCGTCTGGTCTTGCGTGACGAACCAGGTGCCCTCATAGCCGGCCTGGAAGGCGGCCTGCATCACGCGGGCGGAGTCCTCGGGGGAGGCGACCAGCACGATCACGTCGGGGTCGTTCGCCAGCGCCTCCTGCACCTCGGTGCGGTAGCTGGTCTTGCCAGGGGTGAACAGCATGTTGGCGAGCACCGGCGTGCCGTAATCCTCGAACGACTCGGCGATGGGGTCTTGGAACGAGATCATCGCCGGGGCGTCACCGACCATCAGGACGGGCCGCGCGAAGGCGTCGCCGGACAGGTACTGGCTGTCGGTGGCGGCGCGGGCGATGGCCCTGCCACCCAGCGAGTCCGACGGCACGGTGCGGAACATGTACTGGTCGTTGTAGGCGTCGAGCGCGGTGGTGCCCGCCGTGGGCGAGACCATCGGCGTGCCGGTGTCGACGATCAGCTGCTGCGAGCCGGCGATGGAGAGCGACGTCGGACCGACCAGCACGAGCACGCCGTCGGCGTTGATCAGCTTCTGCGCCGCCGTGAACCCGGCGTCGACCGTGCCCTCGGTGTCGCCCTGGAGGAGTCTTATCTGCGCGCCGTTGATGCCGCCGCTCTCGTTGATCTCATCGGCGATCATCTGGGCCACGGGCTGCACGTTCGCCCCGACCCAGTCGTACTGTCCGGTGAAGGGCACGAGTAGGCCGACCGGCAACGTCTCCTGTGCCAATGCGAGGCCCCCCACGACTGCGAGCAACGAGATCAGCAGGCGCTTCATATCTTCCTCCCTGGTCTTGAAGTGACGTTTCGAGGGTCAGGCTAGCACTAGCCTTCCCCCTGGACCCTTGACTTGGGTAGCGAACGACACCGGTCGCGAAACCGCTCCGCCCGGCCCGAGCGTTGCTACTGCGCCGTCTGGAAGGTCCGCACGCTCGAGGCGACGAGATCGAAGCAGGCCCAGTCGAAGCCTTCGTAGCGGTCGATCAGCAAGAGACCGTCGGCTAGCGGCAGCGCGTAACGCTCGACCGTGATCAGGGTGCCGTCGGGCAGTTCGCCCGGCGACTCGATGAGGACCAACTCGTCGGCGTACGGTCTACCCACCCTGGTCACGCCGATGTCGGGGAACGTCTCCTCGAGCGTGGCGCCCTGCACGTAACGGAGGCTGACGTCCGGCACCAGCGGCTCGCCGCCGTGAGAGCCGTAGGCGTACCACTGACCGTCCGAACCGCCAAGGGCGTGAGTGGTTGGCACGTCGAGCACGACGCCGAGCTCGGGCACGACGATCGTCTTGAGGGGCCCGGTGGACGCACCCTCTTCGAGCGAATCAAGGCAAGCCGCCATGTTGTCCGGCGTGCGCGTTCGCACTTCGTCCTGCGCGGCGGCGCTGGTCAAGAGGATGCCGCTGGTCAGCAGGACGAGCAGGACGCTCGAAAAGCCAGCTCTTGAGCTCGGCGGGAGGTGGGCGCTCATGATCCGAGCGTACTAGCCTCACGCCGGCAGCGGCGCCTCGGTGCCCCGGTCATGTGTGGATAGTACCGTCTGCGACAGCAAATCGCCGCCCGCCGTACTTCCCGGCAGGGTTACAATCGCGATATATCCTTGCGACTACTCGCATGGTCACAGGAGGAAGAGCATGTCCAGCACCGGACCATCGGGCAAGACGCACGGAGTCCTCGTCGTGGGGGCCGGGAACATCTCCGCTGCGCACATCTACGCCGTAGAAGGCCTGCCCAACGCCAAGCTGATCGGCATCGTGGGCCGCACGCCGGAGCGGGCCGCCGCGCTCGCCGACAAGCACGGCGTGCCGAGCTTCGCCTCGCTGGAGGAGGCCGTCGCCAGGCCCGACGTCGACATCGTCAGCATCTGCACGCCCTCCGGCGCGCACCTCGACCCCGCCCTGACCGCGATCGCCGCGGGCAAGCACGTGATGGTCGAGAAGCCCATCGAGGTCACCGTCGAGCGCTCGCGCCGCCTGATCGAGGCCGCCGAGAAGGCCGGGGTGGTCGTCGGGGCCATCTTCATGAGCCGCTTCGCGCCGGCCAACGCGTTCGCCAAGCAGGCCATCGAGGAGGGCCGGCTGGGCCGCCTCCTGCAGGTGGACGGCTACGTCAAGTGGTGGCGCGATCAGGCCTACTACGACAGCGGCGCCTGGCGCGGCACCAAGGAGCTCGACGGCGGTGGCGCCCTCATGAACCAGGGCATCCACCAGGTCGACACGCTGCAGTGGCTCGCCGGCCCGGTGGACGAGGTCTTCGCCTACGCCGGCACGCTGAACCACGAGAGGCTGGAGGTCGAGGACACGCTGGTCGGCGTGCTGCGCTACAGCAACGGCGGCTACGGCCAGCTGGCGGCCGCCACCTCCCTGTGGCCGGGCAGCCCCAAGGCCCTGCACGTGCACGGCACGGAAGGCTTCCTCAAGATCGAGGACGACATGCTCGTCGACTGGCGCACCCGCTCCGGCGGTGACGCCGAGCGCGACGAGCTGCTCGCCAAGTACGGGGGCGCCGGCCAGGGCGGCTCGTCCGACCCCATGGCCATCTCCTTCGAGAACCACCGGCTGCAGTACCAGGACTTCCTCGCCGCGCTCGACGAGGGCAGGACGCCCGCCATCGACGGCCGCGAGGGCATCAGGGCCGTCCAGCTGGTCGAGGCGTTCTACAAGTCGGCGAGCTCGGGGCGAGCGGAAGCCGTCTGAACTAGGCACCACCAGGTTAGAAGCAGCAAGTCGAGCAAGTCGATCCTCGACGGGACGTGACTCGCCGCGATGCGAGCAGGCCGTCGTGAGATGGAGAGAGGCCAACTGTGAGCAACGTCTACCCGTCGTCCCAAGCCGAGCTCGGCTCGTTCTACCGCGAGCACCTCGAGACCACGCTGCTGCCGTTCTGGCTCAAGCACGTCGACCGCGAGCACGGCGGCGTCTTCACCGTCATCGAGAACAGCACAGGCAAGCGCATCTCCGAGGACAAGTTCACCTGGTCCCAGGGGCGCTTCGCCTGGCTCATGGCTCACGCCGCCCAGATGGTCCGCCGCGGCCTGTTGACGGGCGACGCCGACGAGTACCTGGCTATCGCCAGGCAGACCGTCGACTTCATCCTCGAGCACGCCTACACCGAGAACGGCAGGGCCGCGTTCCTGCTCACCGCCGACGGCCAGAAGAAGGAGGCCATCCCCGGCCAGGGCCACGACATCAGCTACTTCGCCGACTGCTTCGCGATCCTCGGCCTCTCCGGCGTGGCCTCGGCCACCGGCGAGGCGCGCTACGCCGAGGCCGCCCTGCGCAACTACGACGACGTCAAGCGCAGGCTGGCCAGCGGCGACGCCCGCACCGAGCCCTACCCGATGCCGCCCGGCTGCATCACGCACGCCACGCCGATGATCATGCTCAACGTCAGCGAGACGCTCGAACGGGCGCTGTTCGACGTCGGTCACCCGCGCCGCGACAGCGTCGGTCAGGACGCGCTCGGCTACATGGACGAGATCCTGAACACGTTCATGCTCGACTCCGGCCTCATCAAGGAGGCCATCTGCGACTCTCCCGGCAACCGGCTGCTCACCACCCACGTCAACCCCGGCCACACGGTCGAGTCGATGTGGTTCCTGCTCGAGCAGGCCGGGCGCTACGGCCGCACGGACGCGATCGAGGCCGCCGGCAAGGTCACCAAGGCCACCCTAGCGGTCGGCTGGGACGAGCAGTACGGCGGCATCCTGCGCTACGTGATGCCCGACGGCACGCCGCCCGAGGGGCCGGCCGAGAACCCCTCGGAGGAGCTGATCCTCGACACCTGGTACACCAAGATCTGGTGGCCGCACTCCGAGGCCCTCTACACCACGGCGCTGGCCGGCCTGCTCACCGGCGACGACGAGCTGTGGAGCCTGCACGAGAAGATCTGGCAGTACACCTTCGACACGTTCCCCAACCCCGACAAGAGCATCGGCGAGTGGATCAACATCCGCGACCGCGAGGGCAAGCCCCTCGACAAGGTGGTCGGTCTGCCGGTCAAGGACCCGTTCCACGTGATCCGCAACCTCATGTTGCTGGTCGAGGTGCTGCACGACGGCGTGGACAAGCGCGCCGGACCGCTCTGAGGAGAACGGGATCTGCTTGAGAGAACTAGCTGGCGGTCGGTAACTCGACCGCCAGCTCTTCTGCCACCTTCGCGATGCTCGCCACCACGTCGGCCGGGAGCGCCACGCCCCGGGCCTCGGACTCCGCGGCGATGGCGTTCGAGGAGCTCCCCGGGATGCGCGCGCCGGTGACCGGCGAGCCGACCTTGGCGAAGAGGTGCGCCAGGTCGCGGCCGAAGTCGGCGCGGTCGCGGAACGCCGCGACGTCGATGGCCATGAGCAGGTGGCCCATGCCCGCCGGGACGCCCGGCTCCTGCACGTCGATGCGCACGTCGGTGGTGGTCGACGCGCCGGCCAGCACGGCGGAGAGAATCTCGATCATCAACGCCAGCCCGAAGCCCTTGTGCCCGCCGATGGGCAGGAGCGCACCGCCCGCCCCGTAGTCGGCCGGGTCGGTGGTGTCCTCGCCCTGCGAGTCGACCACCCAACCGAGCGGGATGGGCTCGCCGGCGCGGGCCATGCGGTGCACCCGACCTCCGGACGACTGCGCCATGGCGATGTCGAGCACGAACGGCTGCTCGCCGTTGGGCACCGCGAACGCGAACGGGTTGTTGCCGATGAGCCGGCCGGACGCGCCCGGCGCGGTCATCGTCACGCCGGCGTTGGTCGAGGCGAAGCCGATCATGCCGTGCTCGAGGGGCAGCAGCGCGTACGGCGCGGCCGCGCCGAAGTGGTGGCTGTTGCGCACCGAGACCATGCCCACCCCGTGTTGGGCCGCCTTGTCGATGGCCAGCCGCATGGCCTTGACGGCCGTGACCTGAGCCAGGCCTGCGCCGCCGTCGATCAGGGCCGTGGCGTTCGCCTCGCGCACGACCTCGAACCGTGGCCGCGGCACGACGCCGCCCTCGCGCAGCTGCGTGCAGTAGCGCGTGAGCAGCAGCAGGCCGTGCGAGTGCACGCCGCGCACGTCGGCGCTGACCAGCACCTCGGCCGCGATCGTGGCGTCGTCGTTCGCGACCCCGAAGTGACCGAAGCACGACGTGGCGAACTCGATCAGGTCGGCGCGGGCGTAGCGGCGCGCCTCGGCGTCCATCGACCCTCCTAGAGCTTCACGTCGACGATGTCGCGGAAGGCGTCGCCGAGCATGTTGATGCCGAGCACCGAGAGCATGATGGCCAGGCCGGGGTAGGTGATGACCCACTGGGCGACCAGCATGTAGTTGCGGCCGTCGGCCAGCATCCGGCCCCAGGTCGGCGTGGGTGGCGGCACCCCGAGGCCGAGGAAGCTCAGGGCCGCCTCGATGAGCAGGTTGCGCGCGACCTCGAAGGTGAACAGCGCGACGATGGTGGGGAAGACGTTGGGCAGCATGTGCCGCAGGATCACGCGCCAGTCGCGCGCGCCCATCGCGATGGAGGCCTGGACGTACTCGCGTTGTCGCAGGCTCAGCGACAGTCCCCTGACGATCCGCGCGTAGGTCACCCAGCTGGTGATGGCCATGACGATGATCAGGTTGGTCACGCTGGGGCCCAGCACTGCGATGACCGCGAGTGCCAGCAGCAGCAGGGGGAAGGCCAGTTGCACGTCGACGACGCGCATGATGAAGGTGTCGACGCGGCCGCCGTAGTAGCCGGCCACGATGCCCATCAGTACCCCGAAGACCGCCGCCGCGATGGCCGCACCGAGCGCGACCATCACGGAGATGCGCGTGCCGAACACGATGCGGCTGAGCACGTCGCGCCCCAGGTGGTCGGTGCCGAGGACGTGCTCGGCCGAACCGCCGTCGGCCCACATGGGCGGGACGAACGTCTCGAGCAGCGACTGCTTGGTCGGCGATGGCAGCCCGAAGTACGGCGCGCCGACGGCGACGACCAGCACGAGCGTGACCAGCACCAGCCCGAAGATGCCCTGGGGGTTCCTGACCAGGATCCGCCAGGAGCGCCAGCGGTCGCGCTTCGGCCTGGCGGCCGGGACGGGCAGCGCCGTGGCGGTCGAGTCGGCGCTCACAGGTCGCTCCTGATGCGAGGATCGAGGGTGGCGTAGAGCAGGTCGACGATGAGGTTGATGGCGATGATGCAGACAGCGAGCACGAACACCGACGCCTGCACGATGGGGTAGTCGGCGTTGCGGATGGCCTGCAGGGTGAAGTAGCCGACGCCCGGCCAGGCGAACACGGTCTCGACCACGACGGCCGAGCCCAGGATGTAGCCGAAGCGCAGCCCGACGATCGTGACGACGGGGATCATCACGTTACGCGCGGCGTGCTTGATGAGGATGCGCCACTCCGGCACGCCCTTGCCGCGGGCCGTGCGGATGTAGTCCTCGGTGACGATCTCGAGCATCGAGGTCCGGGTAAGGCGCATGACGATGGCGATCACCCCGACCGCGATGGTGAGGCTGGGCAGCACCAGGTGCAGCACGGTGCCGCGGCCCGCGACGGGCAGCAGCCGGTGCTCGACCGCGAGGAACGAGATGAGCATGATGGCCAGCCAGAAGTTCGGCACCGACTGGCCGAAGGTGGCGAACAGCTGGCCGAGCCCGTCGACCCAGGTGCCGCGCTTGGCCGCGGTGATGATGCCGACCGGCACCGCGACGACGATCGCGATGACCATGGCGGTGAAGGCCAGTTGCAAGGTCGCCGGCATGTGGTCCATGACCATCTGGAACGCCGGCTGGTTGTGCCGCAAGGAGGTGCCGAAGTCGCCCTGCAGGGCGCCCCAGACGAAGCGCGCGTACTGGATCAGCCACGGGTCGTTCCAGCCCATGCGCTCCCGGAACGCCTCGATCTCCATGATGGTGGCGTCGACCGGCATCATCAGCACCGCCGGGTCGCCCGACAGGCGGGTGAGGACGAACACCACCATGCTGGCTGCTATCACTGCGATGAAGCCGAACATCAGGCGGCGCGAGATGACTTGGAGCAAGGCGTCTTCCTTCGTTGCTTCGTGATCTACGTCAGATACGACTGCGAGTCAGATGGTGACGGCCGCAGGAACGCGTTCGCTCCTGCGGCCGTCGGCGTGCTTCGAACCTATGTCGCTAGCGGTCCTAGAGCCTGGGACTCAGTCGACCGAAAGCGGGTAGAAGCGCATGATCTCGTCCTCACGCGGGGTGAAGTTGAGGGCATCGCTCTTGGCGTAGACGGCCGTGTGCCGGTAGAGGTAGGCGTACGGCGCGTCCTCCTTGAAGATCTGCTGGATCTCCGAGAGGATCGCGTTGCGCTCGTCCGGGTCGATGGCCTGGTTGGCGCGGTCGATCAGCTCGTCGACCTCGGCCGACTTGTAGTAGTAGCCGGTGTGGCCCTGGTTGAGCGAGGCGGTGATGGCCGAGACGTCAAGCGCCCAGTTGCCGTAGCTGTAGGCGTACATCGGGGCCGTGTCGAGGTTCGCGCGCATCGGGCCGAAGACGCTGTTGTCGTAGATGGTCAGCTCGGTGTTGAAGCCCGCCTCGCTGATCTGCCCGGCGATGGCCTCGGCCAGCGTGGCGTGGTCGGCGATGGAGCCGGTGAAGGAATCGAAGCCCACGGTGAGACCGTCGGGGTAGCCGGCCTCGGCCAGCAGCTCGCGGGCGCGCTCCGGGTCGTACGGGTACGGCTCGATCGAGGGGTCGTAGCCGGTGGTGCCGGGCACGATGACGGTGGCGACCGGCTGGGCCTGGCCGCGCGCGACGCCGGCGATGATCGACTCGACGTCGAGGGCGTAGTTGAGAGCCTGACGCACGCGGACGTCGTCGAACGGCGGCTTGGTGACGTCGAGGACGATGAAGAACACGCGAGCGGTGCCGACGGGCAGCACGTCGATGTTGTCGTAGGCCTCGAGCTGCGGGATGAGCACGTATGGCACGGCGTCGATCAGGTCGACCTCGCCGGTGATCAGCGAGGAGATGCGGCTGGCGGGCTCGGCGATGGGGCGAAGCACCAGGCGGTCGACCTCGGGGCGGCCCTGCCAGTAGTCGTCGAAGGCCTCGAGCACGATGCGCTCGTTCTTGACCCACTCCACGAACTTCCACGGGCCCGTGCCGATGGGGTGCTCGTTGAAGCCGTCGTCGCCGACCTCGGCGATGTACTGCGGCGGCAGCATCACGCCGAACAGCTCCGACATGCGGGCGAGCAGCATGGCGTCGGGGCCGTCGGTGTTGATGTTGACCGTGTACTCGTCGACGATGTCGACGCCGGTGATGGTGCGGACGTGCGTCCGCTGGGTGGAGCCGAACTCCTCGTCGATGAAGCGCTCGAGGGTGAACTTGACGGACTCGGCGTTGAACGGCTCGCCGTTGTGGAAGGTCACGCCCTGACGCAGCTTGAACTGCCAGGTGTCGGAGTCGATCTGCTCCCACGACTCAGCCAGGTTGGGGCTGATCTCGAGCGTGTCGCTGCGCGAGATGAGGCTGTCGTAGATGTTGGTGAGGAAGATCGAGGTGAAGCGCTCGGTCGCCTTGTGCGGGTCCATCACGGCCGGTTCGGCCGAGGTCGCCACGGTCACGGTCGTCTGCGCGAAGGCCAGCGAGAACGCGGCTGCCGCTACGAGAGCGACGAGCAGGCGTTTGAGGGCTGTCGTGGAGGACAGTCTTCTTGACATCTATGCTCCTATCGGGTGGTCGTACTGGAAAGGCTTGCCGGGTCGGTTCGGTCAATCAACGGGCCACGGGTGGATTCCCAGCGCCACCCCCTTCCTCGAGCCACGGCGGTAAAACGTTAAACCGCGGCGAGATGGTTCTTCACGAGCTGGTGAAGTGACGGGTTCGCTCCTGGGGTGCTCAGGTCGGCTGGCTAGGGATCGAGCAGGGTCGTCTCCGGCGAGCGCCTGGGGAGTGGTTGAGGTTGTGGCTGTGCCGCAGCCGGCGAATATCAACGATGGTAAGCAGAGCGGCGAGAACCCGTCAAGGACACCGAACCGTACGGTTAAGGCGCGGTATGCAGCGCCTCACCGCGCAACGCTCCAGCTCCCGCCCTCCATATCGGCAGCATTGGGTATATGGATATACTCTGCGCATCCAGCAAGGCGCGCCGCCCGAAGCGGTTCCTCACACCAGCTCGCCAGCTCTCAGCTGCAACCACCCGGAGGTAACACCATGCACGCGATCTCGCAAGCTAGGCACGGTAGGTCCTGATGGTCGGCATCCTCACGCCGGGACGGTATGTCAGCGAGCCTGGCGCGGTCTCCCGCGTCGGCCCGGAGACGGCGACGCTGGGGCGCTCCGCCCTGATCGTGCACGGAGCCGTCGGCTACGGGCTCGTGGCCGACACGGTGCGTTCCTCGTTGAGCGAAGCGGGCGTCAGCTACACCGAGGTCGAGCACGCCGGCTACTGCGGCGCAGCCAACGTGGAGCGGCTGGTGCTCCCGGCGCGTGCGCGAGAGCACCAGGTGGTCATCGGGGTGGGCGGCGGCAGGGTGCTCGACGTGAGCAAGGCGGTGGCCGAGGCGCTGGAGTTGCCCTACATCCTGGTGCCCACCAGCCCGGCGACCTGCTCCGCCTCGACCACGATCATCGTCGACTACACGCCGGAAGGCGCGCACATCGGCGGCCGACCGGTACAGCGTGCCGCCTCGGCCTCGCTGGTCGACCCTCAGCTGCTGGCCAGCGCCCCCGACCGCCTGCTGGTCTCGGGCATCGTCGACGCGTTGGCCAAGGCCGTGGAGGTGCGCTCCGCCACCTCGCGCATCGCGAGGCCGGCGCCCTCGACCGTCGCGGCGTTCGCGCTGTGCGACGAGCTCGAGTCGATGCTCTTCGCCCACGCCGCCGATGCGGTGGCCGCCGGCCCCGCTGCGAACGGCGATGAGGCAGCCCACCTGCGCGAGCACCTGGCCGAGGCCTCGGTGCTCTGGCCCGGTCTCATCGGCACCCTGGCCGGGGAGCAGGCGCGGCTGGCGGCCGCCCACTCGGTGCACAACGCCCTGACCATCCTGCCCGGCAGTCACGCCTCGCTCCACGGCGAGCTGGTGGGCTTCGGGATCCTGGTGCAGCACGCCCTGGCGGACGACGAGGAGGCCCTGGAGAGAACGGCGGCCTGGTTCGCCGCGATCGGCTGCCCCGCCGACCTCGAGGCCCTCGGCTGCGGCGAGTACCTCACCAGCAGCGAGGCCCGCGACCGCGTCCTGCGCCGCGCCTGCGATTCCGTGCCCATGAGCGCCGCGTTCCCCGGCATCGACCCGGGCCGTCTCGGCGCGGCGATGGCAAGGGCCAACGAGGTGTCCTTGAGCCAGGTGCGCGTGGCGTAGGCGAGCGGTTGGCCCACCGGAGCAACTTGGGGGCAGCGACTACACCCGCGTCTTCTTCACCTCGTACATGTCCCGGTCGGCGAGCGCGACAAGCTGCTCCAGCAACTCGTCCTCCTGCGACTTCGCGCGCAGGCCGGTGCGCGGGTCGTTGGCGCTTTGCGGCACCACCGACGAGCGGCCGATGCTGACCGTGAGGCGGGCTTCCTCCTCCAGGCGCTGAGACCTTATCGACTCGAGCAGGCGCGGCACGAGCGCTCCGGCCTCTTCTGCCCCTAGGCCGGGCAGCATCACTGCGAACTCGTCGCCCCCCAGGCGCCCGACGAGGTCGTACGGCCTGACGCAGTCGCGGATGCCGTCGGCGATCGCGCGCAGAGCCCGGTCGCCGGCCTGGTGGCCGAAGACGTCGTTGATGCGCTTGAAGTCGTTGGCGTCCACCATCAGCAGGCTGACCGGCGCGC
>CAZQVC010000066.1:7009-12377 GCA_964596625.1 uncultured bacterium | reverse complement strand
GTAGCCACCGGACTCGATGCGACACAGGAGGCCGACGGGGCCGCTGCTGGAGATCCCACCGACGGGTCGCTTGACGCGCACCCCGAGCTCGGCACGCCGGTGGCGTCGGTCGGCGACGCCGAAGAGGGGGCGGGCTCATCGGGCCGGGGCGACGAGCAGCCCGCTGCGGGGGCCGACGGCTCTCACGCGGGGGACGCAGGGCTAGGCGCGGCGCCTACGGCCGCGGTCTCGTCGGCCGACCCCCAGCAGGCCAACGGAGCGGCCGGCCGGCAGCGCCAGCTGATGGTGATGTACCAAGACGGCGGCCCGATCCTGTTCACCCCGCTGCCCGGCGGCACGAGGCTGGCGGTGGTCGCCCTCTCGTCGTCGCACGACATCGGCAGGGCGCGCTTCCAACTGCGGACCTTGACCAACGCCCGCTTCGGCTAGGCTTGGTGGGTGAAGCAGCTCAAGTTCGAGATCGACAAGGAGACCATGAGGGGGCGGCCGACGAACGGCGCGCTCATCGCCCACACGGCCGACGAGTTCCTCTTCGACTTCGTGCTGGTCATGCCGGGCCAGCAGCCCGTCGTCACGGCCCGGCTGGTCACCAGCCCGCGCCACGCCAAGGCCTTGCTGCGCAGCCTGGAGGACAACGTGAGGCGCTTCGAGGCCCGGCACGGCCCCATCCCTGACGCCCCGACGCCGTCGGTGCGCGCCGGCACGGTGGCGGTGCGCAAGGAGGGCGAGGACGCCGACGAGGAGCCGAACTGACGGCCGTGTGCGGCTGGCTTCGTCGGTGCTCGCGGGGCTCGAGCACGATCCTTCACATGAGAAGTTAGAGCGGAGCATGAGTCTCGTCCGCTACGGCGGGTCGCGGCGTGTGATGGTGCAATGTGCGCATGCCCCGACGGGTGATCGTCTACTTCGACTACCTCTGCCCGTTCTCGTGGCGTCTCGGGGAGCTCATCGACATGATCGAGGACGACATCGATCTCATCTTCGAGTGGCGCCACTTCTCCATCTTCCAGCAGGAACACGACGCCAGGCGGCAACTCCTGGGCGGCAACGGGAAGCCGGGTTGGCAGCTGTGGAACGAGAAGATCCTCCCGGACGACGGCAGCGGCTGCAAGGGCCTGCTGCCGTTCCTCGCTTCTCACGCCGCCAGGCGGCAAGGCCCCGATGCGTTCAAGCGCTTCCGCCTCGCACTGCAGCGCGCCGCTCACCGCGACTACCTCCCCCTGCACCGTGAGACGACGATCGCCGCTGCCGTCACGGCCGACCTTCACCTGCCGACGTTCCTCGACGACCTCGACAACCCTGAGAGCCGCACGGTGCTGGCGCAGGAGCACATGGGCGCCGTCGCTGCCGACACCGTGAGCACCCCCACCGTGGTCTTCCCTGGCTCGCACGTGGCGCACGTGAAACTGCAGCAGCTGCCCCTCGACACCGCCGAGGCCGTCAGCCTGTTCCAGGACACCCGCCGGCTGCTGGAGCGTTACCCGTTCCTCTACGCGGTGGCCAGGCCGGTCGGCAAGGGCAACTAGCGCGGCTGAAAACGCGCCTCCCCGGCTTCGCTCATCTGGACGCCGAGAGCGCGCCTCACGGTAGACTGACCCCGTGCGGCTCGGTCAGAACGTAGGTCACGGCTCGGACGTCGGTAGGGTCCGACCGTTCAACGAGGACTACCATCGCGTCTGGCAGTTCCCGCTCCCTGATGGGGAGCTGACCCTGCTCGCCGTCGCCGACGGGATGGGCGGAGCCGCCGCCGGCGAGGTCGCCAGCAAGCTGGCCATCGAGGTGCTCGACGAGTCGTTCAGTCGCTACGTCGAGGAGATCCGCACCGGCAAGCCGGTGGTCGGCATCGGCACGCTCATCGACAAGGCGGTGCGCCTGGCGAACCGCCGGGTCTACGCCGCCTCGATCAAGCACCAGGGCCGGCGGGGGATGGGGACCACGATCACCTGTGTCGCGATCGTCAGGCGCAAGGCGTACATCGGCCACGTCGGCGACTCGCGCGCGTTCATGATGCGCGGCAAGAAGATCTACCAGCTGACCAAGGACCACTCCTGGGTCGAGGAGCAGCTGGAGAAGGGCCTGCTGGACGAGGCCGAGGCCGACGCGCACGAGTGGCGCAACCTGATCACGCGGGTGCTCGGCACCAGGCCCCAGGTCGCCCCCGACGTCATCGAGATCGCCGTGGAGAAGGGCGACGTGTTCGTCATCTCCTCCGACGGTCTGCACGGGCTGGTCAAACCAGAGGAGATCTTGACGGAGCTGAGGCGCACCACCAACCGGCAGCTGAGCGTCGAGGTGCTCATCTCACTGGCCAACGATCGCGGTGGTCACGACAACATCACCCTGATCATCGCGGAGGTGGACGAATGATCCTCGTGCTGGTGGTGATCGCCGCCGCGCTGGTCGCGATCTTGCTGCGCGCCCCGGCCTGGCTCTCGTCCCTGCTGCTGGTGGTCGCGGTCGGCCTGACCATCGGGACGCTGATACTCGGCGGCCTCGAGCGGGCCGCCACGCCGCTGATCCTCCTGGCGCTGGCGCTCGGGCTGATGGTGCCGTCAGGGGTGCAGGCGGCCAGGAGCGCGCGCATCGCGCCGCCGAAGGGCAAGTCGGCCAAGAACAAGAAGGTGGCGCCGGCCGGCCGCGCCAAGCCGGCGCCGTCCGGTTCGAACTTCGAGGCCGCCGAGGTGCCGGGCTACGAGCTGCTGGAGAAGGTCGGCTCCGGCGGCATGGCCAGCGTCTACCGCGCCAAGCGCAAGTCCGACGGCCAGATCGTCGCGTTGAAGATCCCCATGGAGCAGTTCGTGGCCGACGCGAAGTTCATCCGCCGCTTCCACCGCGAGGCGGAGGTCGCTCAGCGACTCAACCACGTGAACATCGTGCGCACCTACGAGCACGGCGCGATCGGCGTGCAGCACTTCATGGTCATGGAGTTCGTCGACGGCCGCAGCCTCGAGGGCTACATCGAGGCGGGCGAACTCGACATCAGCCTCGGCATCGACATCATGAAGCGCGTGGTGCGCGCGCTGCAGCACATCCACTCGGCCGGCATCATCCACCGCGACATCAAGCCGGCCAACGTGATGATCACCCGCGGCGGCATCCGCGAGGACAAGGAGCCGAGGCTGCAGCCGGAGGCCGTCAAGCTGATGGACTTCGGCATCGCGGGCGGCAAGGTCCTCTCGCGCCTGACCATGACCGGCGCCCGCGTCGGCACGCCGGTGTACATGTCGCCGGAGCAGGCCAGGGGCCTGAAGATCGACCATCGCAGCGACATCTACAGCCTGGGGCTGGTCTTCTACGAGGTGCTCACCGGCCAGACCGCGTTCAAGGGCGGCTACGAGGCGATCGTGCACCAGCAGATCTTCCAGACGCCCCCGCCGCCCCGGCAGGTCGACCTCAAGGTGCCGAAGGCGCTCGACCAGCTGGTGATGAAGATGATCGCCAAGGACGCCGACGAGCGCCCCACGCTCGACGAGGTCCTCGACGTGCTCGACAGCGTCGAGCTCGACGTGGACGACGAGCCGCACCTGCCCACCCGCCTGGTCTTGACGGTGAGCGCCCGCCAGGGCGTGCTGCGCATCCTCGACACCGAGGGCAACCTGCACAGCTCGATCGGCGACGTCGGCACCGGCCCCAAGGACTTCTCGGCCGCGCCGCTCTCCATCGCCGTGGACTCCGGCGGCGACTTCTTCGCGGCGATCTTCGAGTACCGCGTCGGCCAGGAGCACCACCGCATGATCCACAAGCTCACGCCCGACGGCTCGCCGCTGCTCTCGTTCGGCAGCTACGGCATGCAGCCCGGCGAGTTCCTCTACCCGGCCTCGGTGGCGGTCGCGCCCGACGACACCCTCTACGTCCTCGACAGCGAGACCCACCTGGTGCAGCGCTTCACCAACGACGGCCGCTTCCTCGGCAGCTTCGGGGGCCGCGGCAAGGGTCACGGCACCTTCAACGACCCCCGGGTCGTCACCGTCGATCAGGCCGGCAACGTCTACGTGCTCGATTACGGCAACCGGCAGGTCCAACGGCTCAGCCCGGAGGGCACGTACCAGACCCGCTGGGCCTTCAAGATCGCCGCCGACCAGCCCGGCATGCGCCTGCTCGACGGCGTGACCGTCGACCTCGAGGGCTCGATCTACATCTCGGACGCGGCCGCCAGCAAGATCAGGAAGATCACCAGCGACGGCAAGGTCGGCGTGTCGTTCGCGCTCGACGCGCGTCAGGGCGAGGTCACCGACACCGTCGTCGACCTCGGCGTCGACGACAGCGGCTACCTCTACGCCGCTCGCCGCGGCGGCCACCTGATCCGCAAGTACGACCCGGCAGGCAAGCTGCTGCAGACCTTCGAGACGTACGCCCCGATGGTGCAGATGATCGTCGACCTGCGCGAGCAGCGCGAAGCCGGTCGCCGCCAGGCCGAGGCGGAAGCTGCAGCAGACGCGACCGGCAGCGGCGCGCGCGCGATCAACTAGCGCGCGGCTCGACCGGCGGCGGCTACAGGCCGGGTATCAGCGAGATTATCCGGGCGAAGATGTCGAAGAAGAAGCCCATCAGGAAGCCGGTGACGCCGAGGGCGTTGAGCACGAAGAAGAACACGATGAACCCGAGAATCCCGAACTGAGCGATCTGCATGACGAAGCGCTTGACGTCGGGGTTGCCCCAGGCGATCGCCGCGCGGCCCATGTCGAGGGGCAGGATGGGGAAGAGGTTGATCACGGCGTGCAGCACGGCCGTCGAGGCCGCCACGCGGAAGGCGTTGAAGAGGTTGGGGCTGTCGAGGGCGAGGAAGATCACGCCGACGAGCAGGCTGACGAAGCCCACCACCAGGTAGCTGACGATGCCCGAGATCCAGACCCACGCCTCGGCCCGGCCGCGGTTGCGGTAGTTGCGCGAGTTGACGGGGATGGTGCGGGGCCAGCCGAAGCCGAGGAGCAGCAGGAAGAAGGCCCCGATCGGGTCGAGCTGACGCTGCGGGTCGAAGGCCATGAAGCCGGCCAGTCTGGGGCTGGGGTCGCCGAGGCGCTGCGCCACGTACGACTGCACCATGTTGTGGAAGATGAGCGCCATCACCATGACGATGAAGGCGATCACGAGGACCGTTGGGTTGTTGAAGTAGTTGAGGATCAAGGGTTCACTCCGGCGTGCCGCCTGGCGTTCGCAGTCGTTCGACGAGTCGCCGGGCGAGCGCCAGTTCCTCTTCGAAAGTAGTGGTCGAGCGGTCGGCCCGAGCCCTGGCGACTTCGGCGAGAACATCGCCTACGGCGGGGCCCTGAGGCAGTCCCAACGCTACCACATCCCTCCCGCGCAGCCTTCTGCGGGGCGGTCGTTCCTGGAGGCTCACGATGCGCGCCGCGAGGTCCTCGTCGCTGGC
>CAZQVC010000066.1:1926-6909 GCA_964596625.1 uncultured bacterium | reverse complement strand
TCCATCGCGCCCAGCTCCTCGAGCAGCGTGAGGGCGGGCGCCACGCGCTGCTCGGCGAGCGTCAGCTCGAGCTCGGCGCGCAGGCGCGAGCGGCTGACCCGCTCGCTCACGCCCTCGTCGAGCGCGGCCCTGGCCTTGCGGGCGGTGTCGGCCTCGAAGTCGAGGGCTAGGCGGCCGGCGAGGCGCGCGCCGCGCAGGAGCCTGGTCGGGTCCTCGACGAACGAGAGGGGGTGCAGGACGCGCAGCAGCTTGCGCTCGAGGTCGTCGCGGCCGCCGAAGGGGTCGATCAGCTGCTGCGGTTCGGGCTGGAGCCGCAGGGCCAGGGCGTTGATGGTGAAGTCACGCCTCGCCAGGTCCTGAGCGAGGCTGCTCGGCGTGACGTCGGGCAGCGCGCCCGGGTGGGCGTAGACCTCCTCGCGGGCGGTGGCCAGGTCGAGGGTCGGCCCGTCTTCGAGGACCAGCGTGCAGGTGCCGAAGTCGACGTGGCAGGAGAGCGTGCCGCCGAGCCGCTGCTGCAGCCGCGTGGCGACCCGCTCGGCGCTGTCGCCCTCGATCACCATGTCGATGTCCTTGCTGCCCGCGCCGATGATCAGGTCGCGGACGGTGCCGCCCACGAGGTAGAGGCGGGCGTCACCGGCGAGTTCCCGGGTGGCGCGCACGATGTCACGGGCGCGTGGCGGCAGGCGGCCGAGGAGCTCCTCCACCTCGCGCGGTTGCGGCCGCGGCCGGTGGCGGGCCCTGATCAGGTCGGCGCGCGTGACGATCCCCACGAGGTCCTGCCCTTCGACGATGGGGATGCGTCCGATGTTGTGCTTGAGCACCAGCTCCTCGAGCTCCTGGACGGAGGTCTGGGGCGTGGCCGTCACCACCGCGCGGCTCATGAAGCCGCTGGCGCGGCTGCGGCCGAGGCCGTGGCGCAGCGCCCTGTCGATGTCGCGCCGCGAGATGATCCCCACGACCGCCCCGTGCTGGTCGAGGACCGGCATGCCGTTGTGGCCGTGCAGCAGGAGCGAGGCTTGGGTCTCGGCCACGGTGGCATGGTCGCGGACGGTCTTCACCGGCGAGGTCATGATGTCGCCGGCCAGCACCACGGGAGAGGCGTGCCGCGCGAGGCTCTCGAGCACCAGGTGGGCGGCCTGCTCGGGGTCGAGGTCGGTCTTGCCGAACGCCGCCCCGGGGTGGCCGGCGCCGTCGATGGCCTCGGCCAGCGCCTCCGCGCTGTCGAAGCGCTCGTTGCTGCGCGCGAACACCAGGGTCTTGCCGTCCATGCGCACCACCACCAGCGCGGCGTCGGTGGCGTTGATGTCGAGCAGGTCGCTGACCAGCCCGCTGACGCCGCCGACGTACTCGGGGTACTCGAACACCGCCAGCACCACCTTGCGCCCGGCGACCTCCACGATGCGGGAGTTCGCGTGCAGCGCGGAGCGGAACGCGATCTGCTCATCCCCCAGCGTGTCGTGCGCGAAGCGCCTCACCAGCTGCAGGTTGGCGCCGTTGGCCAGCAGGTAGGCGGCGGCGCGGTAGTCGTCCGGCGTGGTCATGTCGTAGCTGAGGTTGCCGGTGTCCTCGTGGATGCCGAGCAGCCCCAGGCTGGCGACGGCCGGTGGGATGGTCGTGGAGCTGGCGGCCAGCTCGCGGGTGAGCAGGGTGGCGGTGGCGCCCACCCGTTCCACCAGGCCGCGCCCGGCGGGGATGGGGTCGTCGGGGATGGGGTGGTGGTCGTAGAGCGTGACCGGCACCCTGCCGACGAGGGCGTCGAACGGCCTGATGCGTCCGGGGTCGGCGGTGTCGACGACGATGAGCTCGCTGACCTTGTCCAGGTCGATTTGCTCGGCTTCGAGCAGGTCGAGGACGTCGCGGTAGAGGCGAAGGAAGGCGCTCTGCGCAGCGCCGATGCCGCCTTGCACGGTGGCCTGGGAGCCGGGGAAGAGGAGCTTGGCCAGCGCGATGCTGGCCAGCGCGTCGAAGTCCGGTTGCTCGTGGGTGACGATGAGTCGCATCGGTGCTTCGAGTGTAGCTGTGGCGGGCGCGGGCCCTCGCTGCGGAGCGTGATGGGCTTGTCCGAAGCGTTAGAGCTGCGAGGCCGGAGCGCTAGACCTGCGAGGTGGGAGTGCTAGGCGTGCGTGGTGTGTGCCTTCACGCGTTGGTGGTCCGGTGGCCGGCTCAGCGCAGGGTGATGTTGCCCGACCCGACGTCGCTGATGCGGATCTCGATGACCCGGCCGCCGTCGCCGAGGTTCCTGCTCTCCCAGACGCCGGTGTCGCCGCTGCCGGACCGGCGGTTGAGGAAGCCGGGCACCCGCAGGCGGCCCGACCCGTCGTCGCGCACCTCGAGCCTGATCGGGGCGGTGTCTGGCAGGTCGATGTCGACCCCGCCGCTGCCGGTCTTCAGCTCGAGGCGGAGGTCGGTGCCTTCGCCGATGAGCATCGAGGCGCCGCCGGAGCTGAACTCGGCTTCCATGTCGACGGAGGCTCCAGGGGCGACGGTCAGGGCGAGGCGTCCGCTGCCTCCGTCGATCTCGGTCGTGTAGCTGGCGCCCGCGCCGGGCAGTCGTGCGGTGACGGCGCCGCTGCTCGACTCAAGGTCGAGCCGCTGGAGAGCGACGTCGTTCAGGTCGAGGCTCAGCGCTCCGGAGCCGCTGTCGACGGTGAGCGACAGGGGCACGGCGGCGGGCAGACCGACGTGCCAGCGGCCCCTGCCGGTGAACGGCAGGCCGGTCCTCACGGGGCGGATCTCTACGCGCGGCTCGCGGCCTCCTGTCGTCGTGACGCGGCCGGCGGGTTGGCCGATGAACGAGGCCTCGACCAGGGCACCTGCGTCACGCGCTGCGGTGATGGTGGTGGGAGCGCTGGCGGTGCGTATGTTCGCCGTGACGGCCCGGGCGCCAGGGCTGATAGCCTCGCGCACGTCGCCGTCACTGGTGCTGGGCCCTCCGGGGGCGAAGACCCCGAGCAGCAGCACGATCGCCGCGGCGATGGCCACGAACGGGACGTTGGCCGGCCGCCTGGCCGGCACCATCAGGTCGAGGCCGGCGCCGACGAGGAACAGGGGCCACCAGTTCGCGAGGACGGCCACCAGCCCGGCCGGCACGAAGCCGATCTCGATGAGCAGCCAGAGGATGCCGACCGTGATGAGGACGGCCGGCAGCGTCACGCGGTCGGGCTGGTTCTGGCTCACGCGCCGGCTCTTACCTGGTGGGCTGTTCGCGGCGGAGGATCAGGTAGACGCCGACAGCGATCAGCGCGAGGGGTATCAGCCAGCGCATGACGAGGCTGGCGCCACCCCAGATGAAGAACTCGAAGAACGCGCCGAAGGCGGCGAACAGTATGAGGCCGACGTACGCGGCCCTGAGGCCCTCGCGCTCCTTCTGCGGGTCGCGCGTGAGCGCGCCGTGGATGAAGTTGCCGAGGCCGGCCCCGACCGCGACGAGCGCCCAGCAGTAGGCCCAGGCCTGCCAGTAGTCGGTGAGGTTGAGGACGAAGAGGATGAGGCCGATGGTCGTGACGATGGAGCCTGGTATCGCGAGCGCGGCCGAGGACCGGTCGCCGAGGAACGCGACAGCGAGCATGATCACGCCGGGGATGAGCACGAAGAACGGCCAGGCCATCGCACCGAAGTCGAGACCGCGCCCGAGGAGGAAGAGCAGCCCGAGGACGACGAGGGCGATCCCGATTACCTGCTTGCGATCACGCATAGGCGAACGCCTCCTAGCCGACGTTTCTGCCTCAAGTGTACTAGACCCTCGAGCGTTCGGTGGGCGGGTGTCTCGCCGTCGGTTTGGCGTTGGCTTTGAGTTGGTTCGACGTTGGTTTGGGGGACCTTTGGGCGCCTTTGGGCGCGGGCTCAGGCCGGTGCGAGGTCGCCGGCGCCGCCAGCGAGGCGCTTCACGGCCGAGCCCATGGCCGCCGCTGCATGCACCAGACCGTTCTCGATGAACACGTCGGACGTGCGCCGGCCGCTGCCGGCGGAGCCCACAACGTAGAGGCCGGGCACGTTCGACTCGCGCGTTTCGGGGTCGAGCTCGGCGACGTACGTGACCGGATCGACCTCGACACCGGCGGCCACGAGCAGGTCGGGCGGAGCGAAGTAGCCGGTGAGCGCGAAGACCTGGTCGCAGCGCTCACGGACCTCGCCTGCGGGCGTGGCGATGACGACGTGACCGGGCTCGATGGCCGCGAGGCGGCTGTTGAGGTACGCGTTTATCGAGCCCTCCTTGATGCGGTTGAGCAGGTTGGGCCTGATCCAGTACTTGAGGCTCGGCTTGAACTCCTCGCCGCGGTGGACCATGGTGACCTTCGCGCCGTTGCGGTAGAGGTCGAGGGCAGCGTCGGCGGCGCTCGAGCCGCCACCGACGATGGTCACCGGCCGACCGAAGAACTGGTGACCCTCGGTGTAGTAGTGGCTGACGTGCTCGAGTTCGTCACCAGGCACGCCTAGGGGGTTGGGGTTGTCGAAGTAGCCAGTGGCGACCATGACAACCTGCGCGGTGACCGCGCCGCTGTAACCGGACGGGCCTTGCGCCTCGACCGCGAGCCGGAACGGGCTGCCGTTTCGCTGGGTGCGCGGGCCCGCTCGCCGAGCGCTCTCTATGGCAGTGACGCGGCTGAAGGTGCGCACGTCGAGCCCCTCGTTGGCGACGACCTTGCGGTAGTAGTCGAGCGCCTCCTTGCGGGTGGGCTTGTCGGTGGACGTGACCAGCGGGTGGGAGCCCACCTCCAGTCGCTCGGACGTGGTGAAGAACGTCATGAACGTGGGGTAGCGGGCGATGGCCGCGGTGATGGGCCCCTGCTCGAGCACCACGTAACTGAGGCCCGCGCGCTTGGCTAGGATGGCGCACTCCAGGCCGATGGGACCGGCGCCGACGATCGCCACGTCGACTGAGGTGTGGCCGGGCTCGCCGAGATCGTTCGCGGCGTGCTGCCGCGAGCCGGAGGTGGGTTCGTGGCCGGCGCTCATGAGGACAAGCTAACAGAGGCCGGCCCA
>CAZQVC010000066.1:0-1826 GCA_964596625.1 uncultured bacterium | reverse complement strand
ACGGCGATGGTAGGCACGCCGAACGCGTTGGCCAGCACGACGTTGGCGGTCTTGCGACCGACGCCAGGCAGGGCGGTGAGCGCCGCCATGTCGCTCGGCACCTCCCCGCCGTGTCGTTCGACGAGGATCTTGCTGGCCGCGACGACGTTCTTGGCCTTGGTGCGGAACAGCCCGATGGTGCGGATGTACGGCTCGACGTCGAGCGGGTCCGCCTGGGCCATGGCGTGGGCGTCGGCGTAGGCCGCGAACAGCGCTGGTGTGGCCAGGTTGACGCTGACGTCGGTGGCCTGCGCCGAGAGCATGGTCGATACCAGCAGCTCGAACGGCGTCGTGAAGTCGAGCTCGGTCTTGGCGTCAGGGTAGAGGGTGTGTAGACCGTTCAGTACACGCAGCGCCCGCTCCCGCCGCTTGGCCATCGACTCTCGTGCCATCGAGGTCGATGCTAACCCGCGGGTGTCGCGGCAAGAGCCGTGTTTCACACGGCAAAAGTGACCGATTCACCAGCCTCACATGAGCGGTTCCAGATAGGCTTCTAGGCAGGGTCTCGAGTTCCGCCCGGGCACGGCGCAGGAACCGGACGGTAGTTCTCGCAAGGTGCGTTCGCTAGGAGGCGTGATGCCGGTATTCGAGTACAAGGCGCGTGATCGGACGGGCAAGCTGATCGCCGCCACCATGGAGGCCGGTTCCGAGCGCGACGTGGCCGCCTCCCTGAGGCAGAAGGGCTACTTCATCAGCGAGATCAAGGCTCCCAAGAAGGGCCTCAACGCTGACATCAAGCTGCCCAAGTGGCTCGACTTCGGGTCGATCCCCAACGTCCGCGACATCACGATCTTCTCGCGTCAGTTCGCCACGGTCATCAACGCCGGTCTGCCGGTCGTGCAGAGCCTCGCCATCCTGCAGCGTCAGGCCGACAAGGAGGGCCTCAAGGACGCGCTGAGGAAGGTCCGGGAAGACGTCGAGACCGGCCAGCAGCTCTCCGACGGCCTGGCCAAGCACCCGCGCCTGTTCAACAAGCTCTACATCTATCTGGTGCGGGCCGGTGAGGTGTCGGGCAACCTCGACGGGATCCTCGAACGCATCGCCGCGTACATGGAGAAGCAGGCCGCGCTGCGCGGCAAGATCAAGACCGCGCTGACGTACCCCACGGTCGTGCTGGTGATCGCCCTGGCCGTCACCTGGTTCCTGCTCACAGGCATCGTGCCGCAGTTCGCGCAGATCCTCGACCAGCTCGGCGGTGACCTGCCGGTCATCACGCGGGCGCTCATCGCCATCTCCGACTTCCTGCGCTTCCAGTGGTACTTCCTCGCCGTGATCATCATCGCGATCGTGGTGGGCGTTGCGCTCTTCTACCGCACGCCGAACGGCCGAAGGACCATCGACAGGCTACTGCTGCGCACGCCCGTGGTGGGCACGCTGGTGCAGAAGAGCGCCATCGCCTCGTTCTCCAACACGTTCGGCCTGCTCCTCAGGAGCGGCGTGAACATCATCGAGTCGATCGAGATCACTAAGGGCACGGCCGGCAACGCGATCGTCGAGGACATCCTCGACGAGACCAAGGACGCGGTCCAGCGCGGCGAGCAGATCAGCACCACGCTCATGAAGTACCCGCGGGTGTTTCCGCCGATGGTCTCCTCGATGGTCAACATCGGCGAGGAGACGGGCGCCGTCGACTCGATGCTGCAGAAGGTCGCCGACTTCTACGAACGCGAGGTCGACGAGGCCGTCGACAGCCTGACCGCCGCGCTCGAGCCGGCGCTCATCGTGTTCCTCGGCGTCATCGTCGGCTTCATCGTGGCCGGCATGTTCCTGCCGATGTTCTCGATCAT